>JBDRBK010000123.1:0-21124 GCA_043822705.1 Fidelibacterota bacterium
ACGATCAAACTGGGCCCGTTCATCGGCATCACCATGGAAGGACTGATCGTCGAGCTGGTCCTGCTGGGTGGCGGCGTCGGTCGCCCCGGCTACCTGCTGGCCGGCGTGCTGGTGGGGCTGTACCCGCTGGTGCAGACGGTGGTTACCAAATCGATCCTGTTCGGCGCCAGTTTCGTCCCGGTGATCCTGGAGACCGCCCAGGGATTTTCCGAGTCCGTGGGCCTGGCCCTGGGCTGGTGGCTGCTGGCCCTGTACATTCTCATTCACCTGCTGTTCGGACTGGTCGCCGCCCTGACGGCCTGGCTGGTTCGCGGGCGGATCCGGCTGGCGCTGGCGGATGGCAAGACTGCTGCGTAAATCCAAACGTTGGCTGGCGGCCCTGGTCATTCTGGCCGGACTGATCGGGCTGCGAGCCGCGCCCCTGCCGATTGCCATCGCCGCCACAGTTGTGGCCGGACTGACCTACCCGGCGGCGCTGCGGCCCCTGAAAAGCATTACCTTCTGGTTCGCCATCGGTCTGCTGGTGATCATCGTACCCATCTTCGCCGGCGTACAGGACCGCACGATCCTGTGGTTCGACTACAGCAGTGACAAGCTGGCCCAGACCTGGCTGATGGCCCTGCGCGGAATCGTGGTATTCCTGCTGATCCAGGTCTTGACCGTGAATCTGGACAGCGAAAAATTCGCCCGACGCCTGTCAAAACTGGGCAACAGGAATTTTGTGACCCTCTACGAATTATCGCGGGAAATCATCCCCAACGCCCGCCATATTCTCAATACCCGCCTGAAAAAGCAGCGCCGGTTTTCCATCGGCAGCCTCCGGCCCGGTGCGCTGCTGAACCTGATCAGCCAGGTTTTTGTCGACCTGATCCACCTGGCCGAGCGCCTGACCCAAACCCACCAGCCGCGACTGCGGCACGACCCGACACAGGTGGTGGTTAAAATCGCTGGCGAAATGATGCCGGTTCTGATCGTTGTGACCGGTGAGCCCGGGACCGGCAAATCGACCTGGCTGCGGGAATTATGCGCCGAGCTGGCCCGGCGGACGATTGCCGTCGGTGGCGTGCTCACGACGCGGGAATATGTTTCGGAATCGACCTGGAACCTGGTTTTGACCGATATCGCCGGCGGCGAGCGGCGGCTGGCCGCCACGATGGAACCGCACGAACGCGCCCTGCAAACCGAACATTATTATTTCGACTCGGCGGCGCTGGACTGGGGTTCGCAACGGCTGGCTACAGCGGCAGCGGACTGGCTGATCGTGGACGAGGTCGGTATTTTCGAATTCAATCTCCAGGGTTTTTTCCCGGCGCTGAAACAGCTTTCCGGCCAGTTTTCCGGGGTGCTGGTGCTGTCGTTGAGGAAATCGCTGCTGGTGGAACTGGACGATTTTCTGGCGGCGCACCTGCCTGATTTACATTCCTGGCAGCGCTGGTTCGTGGTCCTGGATGAAGCGGACTGAGCCGGCCTATATCCTCACCGGCGGCCGCAGCCGGCGCTTCGGCAGTCCCAAGTGCATCGCCGAAATTGACGGTATCCCGATGCTGGAAATTGTTGCCGCCAATCTACAGGAAATATTTACGGACATTTATCAGGTAGGCAAGCAGGCCTATGGCGAACTGCCGTTCGTGGCGGACATACGCCCGGACCAGAACCCGCTCACCGGCATTGTATCGGCTCTGCGGCACTGCCCCGACGACTGGGCCTTGATCATCGCCTGCGATTTGCCGAAAGTGGACGGGTTGGTGCTGGAAAAATTGGCGGGCGAGCTGTCGGACGAATACCAGATTATCCTGCCGGAGGTGGGCGGCTACCGGCAGTATACCTGTGCTTTTTACAAAAAATCGTTGTTGCCGCTGTTAGAGGAAAAACTGGCTACTGCCGACCCGGCCCTGCACCGGATCGTGGAAGCGGTGCGGTATAAATCAGTTCAGTTCAGTGCTGCGGATAAATTTTTGAATGTGAATCGGGTGGGGGATTTGGGGTGAGAATTATGCATTAGAATAAATTGCCAAAAAGCAATATTTCATTATTGCTGTCAGTAGGAGAATGCGAATTACTCTGTTCTTGAATCTCGAGTCGTTTATAGGTTATTTGAGTTAAATCTGGTTTTTGTGCTGTAAATTTTCCTTCTTGTGTGTCAGAAATGAAATCTAGAAGAGTTTTTATGGTAGAACCATCGAAATTAATCTCAATCTTTAATGGTTTATTTATTGTTGTCATTTGAGGGTTACTTTTCTTCTTGTCTGTGACTCAACTTGATTTTTAATGGGACTCAAATCTAATGCAAAGTTGCATCTATCGCAAACTAGTATATCATTGCCAACAACATTTGGACTTGTTGGTAATTTTAATTTCTTAATTTCATTTGTGTCAATGTCCATATAGCCATTTACCTTATGGTTTTTTTTACATTTTGGACATTGTATACTTAATTCAACCGCATCGATTTGTTTTTGATTCTTCCTTGTATGTTGACTAGGATTTGGTAGATGACTTCCAGCATTGATTGTGAAAGTTCTTGAAATTCTAAGGTCATCAGTGAAGAATAATTTAAATACTGATGAACCATCGAGAATTAATCGAATAACTGTTTTTATTCTGTAAACAATATCGGATAGAGTATTGTCATCATCTATTCTTTCTATTTTTAACACATCCTTTAAATCTTCAATTTTTAATGATCTCCCATGCGTTCTCCAAGTAGTATGATTACAAAACATCTCGGCGACTTCTTGCGCTCGATGTTCTTTTATTGCTTTTGTTACCGGTTTTTTATTTGATTCGGTGACGGTCCAATTTTTGAATTTATACTTTTCTAACCAACACTTAACCAAATCTTTTGCAAATTCCAAGGAATTAATAATTCCATATAATTCACCGGGTGATATTTGAGCTACCATTACAGCATCAAAGGGGTTTAGTGAACCAGTATTTGCAGCGTCTTTTCTTTTTAAATCAACCCATTCCTTATAATCATGGGCTGATACTACCGATCTACCAATTTTAACTTGTGCATCAATTGGCCCAAGGCTGCCAGTCTCGGTCATGTATATATTGTCTCCCGATAGCACTCATATTGTACCTGCACTTTTTGCTTCACCAGCAACAATAAAATTAACTTCCTCAAATTTCTTATGTAAGAATTTTGCAATTTCTTCTGCTGCCTCACCACTTCCACCTGGGGTTTCAATATAGAAGTCGACAATTTTGTGGTTACTTTCTCTAAGTATATCCTGAATAGTATAAAAATCATCTTGAACCAAACTAATATCAATTTCTCTGTTTTTCCCTTTATTTATATCTGAAGCATAGATAAATAGATAACGTCCAGTGTGTTTATTGTATAAATTTATTAGATGCAGATTCCGGCTCAACCCTGCCAGGCATTCCGGAGTAAACCTGCCACCTGTTCCGGGTGAAGCCTGCCACCCATTCCGGCCGAAAGTTGACCATTTTTCGACCTTTTTTCCGGAACGGCTGGCAACTATGACCGGAATGCAACCAAACAGCGTTCATATTTTCCATAAAGACGGCCCAGATTCCTCGCTTGGATTAAACCTAAGCAGGAGGATGACATGGCTAACAGGAGAATACGAATGGAGAAAATCAAAGAGATCATCAGGTTGGGGGAAGAGCTTAACTTGAGCAACCGAGCCATCGCCAGGGCGTTGAACGTTTCCCGGCCGGTAGTGGCCCAGTACCGTAATGATTTTAAGGCAACGGGACTAAACTATGTTCAGATCAAGGATAAAAGCGATCAGGGGCTGCTTGAGCTTTTAGGCCGGAATAAACGATTTAAGACCCCCCGCTATGGGGACTTGGTCAGTCAGTTTGAAGGTTATGTTAAGGAGCTGAAACGGACCGGGGTTAACCTGCAGGTACTCTGGGAGGAATATCAGCGGGAAACCCCTCGTGGGTATAGTTATTCCCAGTTCTGTTACCACTTTCAAGTCTGGCGGCAGGCCTCTCAGTTGACGATGCATATTGAACACAAGGCTGGGGATAAGCTGTTTGTGGATTTTACCGGCAAAAAGCTATTGTTAACCAATCCAAAAACGGGGGAGTTAAGTGAGGTAGAGACCTTTGTAGCGATCCTGGGCGCCAGCTTGTTGACTTATGTTGAGGCGACTGAAACTCAGCAACGGGCGGACTGGATCCGGGCCAATGAAAATGCCCTCTGGTATCTGGGCGGTGTACCCCTTGCGATTGTCCCGGATTGTTTGAAATCGGGTGTGGTAAAGGGCAGTAAGTATGAACCGGATATTAACCTCAGGTATGGAGACTTTGCCCGGCATTATGGCACCGTTATTCTCCCCGCCCGGCCCCACCGACCGAAGGATAAGGCGCTGGTCGAAAATGCGGTCAAGACCATCTACAGTCGTATCTTTGCTCCCTTGCGGGACCGGCGCTTTTTCACTTTGCGGGAGTTGAATCAGGCAATGTCAGAAAAGCTTGCCGAACATAACGAGCGTTACTTCCAGCGGCTTAAGATGAACCGGAGACAGCTCTTTGAAGAGCTTGAACGCCCGGTCCTAAAACCGCTGCCTAAAAAGAAGTACGAGATAAGATATTTCCAGACGGCTAAAGCCCAGTTCAACTACCATGTTTATCTGTCTTGTGATAAGCATTATTACAGTGTGCCCTTTCAGTATCGAGGGAAACAGGTCAAGATCATCACTACCGCCTCTGGGGTGGAAATTTATCATGACAATATCCGCCTGGCGTCTCACTTGAGGGATCGTACTGCCAACAAGTATACCACTAGCCCGGAGCACATGCCCTCACATCATCGTTTCTACCAGGACTGGAGTCCGGGGAAAATGAAGTACTTGGCCCAGAAAGTCGGATCCTCTGTTCATCAATTAGTCGATCAGATCCTCGCCCGCCGAACCCATCCGGAACAGGCTTACAAAGTCTGTTTGGGGATCATCAACCTGGGGAAAAAATATGATCACCAACGGGTTGACCGGGCCTGTCAAAGAGCCTTGGAGTTTGAGTACTACTCCTATAAGGCGGTGAAAAACATTCTGGAGAAGGGCCTGGACCGGATCGAGGAATCCGAGCCTTCTTCAAAAAGCCTCCCCGAGCACGAAAACATTCGGGGCAGTCGTTATTATAAGTGAGGGGGCAAGAATGAATAACCAGGCCACCTTAGAGAAAATGCATCAGATGAAGTTGCATGGGATGGTGCGGGCGTTTAATACTGCTTTGGAAGCTGGTCTGAGCAACCAGTTTACGCTGGATGAGATGCTGGCGCATCTGATTGACGCGGAGTGGGATGATCGTCACAACCGGAAACTTGAACGCCTGATCCGCCTGGCCCGGTTCCGCTACCAGGCCACCTTAGAACAGATCGATTTCACGCTCAGGCGAAACCTGGACAAAAATGCCGTCCTCCGTTTTTCTGAGGGCACTTGGGTAACCGAGAAAAAGAACATCATCATTACCGGTCCGACTGGTGTAGGCAAAAGTTTTATCGCTGTGGCCTTAGGACACCAAGCCTGTGTGTTGGGATTTAGGACCCTGTACTTCAATTGCTCCAAGCTTTTTCGCCGGCTGAAACTGCTTCAGGCGGATGGTACTTACCTAAAGGAACTGAATAAGATCCAAAACCAGGATGTGTTAATTTTGGATGATTTTGGTCTGCAGCCGCTTGAAATTCAAAGCCGGTTAATGCTGTTGGAAATCCTGGAAGACCGACATGGTGTCAAGGCCACCGTGATTGCTTCCCAATTACCCGTTTCCAGTTGGCATGAAATTATTGGGGATAAAACCATTGCCGATGCGATCTGTGATCGCATCATTCACAATGCCTATCGAATCGAAATAGAAGGAGAATCAGTCAGGAAAAAATACCCCAATGGGTAGAGTAAAACTGCCACCTATATGTTAAATCAAATTGGAAATATGAATGCCGTTCAAGTGGTCAACTTTCAACCGGAATCAATGGCAACTTTCGCCGGAATCTGCATTAGATGCTGCAATTCGTTCTGAAGATCTAATAATCCTAATTTTCTAGTAATATACTCGTTAAGGATGCTTGCCATAATATTATATAATCACTTATTCACTTTGCTAATTAAGTACTATTGATAACTGGTTAAAGATAAATCCCACAATCCGCCCCAAGAATAATTCCGCCCGTTCCGTCACCAGTGCAATGATTTTACGGAATAAAATGCTGATATAGAAGGGAAATATTGGGATGTGCAGGGACAAGACATGTCATGTCCCTACGGGAAAGATGCCGTTCTGTAGAACACTCAATACTCGTTGAATCTGGTAATATTGCATATTGGTTAGTCCCATAAGATTTTTTAAGTTATTAAAACACTAGCAGCACCGAAGATAGCATCTTCGGACCGACGCACCAGCAATGGTGTGTTTCTTTTATATTCAATTTCCGATTGCTAATCATTTTTATCCCTCCCGATTTAGCAATATAAAACTAAAAATTCGCCCCAAGAATAATTCCGCCCGTTTAGTTACCGACGCAGTGATCTTACGGAATAAAATGCTGATATTGAAGGGAAATATTGGAATGTGTAGGGACAAGACATCATGTCCCTGCAGGGATTGATATACTGATGCTGAATTAATCAATATTCCGCGCTCAACCTGTTTTTTCTGGTTTGATAATGCGACAAATAAACTTGTTTGGTTTGATTGTTCAGAAATGATTGCTTTACCAGAATTTCGACCTGATCCGGGCTGGTCAGAAACGGTTCCAGCAATTTGTCGCGGCGCTGGTCGGATATATTCAGTCGCCTGGCAAATTCATGGAAATCCGCCAGCCCGGTCCAACCGTCTTTTTGCATCGCTTCTGACTCGAAATCATCTTTAAAGAGGCCATCTTCCAGAGCGAAGTCGGTATCATCAACATGGATTCTGGTGTTGATCAAGTCATAAGCCGGGCTCAATGTGTAGTCACCGTTTGGTGTTTCCAGCACGGCAAAATTTTTCAGGTGGGCATCGCCATTGGAAAAAAGATAATTGAAAACGATCAGTTTGAACAGTTTTTCGATTTCCACTTTATGGGCTGGAACATAACGCACAACCAGCTCGGCCAGTTTTTCGTAGCTGTATTTGTACTTGAAATCGGGGCCGGTATTCTCGGTGGTTTTACCGGCCAGGGAAGCAAAATCCTCCTTCCCCCGTTTTATTCCATCGGATTTTACGTCAAACCGCCGGGTGATGTAGGCAGGATCGCCATTTTCAAAGAAGATCAGGGCGTTTTCAGCCGTGGGAATGCCATAGATTTGCCGGGCGATCTGCATGGTTAAGTGTTCATTGGCAGGGACCTGATCCACCAGTTTCAGATCGCGCGGAATGGGCTTTAGGATGTAAGTACCCTGTTCGCTCTCTTCGGTGAGCCGTAATCTGTTTTTCTCAAGCATCAGCGATACCTTTTCCTGTACTCCCGAAATGGATATGTGCTGGCGGTTTTTCAGGAATTTTTCAGCATCCTCAGCGCTGACCTGTGGCGGGTTATAGGGCAAAATATGGCTTACTTTTCTGCCGTTGAACATTCTATTCAGACAGGTGGGGCTGTAGGTGTTGAATCCTGCCGCCAGTGTCCCCGGACAAAATGCTATTTGTTGTACGCTCATTCGTTTAATACCGGTTTTACAGTGATAGCCCCAATCGTATCTTGGCTGGCAGTGGCCAGCAGTAATCCAAAATAATCAGCCTCATCGATTTTCAGCTGACGGCATTGTAATCTCTTATTTACTCCTTCGGATAACATATTGAAGAAAAACGGGAAGAGGTGATCGGCCAGGTGGATTTGTTTTGATTTGGGCAGGGTCAGGCTGATTGCAGGCAGATTGTCATTGGCCAACCATTCATCATTATAACGAAACTCATAGTTGCGGGTGTCGTGCTGAGTCAGGATTCCGGCCAGACGCCCGTTGTGATATATTTGTGCTCTGCGCATTTATCACTGCTGGGGTTTTTGTACTTCCAATCGCAGTTCCATTC
Organism: Fidelibacterota bacterium; assembly: GCA_043822705.1. GTDB lineage: Bacteria > Fidelibacterota > Marinisomatia > Marinisomatales > TCS56 > JBDRBK01. The sequence goes on from JBDRBK010000123.1 coordinate 7,984, forward strand.
CCAGCACTTCCGCCAGCTTGGCCAATGTTTCAAAGGTGGGATTGCTCTGGCCGCTTTCCAGAGCTTTCAGTGTACGCAGGCCCACACCGGATAATTCTGCCAGGTGTTCCTGGGTTACGCCCAGTGCTTTACGCCTCTTTTTCAATGTCTGGATGAGTTTTGTTAAGTGCATTAAACGGCTCTTTTGGTTGCGAATATACGTAATAATTCGATTAATTCAAACAAAAGAGCAATATAGCGCACTTATGCCTGTTGTTACCTCCATTTGTGTTTTAAATATGGTGTAATGAGCTGTATAGTGCACTTTACGGTGTTAATTTGCTTTTCGACCAGTATTTGCAATTTTAAAACGCTATGATCTGTTAGGGGAGAGAAGTGAGCCGTTGTCTGTGGTGACGGTGAGATGGCCTACAGCCTGGTGAGAAGGCCGCTGCGCGGTCGGTGAGAATAGTGAGATGTTGCGTGGGGCAACGGAGTATTGGCCTACGATTTGTTTAGGGACATGACATGTCTTGTCCCTACGGTGGTTTGGGTAATTATAATTCTCATTACAATCGGCGGTAAGGCAACCTTCAAGGTGTCCAGCTTTGCAACCTGGAAGGCTACTTGTTGCCGAGGGGCCTGTCACCGTGTTCCGGTGGTCCTGACCGACCGTTCCGGTTGACCCATCACCGCACTCGGGTGGTCCCATGCACGCATTTTACCCGGCCCATATGCGTGCTTTAGCGGACCCATCGCCGCACTCGGGTGGTCCCATATACGCGTTTTACCCGGCCCATACGCGTGCTTTAGCGGGCCCATCTTTGTACTCGGGTGGTCCCATGTACGCGTTTTACCCGGCCCATACGCGTGTATTGGGGGATGTATTGTCGTGCATTAGGGCAATAATTACCGCCGGGGGACGGGCTCAGGGCGGATTGCGGTAGATTGAATTTCGGCGGCGGTCGTCAGTGGCTGATCGTTTTACGGCTGATATGCAGAATTTTCTCCGACAGTGAAATCCAGAAGGGGCTAATTATCAGTGTCAGCGAAATCAGGCTGATCGTGAAATTATAGCCGTAGGTCCCGATGATTCCCAAAGCGTAGGCCGAGGAACTTAGCAGGAAGCTCAGTTCACCGATCTGGGCCAGCAGGGCGCCGCCTAAAAAAGCTTCCTTCCAGGGACAGGCGAACAGGCGCAGGATCAGGGCGTTCAGGGAATGGTTCACCAGGTAGACCGTCAACAACACGATGGCGATCGCCAGGGAATTCTCATTGAGAAAGACAAAATCGATCTGCAGTCCGATACTGACAAAAAACAAGGCCACAAACAAAACCCGGAATGAATGCAGTGTGGCGAAAATCCAATCGGTGGCCTTGGATACATTCATGACCATGCCGCCGACGAAGGCTCCCAGTGCCGGGGACAACCCGAAAACCGAGGACAACAGCGCCCCCCCGAAACACAACAAAATGGCCACAAACACCTGCAGCTCGCGGTCATGGGCGATTTTCTCGGAAAAGGGCAGTCTGATCGACCTTTTGACATAGATATAAATCAGCAGCGCGATGATGACCAATCCTCCGACGATCATTAACAGGATGTTTCCCAGCGGTTCCGGCTGGCCGCCCAGCAATGATGTAATAATCAGCAGCGGCACGATGATAATATCCTGGGTCAGTAAAATGCTCAACACCTTTTTGCCGACGCGCGTGTTGACCAGCTTTTTATCGTCCATGATCTTGATTATTACGGCCGAGCTGCTCAGGGCGATGACGAAACCGAGGATGATCGAGCGCTCGATTTTCCAGTCGAAAAAATGACCGATGCTTATAATGATCAGAACGCTGATACCGACCTGCAATAAGGTGCCGATAGCCGCCAGTCGCCACTGTTTGATCAATTCCGGCAGGCTGATATCCATACCGATAAAAAACAGTAACAGGATAATCCCCATCTCGCCCAGATGGTGGATCAGTTCCGCATCCCGGATCAGTCCCAGACCATGTTCGCCCAGCAGGGCGCCGATAATGATATAGCCGATGATATAGGGTTGTTTGATCCGTTTGAGAATCAGCCCGATCAGGATGATCAGAATTGCCAGGATCGATACAAAGGCGACGATCGGGTCAAGTTTTGCAAGTGGTGACATTTAGGTGACCGACTTTGACCGGAAATTAATCAATCTTTTCCGGAACAGTAATTGAATTCCGATTGATTCTTGCGACGGAACGGTCGGCCGCCGGCCGGAAGGGCCATCAGTTCCGCGTACCGGCGCGTTTGAAAACGATACTCAATAAAATCCCGGTGACTGTCAAGACGGTCCAGTTGATCGTGATGGCGGCGACCTCGAAGATATATTCGCGGTGAATGCCAAATCGGACCGAGACGATAATCAGCGCCAGGACGGTCAGGATGAAAGCGGCCAGGAATAACCAGCGGATCGCTTTTTCCAGACGGTCGCCGGTGGAAAAGGCAAATGCCATAAACAGGAAGGCGATGCTCATCATCAGGTAACCAAAATCCTCCAGGGCGATGAAGATGCCGTGGGCGTTGAACTGGGTCAGCAGGGCGATCCCGTCGTACTCATTATTCAGCAGGCTGGGCTGGATCACCGACACCTGCAGGAAATAATCCACCAGGATCGTGGCGGCGGCGATCAGAGCGAAAGCCAGACCCACCTGACTGTAGATTTTTTTCTCCCGGGGCGCCCAGTTGTGGATGCAAACCATCAGCGCCAGATAGGCCAGAGTCAGCAGCAGGGCCGGGTACATCCAGATATAATCGCGGGGAAAGCGGTCGGCGATATCCGCATAGGGGTACTGGAAACAGTCACCGGGGCAAAAGGGACCGGCCAGGGGCGGTGTATTGATGGCGATCCCGAAGGTTATTACGGTCAGTGCCGTCGTGATAATGGCGGTAAAATAGCCGAAACGGCTGGTGGTGGTTGCTGCGTTCATCTGGTGCTTTCCTTATATGATTACCGGATACCGGTTGATTTTACGGAACAACCGTTTGATATTAAATGGTAAATATCCCGGACCCGGGCGTTGTATAAAGATCTACATTGTTACTTCTTCGCTCGACGCATTAGATTGCGGCCGGGATTGGAATTGAATGCAGCCTGAATAAACGGAAGGATCGGTAAGTGGATTTCATTTCACATGGTCTGTGGGGCGGAATCGCCCTTGGCCGCGGCAACCGTAGACAGTTCGGCCTGGCGGCACTGTTCTCGATCCTGCCGGATATTTTTTCGGAAGGGATCATGTTCACCATGGTTTTACTGAATCTGCCGGGCATGCCGGGCCTGGCTGACGGCCATCCCAACATCACCGATTTCCCCCATTACGCCCAGATTTTCTATAACCTGTGGCACAGTCTGGTGGTGTTCGCTGTTGTTTTTGGGCTGGTCTGGCTGATCCGGAAGAAGCCGCTGTGGATCATGCTCACCTGGGCTCTGCATATCCTGATCGATATACCCACCCATTCGCTGGAACTGTTCCCGACACCGTTCCTGTGGCCGCTGGCGGATTTCAAGTTTGATGGGATAGGCTGGGAGCACCCGGCCGTGCTGCTCACCGATATCGGACTGCTGTTTGGCGTTTATTTGATCTGGCTGTATCCGAAGATCGTGGCGTTGACAAACAAGGGACGGAGGTAGTTTAATAATGCCCGGCCCGCTATTGCAGGCGCTTTAAAACCCGGTATACCAGAAATGTCAACCAGGCCGATGGTTGTTTCTTCTGGCCGAAATCCCAGTCCTGCCAGACTTTCCAGACCGATTCCGGTGTGTACCGGCCGTCAACGGCTTTTTGTTCGATCAACCCGACGATTTCTTTAAACCGCGGGTCATTAAGGGCCTGGTCAAAATTGGATAATGTATCCGCCAGATGCAGGATGTCGTACCAGATCAGGGGCGCTTTCAGTTTGCGGAAGTCCTTCCCCATGAAAAACATATAGGGATGCCGGTGCTGGCTCTGTTCCCAGAGATTTAGCAGCGAATCAATTGAATTCCGGGCAAATTCCGAGTATTTATCAGAATCATAGCGACTGATTAATTTCAACATAATCATCGTTGCGTACGGGCAGGGATCGTCTTTCCTGCCCGGTCCCCGGAATTTCCCTAATTCCTTCGATACGGCGCAGGGATAGCCGTTGTCCCGCCCCAGTCCGATCAGATAGTCCTTCGCCTTGATAACCTGTTCATTATCGTTCAGGCCCAGTTTCGCCAGGCTGTACACGATGGTCGGGGCATCGCACAGGGCCCAGGCCGCCTGGTCCCGACCGCTGCCACCGAAGTGTACCGGTATATTCATCGGCAACTGGAACGGACCTTCGGCCGCAACCCGGTCGAAAATTCTGTCAATTATAACCGCCATTCCGGGATCATTTTGGGTGAGGCCCAGATCGGCGATGAAGGCCAGTTTATGAAAAGCCTGACCGGCGCTTTTGTGGCTGCTCAACACAATGCCCGGCCAGTCCGCCAGCTCCGCCAGCAATTTTCGGACTTCCGGATGATTGATCATCCGGTCGCGGGCCGCGCTTACCGCGGGTGAATCGGCCGGTTCATCCAGCAGATCAATCCTGGTCCGGTATTCGGTCCAGGGATCGCTGGTTAATAACCAATTGCTGATTTCATTATTCATGTTTTGCTATGCATTGATTTCACCGCACAATGCCCTTGACTATCCGCTCTATGCTCTTACCTCTATGCTCCTTAACACCCGCCCTCGGGCGCCTTTTTCTTGGCTTGCTGCTTGATCGGCGGTTTGGGGGCGGTCGATTCCGTTTCTGCCGCCGGGGCGGCGAAGGCGCTGCCACCGCCGAATTTCCGGCTGGCGGCCTGGCGGAAATCGTAGCGGGCGAATTCGTCGTCGGGACTGGTCACCTTGGGTGCGGCCGGGTTGAGGATCGTTTCGACCCAGTAATTCAGTCCGCCCTGGAGCACGTAATTATTATGATAGCCCAATTGACGCAGGATCATCCAGATCTGCTGGGCGCCGGTGGTGCCGTTGGAATACAGGATATTCATTTTGATACCCTGATCGAGATAGTCCGTCCATTCCGCCGACAGAATATCGGCCTGGGGAATATTGACGGCCTGCTCGAGGTGAAATGTGTCGAATTCCTCGGGCGTGCGCACGTCGATCAGCCGGATCGCGGGATCCTGGTTGATCAGCCATTCCGCCAACTGGTCGGGATGGATAAGCTCGCTGCCGTACTGGATTTCCGTCAGCATGTCGGCGGCGCTCAGTTTGTAGGGCTGGGTGGTGTTTTCCGGCACCATCGCAATCACCAGCGCCAGAGTGACGATCACGGCCGTCAGCAGAATCCGCGGCTTGATCCGCAGCCGCTCGCGGACGCGTTGAATTTCTGTAGTCATCAGTACTCCTCCCGAGGGAATCTTTTTTCCGCCCATTCGCCGGCCCAGAACATGGCCGCGGCGATAATTACCACCAGCAGCACCAGAAAACCCTGTGACACATGGAACAGCTCGGAAATTTTGATCGGTCCCAGATTGCCGGCCAGATACAATTTTTTCACCAGCGGATAGGATTCACCGAACAGGAAGACGCCGATGAAAATTCCGCCCAGGAAAACCAGGCCGTCGAGCTTGCCGATGGCCGCCGCGCAGGCGCTGGTGCCGGGGCAGAAACCGCCGATGATGAAACCGGCCCCCATGATCACTCCACCGATGATCGCCGACCACAGAAAAGTGGGATTGACCCAGACCAGATTCAGGTCGATCATGTCGAACAGACTCAGATACAGCAGGCCCAGCATCCCGGTGACGCCAGCGGTAAAGAAAACTTTCAGCACTACCGTGTCGTAACCGTAGAAGACGCCGGCCAGTTTGCGGCTGGAGGAAAAGCCGGCCTGTTCCAGCACGAAGCCGAAGCCGATTCCCACCACAAAGGCGATCAGGAAATCCCAGCCGGGAGCGATGATTTCATTTGGTATTAATGGTCCCATGACTGACTCCTAAATCCAGTTCTTGCGGAAAAACCAGGCCAGGGCAAAGGCGGTGCCGAAGATCGCCATCATGGTGACGAACCCGGCCACCGACAACACCGCCATTCCGGTCAGGGCGGCGCCGCTGGTGCAGCCGCGGCCCAGTTGACTGCCGTAGCCAAACAGGATGCCGCCGATCACGGCCATCAACAGGCGTTTGTTGGAGGTAATTTTCGGCGAATGCTCAACCTTGAATTTCAGCCGGCCGGCGATCGCTCCCGACAGGAAGCCGCCGACGATCACCCCTAGCACTTCAAACACCAGCCAGGATTTCAGCGGACTTTTATCGTCGCCGACGTATTTGGAATAGTATTCCGAACCGGCGGTGTGACCGGGGGCGACTAGATCGACCACCTGCACCACGACCGACTTGACCGCCCCGCTGGCGCCCAGGCCGCGCCCGGAAAAATAAAAGGCGGCGATCAGCACCAGCCCCAGCAGGACCCCCGCCAGATAAGGATTCATGTATTTCGTTTTCATTTTTTAACCTTCATTTACTACAAATTTTTTGCCGCAGAGACGCAGAGAACACAGAAGAGTATTGGAATTTGAAGATCGGTAATTGTTACTGCTCCTCATTTCCTCTACACCTCGGCTCCTCATTACTCTTACCTCTTTACTCTTCGCTCTCTGCTCATTAATACAACCAGCGACTGGCCTGACCAGCATCTACTACGATGAAACGCAGCAGCAGGCCGCCGACAATCACCAGCACGGCGGCAACGACGGCCGGTATTTTGGCTTTGAATATTTCCAATACTTCCAGCAATGCCGGGATCACCAGTCCCAGCCCCACTACGAATATCCAGAAGACGGTGGTGTAGGGTCCGCCAAGGAACAGTTCCGCCGCCTCGATGTGAACCTGGGTGCCGGCCAGGAAACCCATAAAAAGATGCACAATCAGGAACAGCTCGATCCCGATCAGGGCCAGATCGATCCGGGCGAAGATTGCTTTCTCCCGGTGCGAGCGGGAAAACAGCACCGTTGCGGCGGCCCCGGCCGACAGGCCCGAGGTCAGGAACAGGGGACCGAGAATGGCCGTGTTCCAGAACGGCCGGGCGTTGAAGGCCGACAGCAGGATGCCGGTATACATGCCGAGGATCACCGACAGTAGCATCAGCAGACCGGCCACCCATCGGCGCTGCCGGGCGAACCAGTCGAAAAATTCTTTGATGACCAGGAATTTCCAGTCCCAGCGCGGGAACAGATCAGGCAACCAGCCGGCGGCCCAGACCGCCGACAGGGGCGTGATCACCAGCAGCGTCCAGGCGCCCCAGCTCATGGGCGACTCCCAGCGGATATTTGTAAACAACTGCCAGAAGTACAGCAGGTGGGAGAGGTCCAGCAGCAGGGCCAGCAGGCCGATACCCAGCAGGATCGGCGCCGACAGCGGCAGCCACTTCACCGCGGTGGGATACTCATCAGCCTTGCCGCGCAGGAACAGCAGGGCCGAGAAAAACAGCAGACCGGCCACCAGTCCTCCCAGGAACAGGTAGAGCGCAATCTCCCAGCCCCAGACGTGCAGGTGTGGATCGATTTCCGGCAGGTTGCGGCCGCTGACGATGATTTCTTCAAACATTGTTCACTCCGTGAATGGTGAGAACCGACACTTGTGGCGTCGTGGTGAGAGCCAAGCTGTGCTTGGCTGGGTGAGAATCGCTGCTAATAGCAGCGTAGTGAGAAGTAGTCAGAAATGTGAGGAATCGTGAGATGACGTTGGTCATTACTTATCCTTCAGGAATTTTATTAAACCTTTAATCATCTTTTTAATTGATAGAATTTTATTATGCAACTCATCCAATGTGTGGCAATATCCCAATTCTTCAGAGATGATCAGTTGGGTTTCCAGTTCAGTCAATGAACCCTGGGCGATGTATAAAAATTGGATGAATTCTTTTGAATGATTTCTACCAGCACCTTCAGCAATATTACTGGGAATCGAGATTGCTGCTCGGTGCATTTGGCTAGTGAGGGCGTAAGTTTCCTCGGCTGGGAATGATTTTGTCAATTTGTAGATTTCTTTGACAAGAATAATCGAATCTTTCCAGCAATCCAGATCTTTATGATTTCGAATTTTTGCACTCATATTAGTTACTTATGTTTCTCACTAGCGTAGCTTCTCACGTTTCTCACGGGCGCAGCCATCTCACTATTCATTATGCACTAAATCAAGTAATAAATATTGGGATCAGTACCGGCCTCGGGAATCAGCCGTTTCGATTTGCGGCGGGCCAGAATTTTTGATATCGCGCTGTTGGGATCATCGGTGTCGCCGAAATACATGCAGTGCGTGGGACAGACCGCCACACAAGCCGGTTCCTCACCTTTCTTGACGCGATGCAGACAGAATGTGCATTTATCCACATAGCCGTCGGGGTGGACGTAGCGGGCGTCGTAAGGGCAGGAGGCGATGCAGGCCTTGCAGCCGATGCACTGTTTGGGATCGACCAGCACCACGCCGCCGTCGGCATAGTGGCTGGCCGCGGTGGGGCAGCAGCGCACGCAGGGCGAATTGGAGCAGTGGTTGCAACGTTCGGAGCGAAGCTCCAGTTGCAGTTCAGGATAAGTACCGGTGGTGGATTCCACCACCCAGTCCCGGCAGTAGCCGATGGGCACTTTATTCTCGGTTTGGCAGGCCACTACGCAATCGCTGCAGCCGACGCATTTTTTGGTATCGATGGCCATGGCATAACGCATCAGGAGGCTCCTTCGATTACCGGTTCATCGACCAGGAAGGTAACGAAATTACCACGCATGCCGGTGCCGCCCATCAGCGGGTCCACATGAACCCGGGTGATCAATTCCGCATCGCTGACGCCGCGCCGGTAGGCCCGGGTCATGCGCTTATCGGTGTGGCCGAATCCGTGGACGATATATACCGAATCGTGGCGGATGCGTTCGGTGACGCGCACCTTGATCGAATTGGAACTGACGACGCCGTCCTGGTTCTGCAGCCAGACGGGCTGTCCATTATTCAGGCCCCATTCCTGGGCAATCTTAGGGTTGACCCAGACCGTGTTCTCGTCCATCAGGTCGGTAAGATTGGGATTATTGGCGGTGCGGCTGAAAGTGTGCATCGGCGCCCGGCCGTAGATCAGGCGGTAGTAGCCGGCCGGGGGCTCTTCATGGGCGGTGTACCTTGGCAGGGGATCGAAACCCTCATCGGCGAAGGAAGTTGCGTAGAGTTCGATTTTGCCGGTATTGGTGTTGAATTCATAGTCGCCGGGCAAATCTTGCAGGGGATAGAGATCGTCGTACTCGCGGTCGAATTTCTTGACGCCGAGCCGTTCCATTTCCGCCAGTGACGACCCGATTTGTTTGAGCTGCCAGTCCAGTTCCTCTTCATGGGTTTCGTAGGGGAACCAGGCTGCCAGTCCCAGCTTTTTGCTTAATTCCTTGGCCATCCACCAGGCCGGTTTGGTGTTCCAGCGCGGTGCGGCGGCGGGGGCGCGCAGGGCGATCGCCGGTTCGCGGTGGGTGCTGACGCGAACCGAATCATAGCGTTCCAGGTAGGTGCACTCGGGCAGGACCACATCGGCCCAGCCGGTGATTTCCATCGGCATCGTGTCGATCGCCACCAGCAGATCCAGGTTCTGGATCGCGGCAATGGTCTTTTTCTGGTCCGGCAGAGTGAACGGCAGGTTGGTGCCGTTCACGATCCAGCCCTTGAACGAACAGTCGCGGCTGGCGGCGGGGATGGTGGCGTCGCAGATGCCCGATGCCAGGGCCAGTCCCGCCAGCGGATATTGGCCGGGGAAGGCGTCGCGCCAGTTTTTGGCCGGCTTGGGATCGGGCGGTGTCTTGATCGCCGGCAGTTTGACCTTTTCGGGATTGTAAAATCCGCCGCGGCGACCCCAGCTGCCCAGCAGGGCGTTCAGGATCGCCACCGCCCGCAGGCGCTGGGTGTCATCGCCGTACCAGGTCACGTGGCGGCCGGGATGGACGATCACCGCCGGGGCGGCGCTGGCCATTTCGCGGGCCGTTTCACGGATCACCTGGGGTTTGATAGTGGTGATGCCGTAGGCCCATTCGGGGGTAAAATCCCTGACATGGGCTTTCAATTCTTCGAAGCCGTAGGTGTAGGTCGCCACATATTTTTTATCGTAGCGCTCTTCGTAGATCAACACGTGCATCCAGGCCAGCAGCAGGGCCAGGTCGGTGGCGGGCTTGATCGGCAGCCAGTACTTGGACTTGCTGGCGGCGGTGGAGAAGCGCGGGTCCACCGTGATGATCGTGGCGCCCTTGTCGATGGCGGCGGACATCTCCTGGACCTGGCCGTTATGCATGTTTTCGCCGATATGGGAGCCGATCAGCACCAGGCAGCGGGTGTCGCGGATGTCAGTACGTTCCGGTGAGCCGATGCCTTCGCCGAAGGTGCCGATAAAGGCCACTTCCCGGGGACCGCGGCACTGGGCGTAGGAGGGGGCGGCGATGTTGGGCGAACCAAAGGCTTTCAGCAGTCGGCCGAAGTAGTCGCCGCCGGAGCCGTGAGTGAACAGGGCCACGCATTCGGGACCGTGCTCATTGGCAATAGCCTGCATTTTTTCGGCGATGTAGGTGAAGGCTTCGTCCCAACTGGCCTCGCGGAAGACCTGTCGACCGCGTTCGGCGCTACGGATCAACGGCGTTTTCAGGCGGTCGTCATCGTAGTACATGCCCACGCCGCCGGTGCCGCGCGGACAGAAGCGCCCTTCGGAATGGGGGTCGAGCTCGTTGCCGACGATTTTTTGTATCGCGCCGTCGGTGTCGAGATAGGTCCAGCCGGCGCATTTCCAGAAACAGACCTCGCAGTAGGTGGGAATCCGCCGGGAATACATCCCCGGGATGACATCCGCTTCCAGCAATGCGCCTTTGGCCCAGTTGATGGCGGGGGTCGCCAGGGCCAGTCCCCCCAGTCCCAGTCCACCGATTCTTATGAATTGCCGCCGGGTAAATTCTTTACTCATCGTTCATTACTCTTCACTCATCACTGTTTACTCATTACCGCTGCCGTAGGCAGCCTTGCAGAAAGCCTTGATATCGCCGCACTGGTAACCCATGCTGTAAACCGTACAGTCGCGGCAGTCCGTGTCCTGGCATTCGGGTCCTTTTTTACCGACTTCCCAGCAGGGGGCGCTGGTGCAGGTGAATGCTTCGCAGCTCGCCTGATCGTCGGCGTTGCAGGGCCGCAGCAGCCAGCAGGGCACCATCGCCAGCAGCGCCTTGATACCAGCGATGTTCAGGCCTTCTTCATCCAGGTGCTTGCGGATGCATTTGATGCGCTCGATGTCGAACTGGGAATACAGCCGCCGGTTGGTGGGCGTGATGAAGGGCAGGATCAGCTTCTTCTCTTCGTAGACCCGCAGGGCGTGGACCGAAGTACCGGTCAGCTGGGCGGCGATGCCGATGGTGTAAACCGGCCGGGTGTCGGGAAAATCCCCTGTGGGCTGCACATTATAGTCAGTTGTCAATTTATTAAAACCTTAGTTCGTGAACTGATGTTATCTAATATCGACAACGAAGATAATAATAAAATGGATTGTCAAACAAGATATAAGGGTCGGGAAATCGGGGAAATTGTTGCTAACGGATTAGGCTATGGCAAGTGCGGAATTTGTTGATTGCCATCTAAAATTATCACTTTATAAATTAGAGCTATTACTTTTTCTTTTTAGATTGTATATCAGCATTTGCTATAACCTGTGTTAGCGGTAGTTTTTCTTTTTTTAATACAAAATCTAGGTTGAGGAAAGATAATTTTTCTTTATCATTTCCTAATTTGACTTCCCATCTTTCTTCAAGGAAGTTAAGTAATTGTAAGCCACGTTCAAGTATTTGAACCGCAGTCCATTCATTAAACTTAGTTATTTCATTTTCTGCATAACAACCAAATCTATAACCAATAGAGTTTTTATCATTTGAAATTTTATCCTTAAAACACTTGTTTGAAAAACTTGAATTTTTGGCTCTTGACAAAGGAAGAAGGTTACCTAATGAATCTTTTAAAATCCCTCTTTCTTTTGTAGTATATTTTTGAAATGAAGAAGTCCAACAATATGCCCTACTACTTCTGGGATAAATATGTTCAACAGTTTCATAGTCAGTATTTGAAAATTCTTGCCAAATTAATTTTTTTCTACTTGTTTTTGAATTTTCCTGTAAGTACAGGTCATATTCAAATAGGAAATATCTTATTCCTTGCCATTTGTAGAAACCATTATTTCTAAACTCCTTACTGTTTCTGATATTAATTTCTCTGTTTATCGTTTGCCTATAATACAACACATCAATTTCCTTTAATACTTTATCAGCAGTGATATTTTTTTCATTTAAATTAATTGCTATTCTTAATAAGAAAACCGGATCATAATCTAGGAAATGACGATAAGCAGTCATTGAAAATAGAAATTTCATCCTTTCAATTAACTTTAAAAGCAGCAGTCGTTTATTGTTGTTTTTTTCTTGTTGAAAAAAGATTAAAATTAATGGGGCGCTATCATAAATACCAATTCTATTTAATTTGTCGAGCCATTTTTTAATATCATTTGTAAAATCACTATTAACAGGGTTGAATATCTTATACCAAGCAACTACTGAATGCTGGAGACTTTTTACATAATTATCTATATCTCCAATTGAAATCTTGTTTTCTGTGTCTTTAATATTTTTACTTGTAAATTTCTTTTCTAATAAATAATTGGAATATTCATTTCTATAGTAATGACGCATATTTTTATACATATGAAATGATTCAAGTTCATTTTTATTTTTTTCAAATAATTCTGAACCAAAATAGATTAGGAAATGATTAACTAAAAAAGTATCATCATCTAATGGGTTTTCTTTATTTCTGCCTAAGTTATGATATATTGCTTTCCAGCAGTCATTAATCCTTTTACGTAAACTACTTTTTTCATAATAGTCTACATCAAATTTTGTTGATAGATAAATTAACCTATTCTTCAGTAACTCTAAATGAGAAAGAGGTTTGCCCCTGTTATTCATCGTCTCAAAAGCAACAAAAACATCAATATCAGTTGATATAGAATAAATATTAAATAAAAATCTTTGTGTTACTTTTACATAGAGTTCTTCAACCTGTTTAATAGCAAGCGTCTTTAAATAATCATCGAAAAAGTTTTTTGCAAATTCAAGATTATTCGTGTATAC
>JBDRBK010000124.1:0-13367 GCA_043822705.1 Fidelibacterota bacterium
TATAATGGACCCCAAAATTCGGACAGCAGTATAAGTTTGCTGAACAGGCCGAATAAAGGGAAATAAGATGGGATCAAAACGTATTCGTCGTACAAAGGAGCTAAAGTTCAAGATTGCCCTTGAAGCAATTCGCGGTGAAAAGCAGGTCAGTGAAATAGCCAAAGAATACCATGTACATCCACAACAAATTGGTCAGTGGAAACGCGAGTTGTTAGATAGAGGTGCGGATTTATATGCCACACAAAAAGAGCGCGACAGTAAACGCTTGGAAGCTGAAAGAGATGAGCTTTTTAAGACAATTGGACAGCAACAGGTGGTAATAGACTGGTTTAAAAAAAAGCTGGGGATCTTACACCTGCCAAGCGAGCAGCTATGATTGATCGCGATGGAGAACTCCCGGTGGCAGAGCAATGTCGGATTCTGTTGACTCCACGGTCAAATCAATACTACCACAAGAAAGGTGAGACCGAAAAGAATTTGACTCTCATGCGGCGGATCGATGAACTCTACACCGATCACCCAACCTGGGGTAGTCGTAAGCTGCGTGATCGTCTCAGGCTTGAGGCGCAGCGTGTGAATCGTAAGCGTATCCAGCGACTGCTGCGTGTTATGGGGCTTGAAGTTCTTTACCCGAAAAGGAATCTCAGTCGGCCCACTCCGGAGGCCACAATCTATCCGTATTTGCTTCGTAATCTGCTTATCAATAGACCGAACCAGGTATGGTGCACGGACATAACTTATATTCGACTGGTGCATGGATTTGTTTATCTGGTAGCAGTTTTGGACTGGTTTTCGAAGCACGTACTCACCTGGAGGTTGTCGGTAACTCTGGATAAATCTTTCTGCCTTGATGCTTTGGAAGAAGCTCTTCGCTGGTATGGTAAACCGGAAATCTTTAACACCGATCAGGGTAGCCAGTTCACAAGCCCGAAGTTCTTAAAGCCACTGGAAGATAACGGGATTAAAATCAGTATGGATGGCAGAGGTCGGGCCTGTGACAACATTATTGTAGAGCGCTTCTGGCGAACACTCAAGTATGATGAAGTTTATCTGAAAGATTATCATGATGTAAAAGAAGCTAAAGTTTCCATTGGGAAATGGATCAAAACCTACAACACTTTCCGCCCACATCAGGCCCTGGGGGGACTGACACCGGAATGTGTATATCAAACGGGTTGGGTTGAGAATGCAGCCTAATCAAACAAAAAATCAGCAAACAACTGTCTTGACTTTGGGGTCCACCTCATTTCTCCGAATGTAACTATATCTACATAATATCATATCCAAGGTTGAAGAGAATATCCGCACTACATTTCGCAATTCTTGGGCACGAGATAGGACATCTCTTATACAAAAAATGGAAACAAAAAACTAGTTTTGATTTTTTTGAGGAAAAAACAATACGTAAAAAGGTTGAAGAATATATAGAAGATATTATTACAAAGGAGAAAAATGAATATCAGATTCGTGTTTTTGAAGATGAAAGAAGAGCTCATCTAATTTCACATTTTTCTGACTCACTTAAAAGATGTTTCGAGGAGTTTTGTTGCGATATCTTTGGTATACTTATATTTGGATTTTCCTTTATCCTATCACATTATAAATTTGGAAGTCTCTTATATCCACAAGGTAAAAACATTATAACTGTCGATGAAGGATATTACCCTTGGGATTATCGTTTAAAAATTTGTTTAGAAACTATGTATAATTTACCGGAAATATATCAGGGGTCAGAACTACATGAAGTTAATGCATGGCTACGCTCATTAAATAATCAATATAGTAATATTGATATAAATTACATATTTAATAATAAAATGTATGGGTACCATAAGATATTTATAGAAGAATTTGAAATATATCTACCAACTCTCATTACTGAATTACATTTAGTTACTGATGAGTTACTTTATGAAAATATCGCAGACATAAATGATATCAACTTAGTGACAGAATATTTAAACAATAAAATTGTTCCTGCCGTTAGAATAGATGAAAAGCTTGAATCATACCCTCTTGATTTTCGGAATATTATTTCTGGAACTTGGAATCATATACTGTCAAGTTCTATTGATTTTAATAATACTGAGCTTTTATACAATTTAATGAATCAAGCAAATCTACTTTCACTTAAAGGAATTGAATTGTCTAAAATAACTGCAAAATTTAAAAGTGGAACAGTATGACTCTTTCTGAAATAGAAATTCGTAGAAGGCTTAACCCGAATACCTCGAAATATAATATAGATAGATTAATAGTAACTCCACTACTAGATCCAAACGATCAAATATCACAAAGTGGTATTGACTTACGGCTGGGCAAACAGTTTATTTTATTTAAAACTCATATAAGTGATTCCTTAAATCCTGTTGCAATAAAAGCTGACAGACCGCAAATAAAAAAATATCAGGAAGAAATAATTATTTCATCTAAAAATAAATTTGTTCTTCATCCCGGTCAGTTCATTTTAGGTTCTACTTTCGAATATCTCGGTATTCCCGGTGATTTAGATGCGAGAATTGATGGACGAAGCTCTTGGGCACGTATGGGATTATTAATAGCTACTGCTTCTACTATTCAACCATATTTTAAAGGAGTAGTTACATTAGAATTAACTAATCATGGGTCAATACCGATTGTTCTGTACCCCGGACTAAAAATTGCCTTTATAACTTTTAAACTACTAGATACCCCAGTCAAATATAATAATTACACCGCTGGTAAATATGTATGCTCTATTGGGCCTGGCTATACAAAAATATATGAGGATAATTATATAGAATATATTACAAACCATTTTTAGTAAAACACATCAACAATATTAATACAAGTCTCATATCCCAACTTAACTAATATTACCTATAGTAAAATCGTCTGATATATTTTGTAGTCCTTTGATATTTACGTGAATCCTTCGAAATTAGCTTGGCGACCGGAGCGGGGATACTATAATTTTGCCACTAACCAGCAACACGCGGATCGGAACGATGAGGAAATACCAAAATATCCTGTTATGGCTGACGGCGATTGTGATCACCCTGTCATCCGCCATTTACCAGCGCCAGACCGGCCCCACCTACCCGGTCAAGGGAACGCTGGAACTTAATGGCGCGGCCATCGAGTATTCGTTACCCCGTTCGCACAATAGCGGCAGTGACGCCGAAGTCCGGATCGCCGTACCCGACCGGCAGTCGACGGGCGCTTACCGTTATCGTCGTTTTCGCAGCAACGATGAGTGGCAGACCATAACCATGACCCGCGACGGCGACGATCTGGTGGCGCTGATTCCCAGCCAGCCCCCGGCCGGGAAAGTTCAATACGTCATCACAATTTCCAGTGACAGCACCGCTTTTCAACCGCTGACGGACCAACCGGTCACTATTCGCTATAAAGGCGCTGTGCCGGCTTTCATCCTGATCCCTCACATCCTGTTCATTTTTATCGCCATGCTGCTTTCGAACCGCTCCGGTCTCCAGGCCTTAACGCGCGAAGGCTACCTTTATCCCTATGCCCTATGGACGACGCTGCTGTTACTGGCCGGCGGCCTGTTGCTGGGGCCGGTCGTCCAGAAGTACGCTTTCGACGCCTACTGGACCGGCTGGCCGTGGGGCCACGACCTGACCGACAACAAGACCCTAGTGGCGTTTATGTTCTGGGTCGTAGCGGTCTGGAAAAACCGTCACTATCGCCGGCCGGGCTGGGTGCTGGTGGCCAGTATCGTCCTGTTGCTGGTCTATTTGATTCCCCACAGCGTTCTCGGCTCTGAGCTGGATTACGCGGCACTGGAGCAATAAGCGGTCGGCGGCAATGACCATCGAAATTGTAATCGTTCTGGCAATCATCTTCCTGACCGTGGTGCTTTTCGCCACGGAAATTTTGCCGATCGAAATCACCGCCCTGACAACTCTGGGGCTGCTGCTGCTGACCGGAATAATCGAACCGGCGGCGGCCTTTTCCGGTTTTTCGAATTCCGCCGTTATCACGATCGCCCTGCTGTTTACCCTGAGCTACGCCCTGCAGAAAACCGGTATCCTGGAATATTTCGTGATCCAGTTGAACAAGCTGGCACGCCGCTCAACCTCGCTGGGACTGCTGGTCTTTTTACTGTCGATCGCCCTGCTGTCGGCGGTCGTCAACAATACGGCCGTGGTCGCGATCTTCATGCCGATCGCCATCCGCCTGGCGCAGAAATATTCGATCAGTCCCTCAAAAATCCTGATACCTTTGAGCTACGCCGCCATCATGGGCGGCACCCTGACCCTGATCGGCACCTCCACCAACCTGCTGGTCAATTCAATGATGATCGCCAGTTCCGGCGAATCAGCTCTGGGAATGTTTGAATTCTCGCGCTACGGTATCATCATTCTGCTGCTCGGCATGACCTACCTAATGCTCGTGGGTTACCGGTTGCTGCCGTCCCGAACCGTCTCCGGCAGTTTGACACAGAACTATCACCTGGGCAGCTACCTGACCGAGGTCAAGATCACCGAGGATTCCAACCTGCTCGGTAAAACCTGCCTCGACCGCGGAATCAGTCAGAATTACGATGTGGTCGTGCTGGACATCATGCGAAAAGGCAACCTGCTGTCGACCAATATCCGCAATACCAGCCTGGAAGACGGTGACATCCTGTTCGTGCGTGGCGCCGTCGATAATCTGCTGCGCCTGAAGAAAATGGAAAAAGTCACCCTGTTAACCGACGAAAAACTGACGCAGACCGAGCTGACGCAGCGTGATAATGTGCTGGTGGAGTGCCTGATGACCGACCAGTCCGATCTGGTCGGCCGCAGTGTGATGGAAACTAATTTTCGGCGTCATTTCGGCGCCTTCGTACTGGCGATCCGTCGCGAGGGCACGATCCTGCGCAGCAAGATTGCCCATATAGTCCTCAAAGCTTATGACACGCTGCTGGTTTACGGTCCCCGGGAAAAAATCCAGGCCCTGGCATCCACCGGTGGTTTTATCGTCCTGCAGGAGATCGAGGCCAAACTCAAGCGGCACCGCTTCTGGTGGCTCAGCATTTTAGTGCTGCTGGCGGCGGTAATCGTGGCGGCGCTGGGAATATCGCCGATCATCAAGAATGCCCTGCTGGCGGTGATCGTACTGCTGGTGGCCCGGGTGATCACCCCCAACGAGGTCTACCATTCGATCCACTGGCCGGTAATCGTTTTGATCGCTTCCCTGATTCCTCTGGGCATCGCCATCCAGACCAGCGGCACCGCCGATTGGATCGGTGGCAATATTTCCCGACTGGTGATCAATGTCCCGGAAGCGGCGCGGGGCTATCTTTTACTGGGTGTGCTGTACCTGCTGACCGCCTTGCTGACGGAAGTGTCTTCCAACGCGGCGGCGGCGATCATCATGGTGCCGATCGCCATCAATGCCGCCACCCAGATCGGCCTGCTGCCGCGGCCGTTCATCCTAGCGATCTGTTTCGCCGCTTCCGCCTCCTTCATGACGCCGGTCGGTTATCAGACCAACCTGATGGTCTACGGACCGGGCGGTTATAAATTCCGGGATTACCTCAAAGTCGGCATGCCGCTAGCCCTGATTCTGTTGATTTCAGCGACGATCCTGATCCCGATCCTGTGGCCGTTTTCACCGCTCGGCTAATCAGCGCTTAATTATTTCGATGCTGCCATTGGCGGCGGAACAGTCTATTCTACCTTCTCCGGTCCCTAAAACACCAGCAAATGATGCATTGGAAAAATGTTCGTGCAGGTTGCCCTGAATATCGCCCACTTCAATTGAACCGAAGGAAGTTTCCAGATTTAGCCGGGCCGATAAGTTCGCGGGGACTTGTAGCCTGATCAGCCCGAACGATGATTCGATCCGAATGTCCGGGGTCATCAAGGCCAATTCCTCCGCTACTACGCTACCGTTGATCGCGATACAGTTCAATAATGGTTTGACATCATAAAGCCGGATGTCGCCAAAACTACTTTCGGCCAGAATACTCCCGCCTATTGAACGCAGGTCGCAGGTGCCGTTATGGGCGTTGGCGGTCAGGTCGAGCTTGATATTGCTGGCTTCGATATCGCCGAATTCGGTGCGCACATTAGCAGCACCCTCAACCTCACCGATGACCACATCGCCATTGGCATTGGTGATTTTAACATCCTGCCCGACATACCCAAGTCGAATAGTCCCGAACGTATTGGCAATGTCTGCCGATCCTTTGATCCGCAGCACCTCTATGTCGGCATTCTGGCTGGTAATCGTGAGCTTGCCGCCGATATCGTGGGCGGTAATATCACCGAATGAACTCCCTATTCTGGTTACTCCGGATACACCGATAACATCAACATCGCCATTCTGGGTTTCACTGATCAAATCGCCTTTGATATCGGTAATACTAGACCGGCCAAACGAATTTTTCAGCCGGGTAGCGCCGGCAATTCTAATTTCCACATCACCGTTGCGCGAATCAACATTCAGGGCGCCATTGATATTAAAGATTTCGATGGTTCCAAAACGGCTGACTAATTCACAGTTCTCAGTGACATGCTGAATTTTAATATCACTATTGGTACAATCGACATTAAGGCGCCCGGAAATTTCACTGGCCGCCAATTTACCAAACCGGTTTTTCAAATTGGTCGATTGCGCCCGGTTGACGGAAATATCGCCGTTACTGTTGTTGACGGTTACTTTGCCGCCGGGATGCTGCAGGCTAACGTCACCAAACGTATTGCTGACATCCAATTCCGCCCCCTCGGGCAGGTAAATCACCAAATTGATCTGGTAGGAAATATTCCTGAACGACATATCACGGGGCGTATGAGTGACAATTTCTACCTGATTACCGGTCTTTTCCATTTCGATTGTGATTTCATTAAGGACATCCATCACCCGCTCTTTATCGCGGGCACGAACCGTGATCGTACCGGTCATTTTAACCAGCTCTTCGGCCGTACCGGTAACGGTGACATCGCCCATTACATTTTCGACCACCACCTTGCCGGCGGCGGTCAGGTCCAATTGATCGGACTCAACACGCCGCTCTTCATAGGCAAAATATTCGGCCTGCAGTAAAGTCAGCAGGATAACGGGAATGAGGGTTAAGCGCAAGTACTTCATACATGCCTCTTTTCTGATTCGGTTAAAATGGCGTTCAGGCGATCGATTTTATAGCGATAGCCAGCCACCAGGTTTTCGTGCACAGTGGGATTATAGGGATTGTATTTCAACGTTGTTTTGCACTCATTGATCTGGAAATCCAGAACCAGTACATTGGCGAAATCCCTCTGCCAGCGATCATTGGTTGCGGAAAGATTCAGGCGCTTTATCTGTTGTTCCAGGCCGGCGATTTTAAGCTCATAGGCAGCCTGTGAATCAAACACCCGCTCGTCGATTGCCCAGGCATACTGCCGGGCACGGGCCGGTGAAATTAACCGGTCGGTCGGTTGCCATAGCCATATGCCCAGCGCCACCAACAGCGCCAGGCTAACGGTCGCCAGGGCCGGAATCCGCCAGCTTTGCCAGCGGAACCAGGCCGAACGGACCGGGGCCGGCCGCTCCAGTTCGCTGACAATGTTATTCCACAATGTCGGTGGCGCTGTTTTAGACTGCAGCGTGGCGCGAGCCTGCTCCAGTAGACGATCAAAATCTTCAGACTGTTTCATAACCAATATCCATTTTCGTGAAAATAACTCTTAATTTTTCCCTGGCCCGGTGATACTGTGATTTGGATGTACCGACCGAGACATTCATGATAGCAGCCACCTGCTCGTGGGGCAGTTCCTGCAAATAATGGAGCACAAAAACGTTGCGGTAACCTTTCGGTAATTTCCGCAGGGCCGAGGAGAGCAGTTGCCAGACATCCCGGGACGGATTTTCATTATCGGCGATCTCTGCCTGTTCATCATCCAGATCAACCCAGTGGTTGCGATGGCGCCGGATTGTCGTGTAAGTCGCGTTCAGTACGATCCGGTACAGCCAGGGTACGAATTTTGAACAATCCTTCAGGGTTTTGATATTTTTATGCATCCTGATAAAACTTTCCTGAATGGCTTCCTCGGCCAGGTACTCATTGCGGCTCAAGGCCAGACTGGCGCGGTACATTTCGTCCTTATAACGATCGTACAACCAGCGGTAGGCGCCCACTTCACCTTGCCGGGCGCGCTCAACTGTCGCTTCCAGCAATCGGTCCGGTCGATTATTGGCCGAAGACTGTTCCATTCAACTGATAGACTGCCAGGTCAGCCACAGGGTTGCATGGAAAAAAATAAAATTCATGACAGAAATTAATTAGCCGGTCAATTTGCCCATATAATTATATCACATCCAGATAAAAGACCTTCGGGAACCAGTGCATCGGCTCCAGGTGCGGGGTCAGCCAAGTTCTTGCTGGATCTGCTCCGCCCGCGTCAGTAAATCAAGATATTCCATTTCCAGCCGTTCCTGTTCCGCCAGCGCCTCCTGAATTACCTGGTATTTACTGGCGTTGGCCGGGTCATTCACGCTGGTGATCCGGGCGCTGATCGCCGCTTCAACCCGGGGCATTTCCCGTTGCAGGTTCTTGAGCTCATTTTCCAGTTTCCGGCGTTGTTGCCGCTCAGTGTTGCGGGATTGCTTGTCTCCGACCGGCGGTTGATCTGTTACCTGACCGGGCACAGTCGGCCGGCCGTCGGGCTGACTTATTTTCCACTCGTAATATTCATAATTCCCCGCGTATACCGTTGCCTGCCCGCGGTCGATTTCGATTATCTGGTTGGTAACCGTATTCAGAAAATGGCGATCATGGGAAATGCACACCAGCGTGCCCTGAAAATCGGCCAATACACGCTCGACCACATCGCGGGAAATCATGTCCAGATGATTGGTCGGCTCATCCAGCAGCAGCAGGTGCGCCGGCCGCACCAGCATCCGGGCAAGCGCCAGACGGGATTTTTCACCACCAGACAGAACCCGGACCAGCTTATCAACGGTGTCGCCGCTGAACAGGAACCCGCCCAGGTAGCCGCGAATCTGGGAGATCGTCCAGTCGCCGGTTTCCTGTTCAATGGTTTGGTAAACCGTCCGATCGGGATCAAGGATTTCCAGTTGATGCTGGGCGAAATAAGCCCGTTCAACCCCGCTACCGATTTCGAGTGTCCCGGAGGTCACCGGCGTTTCCTCGGCCAGCAGCTTCAGCAGGGTCGATTTGCCGGCACCGTTGTGACCCACCAATCCGATTTTCTGACCGCGTTCGATCACCAAGTTCAATCCCCGGTAGACCACCAGATCATCGTAACATTTGCCGGCCGCTTTGAACTCGGCCACCTTGCGGGGCGCCCGTCCCGGTTGGGGAATTTTTAACCGGAAATGGTATTCGCTGGTCGTGGGCGGCTCCACCCGTTCCAGTTTATCCAGTTGTTTGACCCGGCTCTGGACCTGACTGGCCTTGGTATTCTTGTAGCGGAAACGTTCGATAAAACGCTCGGTCGCCACAATTTTCCGCTGCTGATTCCGATAGGCGGCAGCCTGCTGGTCCTGGCGCAGCTGTTTCTGTTCCAGAAACCGGCTGTAATTCCCGCTGTAAAGATTAATCTGAGCCTGGTCGATTTCAACGATGTGGGTCACCGAACTGTCCAGGAAAGAACGATCGTGGCTGATCATCACCAGTCCGCCCTTCCAATTAGCCAGAAACGATTCCAGCCAGATTGTGGCATACAGATCGAGGTGATTGGTGGGTTCGTCCAGGAATAGCATGTCCGGTTCCAGCAGCAGAATTCCGGCCAGGGCCACCCGCATCCGCCAGCCACCGCTGAAAACTTCCAGCGGCCGGTGGAATTGCTCTTCGCGAAAACCCAGGCCGCCCAGGATCCGGCCGGCCCGGTCCTCCAGCGTCCAGCCTTCCAGCCGCTCATAATCCTGCTGCAGGCGGCTCAGGCGATCCATGATTTTTGCATCGCTGGGATTTTCCGCCAATTGCCGCGAGACCAGGTGGATTTTCTCCTCCAGCTCGGCCACCGCCGGAAATGCTTTCATGACTTCCTCCAGAATCGAGCGACTGGATCCCGGAATGATATCCTGTGGCAGGTAGCCGATCACCGTGCCCCTGTCGACCAGCACGTTGCCGGCGTCCACGGTCTCCTGTCCCAGCATGATCCGCAGGAGGGTGGTCTTCCCCGAACCGTTAGGACCCACCAGCCCGATCCGCATGCCGGGTTTGATCGTCAAACCGGTATTGTAAAACAATTGCTTGTCCGGGTATTCCTTGCTGATTCCTTCCAGCCTGATCACGGCGACACCATCCCTTCGGCAAGTTCACCGCGCACGTACGAACCGGTATCGGCCTGCAACCGTACCGGGCGGATGCAGTTCGTCAGTACCGAATCTCCCCTGATCTTTGCCCGGATATAATTAGCGGTCATTCCGGACAGCCAGCCACCAGCATCGGTCGTTTCGAACAACACCGGTTGAACGGTACCGAGATATGCGCGGATGTATTCCCGCTTCTTTTCCGCCCCCAATTCGTGGAGGATGGCAGCGCGCTTTTTCTTGACCTGGAAATCAACCTGCTCCGGTAGCCGGGAGGCTACTGTTCCGGTGCGCTCGGAATAGCGAAAAATATGCAGATAGGTGAATGGCGATTCTCTGATCAGGTCAACTGTTTGCTGGAATTCCATGTCGGTCTCACCGGGGAAACCGACGATGACATCGGTTCCCAGGGCGATCCCCGGCGCGATTTTACCGATCCGTTCCAGCAGCTTCCGAAAATCATCCGGCGAGTATTTCCGGCGCATACGTTCGAGTACCGACGCCGCACCGCTCTGTAGCGGTACATGCAGGTGCGGGCAGATATTCGGCCGTTCGGCCACCAGAGACAATAAGCGGTCAGTGACGGTATTGGGCTCGATCGAGCTGATCCTGATCCGTTCCAGACCGGCCACGGCGCTCAGCCCGGCCAGCAGATCGGCCAGATCGCGGCCGTCGTCATCCTGCCAGGTGCCGATATTAATTCCGGTCAGCACGATCTCGCGGTAGCCGTCGGCCGCCAGTCGGCCCGCTTCCCGGATCGACTCGGCATAGCCACGACTGCGCGCCCGGCCGCGGGCAAAGGGAATGATGCAATAAGAACAATAATAATCACAGCCTTCCTGGATTTTCAGGAAGGCGCGGGTGCGGCTGGTGGCCGAAATAAAGGGCGTTTCGAGATACTTCTCCGAATCACCAAAACCGTTCACAAACACCAGCGGTTTTTCGGATTGTTTGCCGGTCAGTTGCTCCAGATATTCCGCCAGCCGGTATTTCTCGCTGGTACCAAGCACCAGATCGACCCCCTCGATTGCCGCCAGATCGCCGGCCCTGACCTGCGCATAACAGCCCATTGCCACGATCCGGCCGGAGGGAGAGGCCTTGATCGCCCCCCGGATCACCTGGCGGCTCTTACTGTCGGCGTCGTTGGTAACCGTACAGGTGTTGATAACCGTCAGGTCCGCTTCCGACTTGAACGGCACCACCCGATACCCGCGGGCCCTAAAATCGGCGGCGATGGTCTCGGTCTCGGCCTGATTCAATTTACAACCCAGCGTGTAAAAACTGACGGTTTTAATGTTGCGATTTGTATTCATAATCAATCAAAACAGGGGCTGGAATTTCGCCCTTCGGACACTTTAAAACAAGCCGGCCTTAATTCTGCCGGTGCCATAATTACAACTAATAGTTGGAATTGAATACAAATATAGTTCTATTATGCCTGAAATAGTAGAATAAGAAGGCCGTATTATAAAATATGCATTGCGAATATGATCACCATACCTTATGTTTAACTTGATAAAACATTCAACAAATGGAGCAAACATGTTAACTGGAAAAGAATTGAAACAAGCCCGTCGCGATCTTGGACTGACCCAGAAAGGTCTGGCCGATGAACTGGGCGTCAGCCTGCCGACCGTAGTCAACTGGGAACTTGGCAAATCGACGCCGCGCGGTAAGAATCTTCAAAAACTGGACGGTTTTTTCAGTGCGGTCGAAAGCACCCCCGATCTTCTGAGTGATGAGTTGCAGGAAGCACTGCAGGTCGTATCGGACGAACTCGGTTTCGAAGATTTGAAGGAGATGTTCAAAACAATCGTGCGCAAGCACAATCTGGGGCTGCTGGACCTGTAGTTTTATTTGCTGGTCAGCGTCCAGACGCCGTTCCAGTCGGCGCCGGGCGGATTGGCCTGCCAGTACTCACAGCGCGGAATATAAATCCGGCTGGGATTGGTTTTCCGGCCCGGGAACATATCTTCCAACTGGTCAGCCGACTGGAAGGCGGCAATCGCCTGTTCCCACTGCTGGTTTTTGTACAGATTCAGAGCTTGGTTATACGCCTGCAATAGTTTTTCAGCTTGCGGTGTCAGTCTTGACGGCTCGCAGATCAGTTCATGCACTCGCACCGGTTCCGTTTTCCCCATGACCCGGACATAATCCAGTTCGCGCCAGATAAAGCGGTCCTTGACCGCCTGGTAGGTGGCGTCGGCCACCTGGATATAGACACCATACTGTTTGGCCGAAGCCTCCAGCCGGGCGGCCAGATTGACCGTGTCGCCCATCATGGTATAATTCATCCGCATGGTGGAACCCATGTTCCCGGTCACCATCTTGCCGCTGTTCAGTCCCACCCGATGCAGCATATGATGCACTATTGCAGGCCATTCCGGTTCCGACTGCCATTTGAGTCGTAATTCCGCCAGCCGGTCGCTCATTTCCAGAGCGGTCATACAAACCAGGTACTCATGTTCCTCGACCGGCATCGGGGCGCCGAAAAAGGCAACGATGGCATCGCCGATATACTTGTCCAGCGTACCCTGATTCTTCAACAGTACTTCCGTCATGGCGGTCAGGTATTCGTTCATCAGCGCCACCATCCGTTCCGGCTCCAGGACTTCCGAAAACGATGAGAAACTTTGTATATCCGAGAAAAAGGCCGAGTGATAACCCTGTTCGCCGCCTAACTTGGGCTCTTGCTTGGTCCGGTACATTTCCTCGATCAGGTCCGGGGAAATATAGGTGCCGAAAGTCGCTTTCAGGTAACGTTTATCCTTTTCGGCCACCAGAAAATTGTACAGAAAAACGCCCAGATAGGTGCCGGTCAGAGCCAGCACCGGCCGTACGATTTCCCACATCACCAGCTTCGAAAGAAACTGGTTGTAGGCGAAGACGATCCACAGCAGCACCGCCAGTACCGGGATCGCTAGTGAAATCAGCGGCCGTGAAATTATCAGCGACACCAGCGCGCCCACTAACACCGCAATCACCACGATGGCCCAGAAATTGGCGTGCGTTTCGGACAGGCGAATAAACTGATTGTTGAGAATGCTGTGCATGACGTTGGCGTGGATTTCCACCCCGGCAAAGGTCTCCTGAACCGGCGTGTTCCGCAAATCCATCAGCCC
>JBDRBK010000125.1:0-3056 GCA_043822705.1 Fidelibacterota bacterium
CACAGCAGTGAACAGACCACGGATATCAGCAGTATTTTTTTCATTCCTGAAATAACTGGTCCAGTTTGCTGCTGAATTCGATCCCGAAATACAGATCCGGGTTAAGGCGGGAGTAGGAAGTTACGCCCTCTGCCACACGAACCTTGGAATACAGGGGTCGATCATTAAAAATATTGTTGACGAAGAATGATATTTCCGATCCCCGGAACAGTGCTTTACTGACCCGCAGATTGAAGACCCAAATATTCTGCTGGTTTTCCATTCGGTACCACCAGTCCTCATAGGTACGGGACAAATCCGCATAAACGGAATCGCCGCGTTCCTCCGAATTAATGTGGACGATCTCCCCCATTTCGGAAATATAGCCGGCGGCCAGGGAATCACTTAGTCCGATATATTTATCATGTTCGAAAACCACCTGCTGCGCTTCCAAGGTGACCCAGGCGCCTAATTCTTTTACGGTGAATTCCAGACGGTAATTCAGCAGCAGATTTTCTACCCAGCGGGTCACGGGATTCCAGAACGGCTTGACCGACTGCTGCAGGTTGGGATCGTAGCGAAAGGTAGTGGCATAATCGTAGGCGTTGCCCCAACTGTTGGTGAAATTGTAGGCCGCCTCCAGCCGCATCCGCAGTTTTACCGGCAGGAACGGCTTGGTCTGAAGCGATAATTCCACTCCGGACGAGCTCGTGGTCAGTGAGTTCTCCATAATCGAGTAGGTCGAGAAAACGGTATCGGTGGCAACCGTCCCGGCGGTGTCAGGCCAGGCGGGATAATCATATTTATACTGGATGATCGGCTCGATACCAGTGGCGGCAAAACCACCGAAGGTCGTGGACGAATACCCGGTCAGCGTAATACCCACGCTACGGATTTTCTGATCGATACTCAATTCCCGTTTGATCTGCTGATAACCCTTCAACCGGGGATTGCGACGGGAGTAAACATAGGTCGAAACCACTACCAGGCTGGTCGAATCGACACCGGTGTACAGATTAATGTCGTCGAGATCGTAATAAATATCGTTGGGATACAACATACTCAGGGGCGGTGCCTTGGAAGTGACGCCGTAGCCCATCCGGATTTGCGTATTCTTTGCTGCATAGACCAGCAGATTAAAGCGCGGGTTCAGAAAAGCACCATGGTCCGCCACGATGAAATTGCCGCCCGAAAACAACCGCGCAGGTTGATAGGCCTCGTAGCGCATTCCCGCACTGAGGGTGAATTTCTTCCACAGTTTACCGCTCAGTTTATCTTCGGTGTAAATACTGACAATATCCAGTGCCGGCAGATCATCATAGGGTCGCGGCCGGTCACGCTGGATCGAACTGATGGTCGGTGGTGCCAGCGGATCAAAGATACGTCCGGGACCGTTGTTGGACTCCCGCCGCCAGGTAATTCCGGTGAAAAACGTCTGCTGCAGCCACTCCGGCCCGAACTCGCCGTTGTATTCGAGATTCAGATAATTATTCCGGGCGGCTCCTTTGACCCGCAGTTGGGAAATATAATTCTGGATGTACTTCCCTTCCTGGGTACCTGGCACTAATAGATCGGTTACATAAGTATGATCTACCGATACCAACTGTTTGCGATAGGAATTCTGATTATTGGAATTCAAGGAGTAAACAAATTTTAATTTATGACTGGGCGTCAGTAAAAAATCGCTGGTGTGCGTATAACGCAAAACATAGTCACGGTTATAGCGCACGGTCTGCGTAAGGTCATTATCACGCAGTCCCTGTTCGTCGATCGTCCTGGTATAGTACAACTTGTTGCTGGCGGTCAAACGATTGTTTAACAGGTAACTGGTCAATCCTAACTGACCGGCCAGCCGGGTGTAACCGTAGTCCGGTATGCGCACATCGCGAACGCTGGAAGCGACGTTGAAATTGTAATTCAACAGTGACTTCAGCAGTTTAAAACCGCCGTTGAAATTCAGTTCCTGGTTCTGCAGGTTGTACTTGTACTTGAGACGATGAGGAATTTCTTTGGACTGCGTTTTGACTTCGACGATGCCGGCAGTGAGATCGCCATAGCGGGCCGACGGGATTCCACGGATGACTTCCACTTCGGCGATATTATCGGCGGGAATCTGGCGCAGGTCGATTCCGGAATTTTCGGTGGTGCGCTGGATATCGGCCGTGTTGGCCTTGGTGTCGATCTGCATATTGGCATTGTTCGACAGTGGCACGCCGTCCAGCACTACCTGGGTACCCAGATAGGCATTCCGTTCCATATCGCTATCGGTGGCGCCTGTGCGGACACTGAACTGCTTCATTTCCTGCAAACCGGGATTCTCAAAGCGCTGACCGGGGACCAACCGCAGCACATCGCTGAGACTGGAGGCCTGGATATGTTCGATCTCGCCGGCCGAAATCCTGGTCTTGGTTTCGGCCTCCGACGGCAGCAATTCCCGCTCGGCGTAGACGACGATTCCGCCGATCTCGAAGTATTCCAGATCCAGTTGGAAGTTGCGGACGACGGTTCGGTCAAACCTGATTCCGATGGTGTCGGTGACTGTTTTGTAACCGATATAAGTAATCTGCAGGGTATAACTTCCCGGATCGGCGGCAATAATGAATGTACCGTCCCTGTCGGTAGCGGCCCCAACCAGGATTTCCTTCAATACAACATTGGCATCCTGGAGCGGGTGTCCGTCATTATCCACGACCTGCCCGCGGAACAGGCCGGTGGCCGGCTGTCCGGTCAGCGGTAGCAGCGAACAGATCAGTAAGGCGCAAATGTAGAATCGGGTGTTAGTCATCGCTGTTGTTAAAAAGGGGGGCATCGAATGGATGCCCCCCTTCGATTTACAATTCCGCAGGGAATTACTTCAGCAGCACCATCCGCTTGGTGATCGTCTTTTCATCGGTAACCAGCTGATATAAATAGACACCGCTGGAAAGATTGCGACCAAAGTTGTCGCGGGCGTCCCAGACGATATAGTTGGTTCCGGCGGAGACATAATCGTTGACCAGCGTCCGAACCTGCTGGCCGACCATATTGTACACAATGACCTTGACGGAACCGGCTTGCGGCATGTCAAAGGCAATTGT
>JBDRBK010000126.1:0-6165 GCA_043822705.1 Fidelibacterota bacterium
GCTGGTCGATATCACCGAACGCCGGAAAACCGAAGAAATCTATGAATTGATCGCCAATGTAACCACCGACCTGATTTATGAATGGGATATTATAACCGACGAACTGCGCTGGTTCGGTGATATCGATAAAAAACTTGGCTATGATCCCGGGGAAATTCCGCCGACGATCGCCGGCTGGATCGAACTGATCAATCCCGAAGACCGCGCGAAGCTGTCCGATTCCGTGGAGCGGCACCGGATTTCGACAGAGCTGATATACGAGGAGTACCGGGTTCGGAAAAAGGACGGCACCTGGCAGTACTGGGCCGACGTCGGCCGGCCGGTGCTGGGCCGGGATGGTTTGCCGGTCAAGTGGATCGGCGGCTGTACGGATATATCGCAGCGCAAACGGGCGGAGGAAACACTCAAGGACAGCGAGGAACTGTTCCGGAAATTGTTCAACTCTTCCAAAGATGCGATTATGACGATCAATCCTCCCGATTGGCGATTCAATTCCGGCAATCCGGCAATCCTGGACATGTTTGATATAAAGGACCCAAAAGAGTTTTTAGCATTGACGCCGTGGGACCTCTCACCCGCTACCCAACCGGACGGACGTGACTCCGCTGAAAAAGCCCGGGCGATGATCGAGATTGCCATGAGCAAAGGTTCCAACTATTTTGAATGGGAGCATAAAAAGTTGAATGGCCCGGCATTTCCGGCCACTGTTTTATTAACCAGGGTTGATTTGAAATCGGGTACTTTTATCCAGGCTACGGTCAGGAACATAACCGAACAAAAACGTAATGAAAAAGTCCGCAATGTTATCTATCAAGTCTCCGAAGCCGCCAGCACCTCCAAGGATCTGAACGATCTGTACCGGGCAATCCACCAGCACCTGAGTGAGGTGATCGACACCACTAATTTCTTCATCGCGCTGATCGAAGAAGAGGAAGGTTTGATGTCCTTTCCCTATTTTGTCGATGAATTTGATATTCCGCCCGGTCCGACAAAATTACGGAAAACGATCTCCGAACATGTTTATAACTGCGGCAGATCCTTATATCTGAAAGAACAGGATATCCTGAATCTGGCCCGAGGGGATATAATCGATCTGGATGTTTCCGGGACTGTATCCCAGGTCTGGATGGGAGTGCCCCTGAAGGTCAATAATCAGGCCATCGGCGTCCTGGTCGTTCAGGACTACCACGACCCTGATCGCTATAGCGAATCGGATCTGGACATACTGAATTTCGTTTCGGAACAGATTGCCGTTGCCATCGCCCGTAAGCAGGCTGATGAAGTCATCCGGGAATCGGAGCGGAAATTCCGGGTGCTTTCGGAGCAGTTGAGCGCGGCCAATTCCATGAAGGAATTACTGATTGATGTGATTACCCATGATTTGAAGAATCCGGCCGGTGTAATTAGCGGCATGACGGATATGCTGCTGGCCGATAATCCCCGCGATGAGATGATCACATTAGTCAAGGAAAGCAGCGATAATTTATTGTCGGTCATCGACAATGCCGCCACCCTGTCGCAGGTGGCCCTGGGCGAAGAAATCGAATTGACCGATATCAATCTCAAAACAGTGGTCGCCGATGCCGTCGAAGGCTTTCAGTCCCTGCTGGCGGATGAAAATATGACGGTGATCAACAAGATCGACACCGACCTGCCGATCAAGGCCAATCCGATCCTGATTGAGGTTTTCAATAATTTCATCAGTAATGCAATCAAATATGCTTTCGTCGGTCAGCGCCTGGAATTGGACTATAGCGAGGATAAAAACCGGGTTACCATTGAAGTGCGGGATTTCGGCCTGACAATACCGGAGGAAAACCGGCAATTAATATTCAGCCGGTCCGTGCAATTCTGCGACGGATTGAAACGGGGCCGCGGCCTGGGCCTGGCGATTGTCAAACGGATCGCCGATGCCCACAACGCCGAAATCGGCGTTCGGCCTAACCAACCGACCGGGAATATTTTTTATATTACTTTCCAGCGCTAATAGACAGCTAAAAACCGAAGTTTAGGTGCGGGAACAACTCTTGCGAGTCGCCCCGGCGTTTTTACAGGCATAATTCTACATTCCCGGATCACCGGGTCTGTTGCCGTCCTCATAGGTGTCTGTGGTAGTCCTCAATGGGGTCTGTGGATGTCTACAAGGGGGTCTGTGGTCATCCTCAAAGGGGTCTATGGTCATCCTCAAAGGGATTTGTAGATGTCTACAAAGGGGTCTGTGGATGTCTACAAAGGGGTTTGTGGTCGTCCTCAAAGGGGTCTGTGGTCATCCTCAATGGGGTTTGTGGTCATCCTCAATGGGGTTTGTGGTCGTCCCCAGCATGGTCAATTCCCGTCAATCGGGGGGCCTGTTGCCGTCGGTGAACGGCTTGTTTGTCGATGGTTAAGGTCAGTATAACCGGGCGACACTGCGCCCTGGCTCCCCGCTCTTCACTCTTTGCTCCAGGCGCTTTGCTTTACTCCCCAATCACCAGTTTGTCGATATCGCCGAAGGTATCGTAGGAGGAGGTGATCACCCGATCGCCGGGCTTGAGGCCTTCCAGCACCTCGAACACATCGGTATTCTGGCGCCCCAATCGGATTGGCTGTTTCACGGCGACGTTGGCGTTCTCATCCAGCAGATAGACCCACTGGCCGCCGGTCTTCTGGAAGAAGCCGCCCCGCGCCAGCAGCAGCGCTTCCAAGGGATCGCCCAGCTCCAGCCGGATGTGCTGGCTCTGCCCGCGGCGGATGCCCTCCGGCTCTTCACCCATAAATTCCATGTCCACTTCAAAACGGCCGTTCAGTACCTCGGGGTAAACCTTGCTCACCGCCAGCCGGTACTGGTCGCCGGCAAAGGTGAAAGTGCCGGTCTGACCGATCGATACCCGCGAGATGTAGTATTCATCGATGCTGACCCGCAGCTTGAACCCATCCAGCACGTCGATCTGTCCCAGCCGTTCGCCACGGACCTTTGATTCACCGATTTCGGCATTGAGGCTGGTGAGCTGCCCCGACACCGGTGCTTTCACCACCAGGTTGTCCAGGTTCTGCTTGACCACCTCCAGGTTATCCTCCATCCGGTCCAGCGAGGCCGCCAGTTGTTTCAACTGTACCTGGCGGAAGATCGAATCCTGTTTGTGGGATTCCAGCGTCAGGTCGCGCTTGCCGATCAGGTAGTCGTACTGGTCCTTGGCGGCATCGTACTGCTGCTGGGGGATCAGGTTCTTGCCGATCAGTTCGGCCTTGCTGTCGTAATCCCGCCGGGACTGTTTGATCTGGTAGTCCAGGTCCAACAGCTGGGCCCGCAGGGCCAAACGGTTCTGCTCCATCGCCAGGCTGGTGTTGCGCAGGTTGTTGGACTGCTGGAACAGTTCCGCTTCGCGATACATGATGTCCAAAAGCAGGTTGGTGTTGGCCAGCCGCAGGATCGGGTCGCCGGCCTTGACAAAGCTGCCCGCCTCCTGGAACAGGTGTTCCACGGCGCCGCCTTCGATGGCGTCCAGGTAGATCGTCTTGATCGGAATGACCGTGCCGATGACCGGGATGAATTCCTGGAAATCACCCCGTTTGACGGTAGCGATCACCAGCCGCTCGCGGGTGACATTCAGGCGCGAACTCTTGTCGCTGAAGCCGATCTGCCAGATCAGCAGCAGCACCACGATTACACCACCGGCGATCCCGGCGATTTTCTTCGGCGGCCATTTCTTTTTCTCGATCTTGCGGTCCATAATTGTTCTCTGGTTCGGATTGGAGTAGTGCGGTTATTTAGTCAATCGGGTATTTAGCTGAATTGAGCCTGGTTTCGGCCATACAGCAAATGTTCGATAATTATTTTGTTTGTCCCTCTGCAATTTTAATACAGTAATGGTAAATATGACTGATAAAAGCGAATAAGGTTGTCAACAATTTCTGTTTGTCCGATCAGTCCGAGTACGAATTGGTATTATTTTCAGTGTTGCGGGAACAGGCGAGTGGCAGGTGGTATTGAATTATGGATAATATCAGACAATAAATACCCTTGTAATATTGAAATGAGCCTTGGTCCCCGACCAAAGATTTGGAGCAGCTAATGAAACCGGTTGTATTGATCGTCATGGATGGCATCGGCTATAATGAAAATCTCAGTGGCAATGCCGTGGCCGCCGCCGCCACTCCCAACCTGGACTTTTACCGGGCCAATTACCCGCACGGTTTGCTGGATGCGTCCGGTGAAGCAGTCGGTCTGCCGCCCGGATTTCAGGGCTCCAGCGAAGTCGGCCATCTGAGCATGGGCGCCGGACGGATCGTGAACCAGGAACTGAAACAGATCAACGACCAATTGACCGACGGCAGTCTGTACGCCACAAGCGCCTGGAAGAACCTGGTTTCCACCTGGCGGACTAATAGCTCGCAATTTCATTTCTTTGGTTTACTCCAGGACGAAGGCGTCCATTCGCATCAGGATCACCTGTTCAAGTTTCTGCGCCAGGCCCACGCCGAAAATCAGTTCGGCCGGATCGTAATCCACCCGTTCCTCGATGGCCGCGACACGCCGCCCCGCAGTACGCTGGAGTATTTGAATCAACTGCGGCGGGTGATGGCGGAAATCGGCAACTGCACCATCGGCACGATCATGGGCCGCTATTACGGCATGGACCGGGCCCGGCAATGGGCCTTGACCGATGTCGCTTTCGCCTGCATCGTGGACGGAAAGGGTCGCCGGGCGGAACAGGCCGAAGCGGCGATTCGCGCGTCCTATGATGGCGATCAGACGCCGTCGGGCGTGCCCATGTTCGACGAATATATACCGCCGCATGTGATCGGCGATTACACCGGCGTGGCGGATGGCGACGTCATTCTGCATACCAATTACCGCCAGGACCGGGCGATCCAGTTGACCCGCGCTTTTATCGATCCTGAGTATCCCGGACAACGGATTCGCCGCCCGCAGGTGGTCTATGTCGGCCTGACCCGCTATTATGATGAATTCGACAGTTACCTGCTGGGTACAACGGCAATCAAAGCAGAAAAAGTAGCGGATCTGGTAGGCGAGGTGATCGCCGCGGCGGGCCTGCGCCAGTTACGCATCGCCGAGACCCAGAAATTCCGTCACGTCACCAGCTTCTTTAACGGGAAAGCGACGACTCCCTTCGCAGGTGAAGATCAGGTGGATGTGCCCAGCCGGTTCGATCCCGCCAGCTTCGCCCTGCATCCGGAGATGGAGGCCTATAATGTAACCACGGAATTGCTGCGGCGCCTGGCGGACAATCCCTACGCCTTTGTGCTGGTGAATTACGCCAACGGCGACATGGTGGGGCACACCGGCGAATTCGAGGCGGCCCGGCGGGCGGTGGAAATCGTCGATGAAAATGTGGGGAAAATTGTCAGCCGGGTTCTGGAACTGGACGGAAAAATCCTGTTAACCGCCGACCACGGCAATTCCGACCAGATGATCGATTACGTCACCGGCCAGGTCCGGACCAGCCACTCGCTTAATCCGGTGGAATGTTTTTATATCGCCAGTGATGCCGATCGTTTCATGATGACGGAAAGGGGTATATTACCCAGCATCGGCCCGACCCTGTTGAAACTGCTGGGACTGGAAATCCCGGCCGCAATGACGGCGCCGGTGCTGCTGGCGGAATGATCGAAAATATTCAACCCGGAGACTCCAGGAGCGCTGAGAACACAAATCATTTTATCGTGTAACACTATAATGTTTCAGTTCTCAAAAGATGGCGATGAACCAGATATTGGTTCGTCATATTACCTTTGAGGAGCCAACCGGTTAAATGAGCTTGATCTATTGTGCTAGCAGATATTGGTCTGGGTAATTATGTATAACGCGGCGATAACCCGCCAAAAACTAAGCGGCCAGTACACTTTACCAACTAAAGTACAACCATGACTTGCATCTCGACGACTACGTCGATCGAATGCTAAGTCTTAATACGTTAAAAATATGCCTACATACCAAATAACTCTAGTTCTATATCATTAAGCATTTGTATAAATCTTTTTAATTGTTCTGATTTATTTATCATTCGGATACCATCAGGGATAGCAATGGGTATTGGTAAAGATATATCCATATCATTTATGCGTTGATATTTTAATTCTTGTACCACAGGTTCTTTGTATCTAAACTGGATTTCTTCTCTCATATTTGTGAAATCATCTCTAGTTTTATTGCCATATTTAAAT
>JBDRBK010000127.1:0-2601 GCA_043822705.1 Fidelibacterota bacterium
CCTGGCGCTGAAACAGCCGATCCGTCTGGGCCGCCAGAACACCGATGTGTTCGAAGTGTTGGAAGGCCTCCAGCCCGGCGACCGGGTGATCACCTCTTCCTACGACACCTTCGGCGATATCGATAAACTGGTGATCGGGGAGTAAAGCAAAGAGCCTGGAGCAAAGAGCGGAGAGTGGGGAGCCAGGGCGCAGTGTTGCCCGGTTATATTGACCTTAACCATCGGCAAACAAGCCGTTCACCGACGGCAACAGGCCCCCCGATTGACGGTAATTGATCATGCTGGGGACAACCACAGATCGCATTGTAGACAACCTCAAACCCCTATGTGGACATCTACAAAGCCTATTGAAGACAACCACAAAACCCATTGTAGACTACCACAGACCCCTATGTGGACATCTACAAAGCCCATTGTAGACTACCACAGACCCCTTTGTAGACAACCACAAACCCCTTTGTAGACTACTACAAACCCCATTGTAGACAACTACAGACCCCCATGCGGACGACCACAAACACGGTGGTCGGTGAATGAAGAATTAGGCCTATAACATCGCCGGGGCGACTCGCAAGAGTTGTCCCTGCACCTAAACTTCGGTTTATAGCAGTCTTTTAGCGCTGGAAAGTAATATAAAAAATATTCCCGGTCGGTTGGTTGGGCCGGACGCCGATTTCGGCGTTGTGGGCATCCGCGATCCGTTTGACAATCGCCAATCCCAGGCCGCGGCCCCGTTTTAATCCGTTGCAGAATTGCACGGACCGGTTAAATATTAATTGCCGGTTTTCCTCCGGTATTGTCAGGCCGAAATCCCGCACTTCGATGGTAATCCGGTTTTTATCCTCGCTATAGTCCAATTCCAGGCGCTGACCGACGAAAGCATATTTGATTGCATTACTGATAAAATTATTGAAAACCTCAATCAGGATCGGATTGGCCTTGATCGGCAGGTCGGCGTCGATCTTGTTGATCACCGTCATGTTTTCACTCGCCAGCAGCGACTGATAACCTTCGACGGCATCGGCGACCATTGTTTTCAGGTTGATTTCGGTCAATTCGATTTCTTCGCCCAGGGCCACCTGGGACAGGGTGGCGGCATTGTCGATGACTGATAATAAATTGGCGCTACTCTCCTTGACCAGCGCCACCATTTCATCTTCGGGACGCTCAGCCATCAGCATATCCGCCATACCGCTGATGACACCGGCCGGATTCTTCAAATCATGGGTAATCACATCAATCAGTAATTCCTTCATGGAATTGGCCGCGCTCATCTGTTCCGAAAGCACCCGGAATTTCCGCTCCGATTCCCGGATGACTTCATCAGCCTGCTTGCGGGCGATAGCGACGGCAATCTGTTCCGAAACAAAATTCAGTATGTCCAGATCCGATTCGCTGTAGCGATCAGGGTCGTGGTAGTCCTGAACGACCAGGACGCCGATAGCCTTATTATTGACCTTCAGGGGCACACCCAGCCAGACCTGGGATACCGTCCCGGAAACATCCAGATCGATTATATCCCCGCGGGCCAGATCCAGGATATCCTGTTCTTTCAGATATAAGGATCTGCCACAGTTATAAACATGTTCGGAGATCGTTTTCCGTAATTTTGTCGGACCGGGCGGAATATCAAATTCATCGACAAAATAGGGAAAGGACATCAAACCTTCCTCTTCTTCGATCAGCGCTATGAAGAAATTAGTTGTGTCGATCACCTCACTCAGGTGCTGGTGGATTGCCCGGTACAGATCGTTCAGATCCTTTGAGGTGCTGGCGGCTTCGGAGACTTGATAGATAACATTACGGACTTTTTCATTACGTTTTTGTTCGGTTATGTTCCTGACCGTAGCCTGGATAAAAGTACCCGATTTCAAATCAACCCTGGTTAATAAAACAGTGGCCGGGAATGCCGGGCCATTCAACTTTTTATGCTCCCATTCAAAATAGTTGGAACCTTTGCTCATGGCAATCTCGATCATCGCGCGGGCTTTTTCAGCAGAGGCACGTCCGTCCGGTTGGGTAGCGGGTGAGAGGTCCCACGGCGTCAATGCTAAAAACTCTTTTAGGTCCTTTATATCAAACATGTCCAGGATTGCCGGATTGCCGGAATTGAATCGCCAATCGGGTGGATTGATCGTCATAATCGCATCTTTGGATGAGTTGAACAATTTCCGGAAAAGTTCCTCACTGTCCTTGAGCGTTTCCTCGGCCAGTTTGCGCTGCGATATATCCGTACAACCACCGATCCACTTGACCGGTAAACCATCCCGGCCCAGCACTGGCCGGCCGACGTCGGCCCAGTACTGCCAGGTGCCGTCCTTTTTCCTAACCCGGTATTCTTCGAATATCAGTTCGACCGATTTCCGGTGTCGCTCCACGGAATCGGACAGCTTCGCGCGGTCTTCGGGATTGATCAGTTCGATCCAGCCGGCGATCGTCGGTGGAATTTCCCCGGGATCGTAGCCAAGTTTTTTATCGATATCACCGAACCAGCGCAGTTCGTCGGTTATAATATCCCATTCATAAATCAGGTCGGTGGTTACATTGGCGATCAATTCATAGATTTCTTCGGTTTTCCGGCGTTCGGTGATATCGACCAGC
>JBDRBK010000128.1:0-44485 GCA_043822705.1 Fidelibacterota bacterium
TACCCGGTGGTGATCCCCGGCGTCAACAATATGTATTTCCTGAAAACGGCCCTGAACGCCCAGCGCAAGGCCCGCGGCGAAGAAGAACTGGACGCGATGGATTTCCTGACGCTGATCAAGGCCAAGATCAAGGACGTCAAGCTGGATGAAAGTTTCCTGCACCGGGCCGTGAACGAAGGCTTTTCCGGTGGCGAAAAAAAGCGCAACGAAATCCTGCAGATGATCACCCTGGAACCGAAACTGGCGATCCTCGATGAGACCGATTCCGGTCTCGACATCGACGCCCTGAAAATCGTAGCCGAAGGGGTCAATACTTTCCGCAGCCCGGAGCGCGGTTTTCTGGTGATCACCCATTACCAGCGCATCCTGAATTTTCTGGATGCGGACCGGATTCACGTCATGATCGACGGTCGAATCGTCAAATCCGGCGGCAGCGAGCTGGTGAACAAACTGGAAGCCGAAGGCTACGCCTGGCTCGATGACCCGGCTACCGTTTGACAACCCTGGCTAAATCGATGGACTCCACTTCAATTATTCAGCATTACCGACGTGAGTTTCAACGCTTGCATACTACCAACGGGTCGCTCACGGCCCTGCGTCAGGCCGCCCTGGAACAATTCAGCGCTACCGGCTTCCCTTCGTCCAGACAGGAGGACTGGCGCAATCTGGACCTGGCGCCCGTCAGTAACAATTTTCAAATTGCGACCCCGGCTCCGGAACCGGATTATTTCGACGACCTGGATTTCAAATACCAGCCAAGCACGCCACGGCTGGTATTTGTGAACGGGTATTTCACCGCTGAACTATCCGATCTGTCCCGGGTGCCGGAAGGGGTCATAATCA
Source organism: Fidelibacterota bacterium (assembly GCA_043822705.1). Lineage (GTDB taxonomy): Bacteria > Fidelibacterota > Marinisomatia > Marinisomatales > TCS56 > JBDRBK01. Next base: position 844 of record JBDRBK010000128.1, read on the forward strand.
ATAGCCTGACCTACCTGCTGAAGACCGATCCGGAGCAGGTCGCGGCGGCATTAGTCCAATTGCCTGCCGATTCGAGCAACCCATTCGAACGGCTGAACACCGCCTTTTTCAATTCCGGCGTAAAGATCGATATTGCGGCTGGGATTGCCGATCCGGTGGCGCTACAACTGATTTTCATCACCAGACCAAAGGTCGACCGGCAGGTTTTCCAACTGCGCAACCTGATCAACATCGGCGCCGGCAGTCAATTGAACCTGATCGAACAATATATCGGAATCGGCGATCACAATTATTTCAATAACGTCGTTACCGACGTGACCATCCGGGAAAATGGCGGTTTCAACTGCACGAAAATCCAGAATGAGACTCCGGCCGGGAACCAGCTTTCGACCACCAATTTGATTCAACAGGCCGACTCCCGCTCACAGGCGCTGGCCGTATCACTGGGAGGCCGGTTGGTCCGCAACAATACCCGGCTGAACCTCAACGGTTCCGGTGCCCGCGCCAGCCTGAATGGTCTCTATCTGGGCCGGGGCCGGCAGGTGATCGACAATCACACCCTGATCGACCACACCGCACCCGACTGCACCAGCACCGAGCTCTACAAGGGCATCCTGGACGAGGACGCCCAGGCGATCTTTAACGGCAAAATCATCGTTCGCCCCGACGCCCAGAAAACCGACGCCAATCAGGTCAACCGCAACCTGCTGCTGTCGAAAAACGCCCGGGTAAATACCAATCCGCAACTGGAAATCTATGCCGACGATGTGAAGTGTTCCCACGGTTCCACCATCGGCCAACTGGATCCGGACGCCCTGTTCTACCTGCGTTCCCGAGGGATCAGCGCGGTTCAGGCCCAGGCACTGATGATCAACGGTTTCGCCAACGAAGTGTTACAGACCATCACCGATGAGATTACCCGCGAACTGGTCACGAACATGGTTAACGATTGGTTCAACAACAGCCCGGAGATTTCCTGATGGACGAACTGCGCGAACTCTACCAGTCCCTGATCCTGGATCACAGCCAGCACCCCCATAATTTCAAGGTGCTGGATGACGCCAATCGCACCGCCGACGGCCACAATCCGCTCTGCGGCGACCAGATTACGCTCTACATGAAAGTGGAAAATGACGTGATCAGGGAAATAAGCTTCCAGGGACAGGGCTGCGCCATCTCGAAAGCATCGACCTCGATCATGACGACGATCTTGAAAGGTAAGACCGTCAGCGAGGCCCAGGCGATATTCGATAAATTCCAGCACATGATTAAAACCGGCGAGTACGACATCGACGAGATGGGGAAACTGGCGGTACTGGCCGGCGTGCACAAATATCCGGTGCGGGTGAAATGCGCCATCCTGCCCTGGCATACGGCCATCAACTCCCTCCAATCAACCGATCAATCCGCAATTTTTTCAACCGAATAATACCTATGGCAAGTCACGAACAAGTCACCTTTATCCGCGATTGCGCGGCGGTCGCAATTCCCTCCGGCGACCTGATCACAATCAAGTCCGGCGAAATCGCCTATATCACCCAGGCTCTGGGCGGAAATTACACCCTGATGCTCAACGGTAACCTAGTCCAGATCGACGGCAAGGATGGTGATGCCATCGGCGAGGCGGCCGCGATCGACAACGCCGCGGTGGAGCCCTGCGAGGACCGTCAAGCCCCCGACGAGCACCTGATCCTGACCCAGCTCAGGACCTGCTACGACCCGGAAATTCCGGTCAATATCGTCGATCTGGGACTGATTTACGATCTGGAAATCACACCCAAAAACGACTGTGACTACCGGGTTAATATCAAGATGTCGCTGACCGCTCCCGGCTGCGGCATGGGTGATTATATCGCTGCTGACGTGAAAAAGAAGGCGCTGATGGTCCCCGGCGTGACCGAGGCAAATATCGAGCTGGTCTGGGAACCACTCTGGAACCGGGAGATGATGTCCGACGCCGCCCGCCTCGAGCTGGGACTGTTCTGATGGCGTTTGACGTTGCGAAAATCCGCCAGGATTTCCCGATCCTGCAGCGACCGGTCAACGGCAAACCGCTGGTCTACCTGGATAATGCCGCCACCACCCACAAACCGCAGGCGGTGATTGACGCGGTCAGCAAATTTTACGGTGAATACAACGCCAACGTCCACCGGGCGCTGTACCGCCACGCCGCCGAGGCCACCGAAGCCTACGAAGCCGTCCGCGATAAAGTCGCGCGACTGATCAACGCACCTGATCGGCGTTCGGTAATCTTCACCAGCGGTACCACCGAGTCAATCAACCTGGTGGCCTACGCCTGGGGCCGCCATAACCTGCACCCCGGCGATGAAATTCTGGTGACGGAAATGGAACACCACTCCAACCTGATCCCCTGGCAATTAACGGCGCGCGACACCGGCGCTGCTCTAAAATATATCCCCATTAAAACGGAGGGTACATTGGATTTGGATGATCCCGGTAAATATTTTACTCGGAACACTAAACTGGTGGCTTTCACCCACCAGTCCAACGTTTTTGGCACGATCAATCCCGCCAAAGAAATTGTTGCGATGGCCCGGAAGGTTGGCGCAATCACAATCGTCGACGCTGCCCAGAGCGTACCCCACCAGATGGTTGATGTGACCGATCTGGATTGCGATTTCCTGGCTTTTTCCGGCCATAAAATGTTGGGTCCCACCGGCGTCGGCGTCCTCTATGGCAGACCGGAACTGCTTGAACGGATGTCGCCATTTTTCGGCGGTGGTGAAATGATCCGGACCGTTACCATGGAACAATCCACCTGGAATGAGATTCCCTGGAAATTCGAGGCGGGCACGCCCAAAATCGCCCAGGTGATCGGCTTGGGGGCGGCCATTGATTATTTAAACGAATTGGGATTTGTTGCCATTGGCAATTATGAAAAAGAACTCACCGGTTACGCCCTGCAAAAACTAGCGGCTGTTGACGGAATGACCATTCACGGCAATGCTCCCCGGCGGGGACCGGTAATCAGCTTCAACCTGGCTGGTGTCCATCCTCACGACCTGGCCCAGTTTCTGGACGAAGAAGGTATCGCCATTCGCGCCGGCCATCACTGCGCCCAGCCGATCATGCAACGTCTGGGAGTGCCGGCCACATCCCGCACCAGCATATATATTTACAATACCCGGGAGGAAGTGGATCGACTTATCCATGCAATCAACAAAACTGTTGCCTTTCTAACCGGCTAAGCAAAATCAGCTTTTCACAGAATCATGCTTTCTGTTTAATTTGTTCAATGGAAAATTCGCCCAGCTCTTAAATTGAAGATCATTACCGATGAACGATAAGTTGACACGCATCTCCTGGGAACAGTATTTCATGAATATCGCCCACGAAGTGGCCAGCCGCTCGACCTGCGACCGGAAAAAAGTCGGGGCGGTGATCGTGCGGGAAAAGTCGATTTTGTCCACCGGTTATAACGGCAGTCTGCGCGGTTTGCCCCACTGTGACACAGTCGGTCATGAAATGGAAAACGGCCATTGTGTGCGGACGATCCATGCCGAGGCCAATGCCATCGTTCAGGCCGCCCGCAACGGCGTACGTATCGAAGGCGCTGAAATCTATGTCACGGCCTCACCCTGTTATAACTGCTTCAAGATGATCGCCAACGCGGGAATTAATAAGATATTTTTCGGTGAATTCTACCGTGACGAGCGGATTAAAAACCACGCCGCCGAACTGGGGATTAAGTTAATCCATCTGGTCTGAAAACCGGGCTACCTTCGCTAAAATTGGTAGCCCACGGTAAACAGCCCGGCAAAATAATTGAGATCAGCAGTATAGTCCCACCTTTCTTCATAAACCGCACCCAAATCATTTACCCAGCGGACGCCGACCAGGAATTGATCCAGACGATACTCGACTCCTAAGACAAAACTGGCCTCTACCGCACTTAAATTATCAGCCATCCACAGGTCCCGGTCTTCACCGATACTATACACTTCATCGTAATCTGCGTCCAGGACTGTACCGCTGATTATAAAATTACCGGCTAATCCGAGTAAAAGGTTAAAGTCACCCAATCTCCAGGGATATATCAGATTCAGCGAAAGACCTTTTATTTTAGTCACTAAATTAAGATTATCACCCACATAATCGCTTGGTTCCCAGGAATGTCCCCGCTCGATGTAGACCAGTTCGGGCCTGAAATGCAGCCAGCCGATTGAATAATCCACCGCCGCCCCCAAATAGACGCTTCCACCAACGAAGTAATTGTAGCCGGTCTCAGTGGAATAGCGCGGGACCGAAACACCAAAACCACCGATTATTGAAAAACGTGGTTTTTCATCACGGGCGGTTTTCAGCGGCGGTTGTGACTCCGGGAGCACGGTCCGCTCGGTTGTCTGGTCCAGTTCGGTTACCGCGACAATCGGTGCCGGTGTCACGCTTTCAATGGCCGGTGGAGCCGCTTCGCCGGCGGCTAGTTCCCGCGCAACTTGAGCCATCCCGGTTTTCAGCAACTCACCGATTTTACCCTCATGATCATAGGTGGCGATCCGGATGATCTCGGCCGTCTGGACGCTGACTATCCGGGCGGCGATCGAAAAAACATCTCCCACGCGGCTGACACTGCCGGAAATGATCTGGTCGACACCGATCAGGCGCCCCATCTCGACCATGCATTCATCGCTGGTGCAACCGGACATTTGAAAACCCTGTTCACTCAATATTTCATCCATCATCTCCCGCTCGATCACACGGAATTGACTGGTGCGGAACATTTCCGAGCGCAGGCGGTCGGTCAGAGCGCTGGCTTCCACCGCCGAGACATTTTTCCCGGTAAATTCGAGAACGGCGATATAGGTTTGACCGCTGGCAGCCGTGAGTAGTATCAAAAGAATAATAATGTCACGCGACCAGCGACGAAGAAATTTCATTTTGCCCTCATTATTTGGTTGTAACTCAAATTCTGACCTTAATTACAATTGTAACAATTAGTGGAAAATACACAACAATTGTTATCCTTAAAATGAAAAACCATAGCGACGAAGATCAAATACCGGAATCGCCAAAAACACTGTGATTGTAACATTCAGTAGCCAGCGACTGCGCCAGCATGGAACGAAACCGGTCCATTTTTTCATAGTCGAAAATTCTGAAATGCCGGGTGGACCGTACCAGATTTGCCTCGTTCCAGCGGTAATCAGTACTAAGCCGCACCGGTAACGGTTCGGAGCGCAACCAGTCTTCGTGCCAAGCCGCCAGTACGGCGGTTTCTTCCCGGTCACATTGCAGCGACAGGCCGATTTCCGCTTTTTTAATCTTCCGTTCAAACTGGCGCAATTCGCTGAATTCGAACTTTCCCCGGCTGAAATATTTATCCCTGATTTCCCAGTCGAAAGTGATCCGTTTCCCGGATCGGGTATCCACAATCACGCCGTCGTCGCGAAAATTCTCGGTCTGGTAAATCTGCATTACCAACGGCAGCCCGTCCCGGACGGCATTGAACAGCTCGGCGAATTTCCGTAGACTCTGTTCATGCCGGTCATACATGCTGGGACGCTTCATGATCGGCTCTTGCGCTCCCGCTGGGCCATCAGTTCGGCCGTCAATCGCCGGCACTCGTCGTAACGCCGGGTCAGTCCTAATGCTTCGAATACGATCGCGTCGATCGCCTGCCGATCCGGTTGTTCCAGTTCCTGCGGCCAGTTACCGATCGGTCGTCGCAGAAAGCCATCCAGATCGGCCGGAAAAACCAGACTGTCCGATCGCGGCAATGGAATTTTCAATAGATCGGATTTTACCAGCCGGACCGCTCCGCCGCCCAGACTTTTGCGGCCGAACAATTCTACCATCAACCAGATCCAGGTGGAATTCAACAACAGGGCCCAGGTTCGCTGGTTGATCCGGTCGAGTGGCGTCAGGCCATAAAACGTATGCTCGAACGGCAGATTGTCCCGGTTCCAGACCACCAGATGACGCCCGCCACGCAGATCGGTCCACAGCAGCGGCGCCTGCCGTAACCGGAACGGTACATTCTCCATCTGCAACCAATTACCAGCCTGGTTCCGGTAGAATTCAATGGCGGCGGTTTCCTTGGGCGAACGGATCGCCGCCGTCCAACCCGGATCGTCCGGTGTCCTCCGATAATATTTCCGATTATTGCCCGTAATAATCCCGGTTTTTACTGACAGTTGCTCGCCTAACGGTATCAATCGCGGATTGCTTAGCAACTCCGGTCGCAGCCAGTCCGGGCAACGGAAAAACGTACCGTACCAACCCAGTGGCGTCGCAGCCAATTCCTCTTGCTGAACCTGCCGGATCGCATCGCCGCGGTCGATAGCGACCAATCGACGTCGATCCACCGGTTGTTTGACAGCCGTGAAAATGATGGTGTTGACATCAACACTGAAATGCCGTGCGTCGCCGTTGTCGGACAATTCGACCAGTTGCAGTCCGCTACGGAACAACTGTCGCAGGCCGGCGCCAAAATCGTTATCCAGCCAGCCGTTGGGCACGATTACCGTCATAACGCCGTTCCGGTTCAGCACAGTGGCTACCCGCAGGATGAAATATAAATACAGATCGGACCGGGCCGAGACCGGCAACCCGGGCCAGTCACGCCGGGCCTGGCTGACGACCAGCGACTTGTATTCCGGCCGCAACAGTTCCTGGCGAACGTAGGGTGGATTGGCAATAATGATATCGGGAAGGCTGGTAATTTCGGCGGTCAGAAAATCGATCAGCCGCAAATGCGGCCGGAAAGGCAGCGACCGGCGGCAGTGATTGATCATCGCCGGGTCGACATCGATGCCACAAATCCGTTCGTTGAGCCAATCCGGATCGGGACCGTTTCGATACAAATTCTGTATAACCATCAGTTCGCGGTGGAGCACATTCAGAAACACGCCCCGGCCCGCGGCCGGATCCAGGTAGGTATAACTGCTGAGTTTTTCCAACATGGAAACAGCGGTTTCCGGCGCGGCGCTGCCGCTGCGGAGTTCGGAGAATACAGTCTGAGTCAAATCGGGAAAATCGACTTTCAGGCGATGATACAGCGCCTGCCGGACCATTCTAATTGCCTCCGGACCGGCGGTGAAAACCACACCGGTTCCCGGTCGGGTTTCCGGTTTGAGTATTGCTGTCATACGCTTTTTCTAAAGATTATCACCGGTTGGTAATTAATTTCATCCTGGAAAAAAGTAAGCCCGGTTCCGGTAATCGTTTCTGTGCCAATCGCTGATTGCTTCCGGCTTGATAATAGACTGGCTGGTCGGTAAATTTCAACCACATTTTGAGGGTTGTATCACAGACTGACTCTAAATTACTCAGAAACATCTTAATAAGTACACACTCAACCAAGGAGACATGAAGTGAATATCATAGTCCTTGTTAAACAAGTACCGGACACCGAAGCAAAAATCCGGATAGCGGATGACGGCAAGCATATCGATGAGTCGTCGCTGAACTTCGTTGTCAATCCCTACGATGAATTTGCCATCGAAGCGGCGCTCCAACTGAAGGAAGCTCACGGGGGTGAGATTACATTGATTTCGGTCGGACCCGATAGCGCCCTGGCAGCGTTACGTACCGGGCTGGCCATGGGGGCCGATAAAGCAGTATTGTTAAAAACCGCCGACAGTCGTTTCATGGATTCGTTCGCCGTCGCCAGGCTGCTGGCCGATGATATCAAGGGCCGCGAATACGATTTGGTCCTGAGCGGCAAAAAAGCGGTCGACACCGACGCCCAGCAGGTTGGCACACTGGTTGCGATGCAACTCGGTCTGCCGGTGATCACTTCGATCGTCAAGTTGAATCTGGCCGATGGCCGGGTGACCGCTGAGCGCGAAATCGAAGGCGGCACCGAACAGGTGGCCTGTAATCTACCGGCTGTTTTGAGCTGCGAAAAAGGTCTGAACGAACCGCGCTATCCCAATCTCAAGGGAATCATGATGGCCAAGAAAAAGCCGATCGAAGAAAAGGAAACCGGAAGCGGGGGCATCGCCGCTGCGATCGCTTCCATGGAGTACCCACCCCAGAAGGCGGAAGGACGGATCGTCGGTGAAGGTTCCGCCGCTGCCGCCGGACTGGCCAAACTGCTGCGCGAGGAGGCGAAAGTAATCTGATGACTACAATATTATTCTATGCCGAACAACGTGATGGAGAACTGCGTAAAACCGCCGGTGAACTGGCCACGGTAGCCTGCCGGCTGGCAACCGAAACCGGCGGCGAAGCTGTCGGAGTGGTGATCGGTTCCGAAGCAGCCGCCAACGGACTGGGCCAATTCGGTATCAGCAAGGTACATTCGATCGCAGATCCCAGTCTGTCTGATTATTCCACGACTGCTTATGCCGCAGCCCTGATAAAACTGACCGGCGAGCTCAAACCAGCCGTAATTCTATTTGCCGCCTCCGCCATTGGGCGCGATCTGGCACCGGCGGTTGCGGGTCTGGCCGGTAAGTCGGTATACACCGACTGCACGCGGATTGGCTTCGCAGGAAGTGAGCTGTCTTTGCAGCGCCCGGTCTTCGCCGGTAAAACACTGCTCAACATCAAGGCTGCCGGCGAACCGGTTATCGTGTCGCTAAGGCCCAACAGCTATCCGGCTGCGAAAAATCAGGTATCCGTCAGTGTTACCGCTTTCGCTCCCGGCCTGGATGACAGTGCCTATGCGGCTAAAGTCATCGAATTCACACCCGCCACCGCGACCCGGCCGGAACTGACCGAAGCGGATATTATTGTTTCCGGAGGCCGTGGTATGGGTGGAGCAGAACGGTATACGGTGATCGAAAATCTGGCCGACACCCTGGGCGCCGCGGTCGGCGCCAGTCGCGCCGCTGTAGATGCCGGCTGGCGACCACACAGCGATCAGGTCGGGCAGACCGGCAAGACCGTTTCGCCCAAGCTGTACATCGCCTGCGGAATTTCAGGCGCCATTCAACATCTGGCAGGGATGTCCTCCAGCAAAGTCATCGTCGCCATCAACAAAGATCCCGAAGCACCAATTTTCAAGGCGGCAACCTATGGAATCGTCGGCGACCTCTTCGAGGTGGTTCCCGCACTGAATACGGAGCTTAAAGCCATTCTTTGAGCCAGGCCGTATTAGCCAATTTTCTGTTCGTCGTCGGAATCGTAATCCTGATTCTGACGCTGCGGCACTGGCTTACCAGATCCAGAGATAAATCCGAATAAAAAAAGCCCCAATCGGGGCTTTTTTTTACACCTTTGATTAGCTGCTATTCGGATGTAAAAAAATAAGCAGGAAGCTTTGAAACTGGGAGCGGGGGAAACAACCAGTATTCTAAAAGGCTATCCTGCTTAATTCTATTTGAAAATTATATCAAATACAGTAATAGGTCAAGAGTTTTCTGAGTAAATACTCCGAAAACTTTCAAGTTTTCCGTTTGTCGACGAAGAGAACATCCACCGATTGTCTTTAATACCAAAAAGAATAACCCGGCAATTTTTTTCCACACTCAACCTGTGTAATTTTTTCCATGATAAACTGGCTTGACACACTTGATCATAAATTATTTCATTTGTTAAACGGCACTATTGCCAATCCCCTTCTGGATTGGTTAATGCCGATCATAACCAACCAGAATATTTGGGCCGTGCCCCTGCTAATCGTCTGGTTATTGTTGATCGTGAAAGGTGGCCGGCGCGGACGGATCGCCGCAGTTGTACTGTTAGTTGCAGTCGGCCTGACTGACATAATCGCGGCCCAGGTGATTAAGCCGTTGGTGGGACGTTTGCGACCGAGCCATTCGATGCCGGACCTGATAAATCTACTGGTGCGCCGGGGTGGCAAATATGGTTTTGTATCGAATCATGCGGCCAATATGTTTGCCGCGGCTACGGTATTGGGATATTTCTATGAGCGCTGGCGCAAAGGATTATTCATGCTGGCAGCGGTAGTGGCATTCAGCCGGGTGTATGTCGGTGTTCATTATCCCGGCGATGTTCTGGCCGGGGCGGCCTTCGGCTATCTGGTGGCCTGGATAATACTGACCGGCTGGGTGCTAATTAAAATGCGCGAATTGAAACGGGGCCGGACCTGGGTCTGGTATGCCGGTCCCGCGGGCGATCTGCCGGTTAATTAGGCAGAACGTTTTCGGGGGGATTCACCCCAAAAGGGGCGCCCGGTGTTTTTACTTCGCCGTATTTCTCTTCGAATTTGCGAATATTATCCTGCAGGGCGGTCATAAACGCTTTGGCGTGCGGTGGTGCCATGATGATCCGTGAATGAACTTTGGCCTTGGATACGCCGGGCAATATTCGGGTAAAATCCAGGACAAATTCAGCCGGTGAATGGGTCACGACGACGAAATTGGCATATTCACCGCTGCTCACATCCTGATCCAATTCAATATTGATCTGTTGGGTCTTTTTCTTTTCTTCCATTTTTCTCCCCGGCTGGATTCGTTTTATTAAAATCCCTCGAATTCACGCCGATTGAAATCTTCCCAGTCCTCCTCAATCCCTTCGAAATCATCATATTCGGGACCATCTTCTTCAACGACCTGGCCATCCATTTCATTCTCGTAAAGACTGAAAGTATCTTTTTTGCGCTCGAATTCGGCGGGATCGATCTCTTCCTCGTCGGTAGCTTCCAGTCGCTCAATATCCTCACTGTAAACGTCGGTATCGAAAAAATCCAGATTTTCGACGATTCCGTGAGTCATCAAATATTCCAGAAAATCAAGGTACTTGCGATCTCGTAAATCTGTTTTACATATACTACAGATCAATGATTCCTTAAGCTGATCTTCTTCAAGGGAGCTTTCACAAACGGGACAAATTATTCCTTCTAACATCTATTTTTTCCTGAAAAATCGGGGCAAAATATAACTGGCTGACCGGGCCTCGTCAACACTAATATTACCAATCGGAATATTAATCCCGGCTATAATATTTTTCGCTATCGGCATAGATCGCCGACAAAAGCCGGTCCGTCGCCGGTGAAAGGGTCCAATTCCGACGTCCCATAACTATCCTGGCAGTAGCGATAAATTTAGCATAAGAGTAGCAACTTGCCTTTTCGTTAACCAGAAACGTGAATGGCGGTATCAGCCTGGGCGGGAAGAAACCGCTGACCACGCTGGAGCCGGTGCCGATAATCGTCCCCGAATTGAGCGGAGTATTAATTCCGGTCTTCACATGATCGCCCAGGTAAACACCGGCATGGACCAGTCCGCTGTCTATTGCCCTTCCATTGACCATGACCGATACGTTGCCGTAATTATTCTTCAAATTGCTGTTGGTCGTTCCGGCACCGAGATTGACCCATTCCCCCAGATATGAATCGCCGAGGAAACCATAATGACTTTTATTGGAATAGCCCTGGATAACGGTTCCCTTGATTTCACCACCGAGGTTGCACACCGGACCGATGGCGCAACCGTTCCTAAGGACGGTGTGGGGGCTCAGATGACAGCCGGGACCAATATAGACCGGTCCAGTGATGACAACGAACGGATCAACGGTGACATTTTCCGAAATCAGGACCGGTCCCACGGTAGCATCAATAAATACCATAGGTGAAATCATGACGTCACGGCCAATAAAAATATTTTCCCGTTTGATCAGGTAGACTCCCGGATAATCGGCAGCGTTGGGAACACCGGCCGGAAACCAGCGCTGATCGTCGACCAGAGTCGCCGGCAGGGCCTGATTGATATCCCAAAGACGGCGGGCCACCTGGACAGACAAATTGTGTCGCGGTATGGTTGCCTGGCAGGCATTCACAACCGGACCTCCGCTATTCAACCATTCCTGCCCCTCCTCGGCCGTGAGGCGGGCGGCCACCGGAATCTCAGCACTATAGAACAGGCCCGGTGGGGCGATCAGCAATTCCGCCAGCGTTTTATCATCCCAGTAGACATTGCCCAGCAGCCATAATCCGTCCTCGGCCACCGCAGGATTCACACTGAAATCCGGATGGGTTTCGGCCACGGTGTCAACCAGGAGTAGTCGCACCACCAACCGAATTTCGCCGTCCGGCACCATTTTCCGCAAACGTTCCAGAAAGGTAAACGCGCCGCAGCGCAGATCAAATGCCGGCCGTGTTTGTGTGAGCGGTTCGAAATCAACCGCAAACCGGTCCTCAAAAATGTATATTATCATTATAACCCCAGTATTTTTTGTATATTTACATATCCTTGCTCAATGAATGATTCGGGTTTGCGATCGACTTCAAGATTATAAAACTCGTAGGAATATTCGGATTTAAACCCAACCCGCAGGGGAGCCCGGGAATACCATACCAGAGTGGCGGACGGTAAATTGAATTCCGGGTTTAAGTCCACTACGGCATCGTAAGGCTGGTTATAGATTCGCGACAACGTCTCCGGCCGGGGCAATCCCCACCAATTGAAATCTTCCACCGCATAGGTTTTCACGGTGGCCTGATCCCGGATCCAAGCCAACGCTTCAAGGGACGTTTTACCCAGCACGTGAACCACCATCCCGGGATTGGCCAGCACCGTTCGCAGGAAAAACTGAGCGATGCGAAAGTAGGTTTGATCTTCCGGAAAAACAACCAGCACTCTGGTTAACCCGGCGCCCTGGCTCCGGAAAGCGAGCGGCCGGTGGAGTTCGGCGGCCGGGTGAACGTTCCGTTGCGCCCATTTCAGTGCCAAGCGCTTGCGTATCGGTATTTTCATAGGTCCAGAATATAACTTTTTCATAAATCCGATACTGCTTAGTTTTGACTATGTTTAAAAAGATTTTGGTGGCGAATCGTGGAGAAATCGCTATCAGGGTTCTACGGACCTGCCGGGAAATGGGTATCGCAACAGTCGGAATATATTCCACCGCCGACCGCACCGCGCCGCATATTCTGATGTCCGATGAAGCCTATCCCGTCGGACCGCCCCCGGCCGCCGAGAGTTACCTGAATATCGACCGGATCATGGCTGTCGCCCGGCAGTCCGGCGCCGAGGCAATACATCCCGGGTACGGTTTTTTGTCGGAAAATATTGAATTCGCACAAGCGATTGAAGCTAACGGTCTGACCTGGATCGGACCGCCGCCGGCGGCCATCCGCGAGCTGGGCGACAAGACCGCCGCCCGGCAACGGGCGCTCCAGGCCAGCGTACCGGTGGTGCCGGGTCTCGAACGGCCGTTAACTGACAGCGATGATCCGCAGGCAATCGCTCGTGAGATCGGCTACCCGGTGCTGGTAAAAGCGGCCGGCGGCGGTGGCGGCAAAGGCATGCGGATCGTTGCCCGTCCAGCTGATCTGGCAGCAGGACTGGAACGGGCCCGCTCGGAAGCCAAATCCTCTTTTGCCGACGACCGGATATACATCGAGAAATACCTTGAAGACCCGCATCATATCGAGGTTCAGATCCTGGCCGACCAGCACGGCAGTTGCATCGCCCTGGGAGAGCGGGAATGCTCGATCCAGCGACGCTATCAGAAAATAATCGAAGAGACGCCGTCACCGTTTATCGCTCCCGGCCTGCGGCAGGCCTTGCTGGATCAGGCCGTGGAGCTGGCACGGGCCGCCGATTATGTCGGCGCCGGGACGGTGGAATTTCTGGTCGATGCCCGGCATAATTTTTACTTTCTGGAAATGAACACGCGGCTCCAGGTCGAACATCCGATCACCGAAGTCGTTACCGGGATCGACCTGGTGCGGCAGCAGATTCGCATCGCCTGGGGCGAACCGCTGGAATTCCGCCAGGCTGATCTCAAATTCCACGGACACGCCATCGAATGCAGAATCTACGCCGAGGATGGTTTCAATAATTTCACGCCATCGGTCGGAACGATCCACGAGCTGGTCCTGCCGGACGGATTCGGCGTGCGTCTCGATCACGGCCTGCGGATGGGCGAGGAGGTCACGCCTTATTACGATCCGCTGCTGGGTAAATTAATCATTCACGGCTCGACCCGCGAAGGCGCCATTTCCGGGATGCGTCGGGCCCTGTCGGAATTCCATATTGTCGGCGTCGAAACTGTCATACCCTTCTGCCTGGCGGTAATGAACAATCCCAACTTCATTCAGGGTCGCTATGACACCCATTTCATCCAGAAGGAAATGGACGCAATCGGTCGCCAGGTGGCCGTCGCCGCGGCCGGCAAACGGGATGTGGGCGCCGTGGCAGCGGCTCTCCACCATACGCTGGCAACCGACCGGCCACGACCGCAAAACGGCGTTACCACGGCCAGCAACTGGAAGCTCCAGGGCCGCCGGCAGGAACAACAATGAAATTCAAGGCGCTGATCGACGATCTGACACTGGAATTCGCCGTCGAGCGGCAAGCCGCTGGCTTCCTGGTTCGGATGACCGACCGTGTCCAGAACATCGACTGCATCCGGCTCAGCCCCTATTCCTATTCACTGATTATCAACGGCGCCTCGCATTACCTGAGCCTGACCGTCAAGAACGGCGGCTACCGGGTCACAATCGACCAGCAGTCTTTCTGCGTGCGACTCAAGGACGAGACGCAAATCCTGCTGGAAAAATTCGGACTCAATCCGACCGCCGCCGGTACGGCGCAGAATATTCTGGCGCCGATACCGGGTTTGGTGAAACAGATTCTGGTAAAACCGGGTGACCGGGTCAACCTGAAGGATAAATTATTGATCCTGGAAGCGATGAAAATGGAGAATGAAATTCTGAGCACGGCCAGCGGGACCGTGGGGGAAATATTTGTAAAACAGGGCATCACCAAGAACAAGGGTGATCTGCTGCTGCGAATCGACGGAGATTAATTCGATATGGCAATTGGTAAAAGATTACTGTGGGGTGGTATCGGCTGGGCATTCGGCGGTCCGATCGGGGGGATTATCGGTTTCGCATTAGCCACAATGAGCGAACAGCAGGCCGGCGCGGGCAGCTACAATTTCGGCGGCGGATATCGCAGTTCGACCGACTCCAGGCGGACCCAACCCGGGGATTTTGCCGTCGCGCTGCTGGTGCTGCTGGCATCGGTCATGAAGGCGGACCGGCAACTGTTGAAGTCAGAACTGGAATATGTGAAGCAATTCCTGTTGCGTCAGTTCAGCCCGGTCGATGCCCAGGAATTGATGACGCTGTTCCGCGACATTCTCGAGCAGGACTATCCCCTGCGGGATGTCTGCCGGCAGATTCAGCACTCCATGGATCACCCCAGCCGGCTGGAATTGATCCATGTGCTGTTCGGCCTGTCAATGGCGGATGGCCAGATTCATCCCCAGGAAGATGAAATTATCCGGCGCATCGCCCGCTGGATCAATGTAAATGATTCCGATTTCGATTCGATCCAGGCGATGTTTATCGGCAGCGGCGATGCCGCCTACAAAATCCTGGAAATCAATTCCGACGTTAACGATGAAGAAGTGAAAAAGGCCTACCGCCGAATGGCCAACAAGTATCATCCCGACAAGGTGGAGCATCTGGGTACCGATTTACGCAAACTGGCGGAGGAAAAATTCAAGTCCGTCAACGACGCCTACCAGAGCATTAAAAAAGAGCGCCGGTTCACATGATCGAAAAACCCGGGGAATTTCCGTTCACCCGCGGCATTCATCCTGATATGTACCGCAGCCGCCTGTGGACCACCCGCCAGTACGCCGGTTTCACCTCGGCCGAAGAGTCCAATCGGCGCAACCGCTATCTGCTGGATCAGGGCGTGATGGGGCTGTCGGTGGCCTTCGACCTGCCGACCCAGATCGGCTATGATTCCGATCACCCGCTGGCCGCCGGCGAAGTCGGTCGGGTTGGTGTGCCGATCGCGACCCCGGACAATATGGAACGGCTTTTCCACGCCATACCGCTGGATAGGGTATCGACCTCGATGACGATCAACGCCACCGCCGCGATCCTGCTGGCCAATTATATTGTCGTGGCCGAAAATCAGGGCGTGCCGGCGGACAAGCTGACCGGTACGATCCAGAACGACATCCTGAAAGAATATATTGCACGCGGAACCTACATCTACCCGCCGGAGCCTTCGATGCGGCTGGTGACCGACACCTTTGAATTCTGCGCCAGCCATATCCCAAAATGGAATACCATTTCGATTTCCGGATACCATATCCGCGAGGCCGGCAGCACCGCAGCCCAGGAACTGGCCTTCACCCTGGCCAACGGCATCGCCTACGTGGAAGCCGCCCGGCTGCGCGGCCTGGATGCCAATACCTTTGGCGCCCGCCTGTCCTTTTTCTTCAACGCCCACAACGGTTTCCTGACCGAGATTGCGAAATTCCGAGCGGCCCGTCGGCTCTGGGCGACAATCATGAAAGACCGCTTTGAGGTCACCAATCCCAAGGCCCAGGTGCTGCGTTTTCACACCCAGACCGGCGGCTCGACCCTGGCCGCCCGCCAGATCGACAACAACGTCGTCCGCACCACCCTGCAGGCCCTGTCGGCGGTACTGGGCGGGACCCAGTCGCTGCATACCAACAGCCGCGACGAAGCACTGGCCCTGCCATCGGCCGAAGCGGCCCGACTGGCACTACGCACCCAGCAAATCATCGCCCATGAGACCGGTATTCCCGACTATCCCGATCCATTCGGCGGCAGTCATGTGGTCGAGGAACTCACCGACCAGATAGAAGCCGAAGCCCGGGGACTGATCGCCGAAATCGACCGGCGCGGCGGCGCCGTACGCGCCATCGACCAGGGCTGGATTCAGAGTGAGATCGCCGCCAGCGCCTATCACTTTCAACAGGAACTGGACTGCGGCGACCGGATTCTGGTCGGCGTCAATAAATACACCGGCGACGACGAAACCGCACCGGAATTACTTAAAATCGACCGGGCGGCGGTGGATCGGCAGGTCGCCCATATGCGTGAATTCAAGCAGGCGCGGGATAATTCCGCCGTCGCCGAACATCTGCACGACCTGATCGCCATCGCGAGTGGGACCGATAACCTGCTGCCGCCGATCATCGACTGCGTGCGCAGCCGCTGTACCGTGGGTGAGATCGCCGACGCACTGCGTGGCGTGTTCGGCGAATATAAAGCAACGTGATATTGGTCATGCCGCGCCATTCTTATCTCTTTGAATAGTGTTTATTTCGTAATTTCGATCTGGTTTTCCGGATAATTGCGATAAATCAATAGAACTTACCGACTTTTACCGCGTATAAGACCCAACTTGGTTTTCCAATTACGATGATTATCAATATGCGAGGGAGCATAATGAAAAAATTTACTCTTCTTCTGCTGCTGCTGGTGCTGCTGGTTTCCTGCGCCAAGAAAACCGAAGAACTGGTCAGCCCCGATTCCCCGGCCGGCGTAACGCCGACCAGCGAGTCGGACCGCCTTAAAATGAACAATCAGGGTGGCGATCCTAAATTCGATCAGGCCGCCGCTAAAACCGCAGCCGTGAGCGAAACGACCCCGGTTGCCAGTGAAGCAAAGACCACCGTCAGTACTGCACCGGCGCCAGTCGTGGTAGATGAGTCGGCTGAACAGCAGATGATCGCCGAGATCGAACCGGTCGTAAAAATCGTTGAACCGGCAACTGCTGCGCCAGAACCGAAAGCCGTTACGCCAAAACCAGTAGCAGTCAAACCGGTCGTGGATAAAGTGACGATCACGCCGCCGCTGCCGAAACCGGAAGTGGTCTTCACCGACAGCAGTTTCCAGGACTACATGATCAAGCGCGACGACTACCTCAGCAAGATTGCCAAGAAAGAATACGGCGACTGGCTGATGTGGAAAAAAATCTATGAATGGAACCGCGAGGAAATCGGTCCCAACCCGAATCTGATCTACCCCTATCGTTTCATCGACCTGCTGAAACCGACCGCACAGGTCAAAAATTGCCCGGTCGAATACTACTCCTACAAGATTTCCCGGGGGGAGACCCTCTGGTCGATCGCTGGCAAGGTTTTTGATGATGAATTAGCCTGGATCATCCTGTATTTCGATAATGAGGACATGATCGAAAACAACGCCGGTATTATCAATCCCGGAATGGAACTGAAATTGCGGAAAAAACTTGATCCTTGTAGCTGATACGATGCGCCGATGATTCCAATTGCCAAATTGATTTCCAACCTGTTCAGCCCGGTCATCGTGGCGCCCGCGGCCTTTGCGATCCTGATCAGTCAGGCCGGCCTGCCCGGCCACCGCATGCTGATCTGGCTGGTTATCCTGGTTTTTGCGGCAATCGTACCGCTGCTGATGCTGCTGTGGCTGCGGCACCGGGGTGCCATCACCGACCTGAATGTGTCGCGCCGCGATCAACGCCTAGTCCCGCTGTTAGTCAGCATGCTGTCATACGGCGCCGCCTATATCATCCTGGAACTGTTGAAAGCGGATAATTTCACCCGGGGACTGGTATTCTGTTCGCTGACCAACCTGATCATTGTCATCTTCATTACCCGCTATTGGAAGATTTCGATCCACGCCGCTGGCCTGACCAGTCCGCTGGCGGCCCTGTGGGTGTTGTGGAATTCCTACGCCTGGCCGATGGCCGCTCTGGCCGCCCTGGTGGGCACATCACGGGTGATCCTGAAGGCCCACACCCCCGCCCAGGTCGTGGTCGGTTCCATATTCGGCTTTACCCTGACGGTTATTCAGCTCAAATTATTCTTTATTTGAATCGTGTTTGCGATCCACGAAGTTAACGCACTTCTGGAAGACGACCGCGAATTCTGGCAGCTGGTCTATTATCCCCGGTTGGATTCCACCAACACCGAGACCTGGCGCCTATTCGAATCCAACGGCAGCGCTGGAACCGTCGTTATCACCGATGATCAAACCGCCGGCCGCGGCCGTGGCGCCCATACCTGGCTGGCACGTCCGGGGCTGGGACTGACCTTTTCGATCCTGCTGCAACCAGACCTGGCCGCCGACCGGGCCGGACTACTGCCGATCATCAGCGGCGTGGCCGTGGCGGAAGCGCTGGCCGACGCCGGGCTGCCGGCGCAACTGAAGTGGCCCAACGATATTTATCTGAACGGCAAAAAGACCGGCGGCATCCTCTGCGAAAGCCGGATTTCCGGTCGCCGGCTGACCGCCGCCGTGATCGGGATCGGGCTGAATGTAAACAACACTCATACCGATTTTCCGCCCAGCCTGCGGCAACGGGCGACATCCCTGCGAAATGAATCCGGCCGCAAATTCCGACGGGAAAGCCTGCTGGCCGCCATCCTCAACCGGCTGCGGTTATGGCTGGCACAACCCGATTACGGCGCCGCCCGGCTGGTGCAGCACTGGCAACGCGCGGCCCTGCTGATTGGTGCGACCGTCACAATGAATGTCGCCGGAACCAAAGTAATTGGTAAATTCGCGGGGATCAATAATCGGGGCGAGGCGCTGATTGCGGCGGAAGGGAAAACCGCTCCCTTTGCCAGCGGTACAATCAACGAATTCCGGGAGGTCGAATGATATTAGCGATCGATGTGGGTAACACCAACATTGTTTTCGGTCTGTTTTCCGACGGCCGGCTGCTGGATAGCTGGCGCCTGC
Source organism: Fidelibacterota bacterium (assembly GCA_043822705.1). GTDB lineage: Bacteria > Fidelibacterota > Marinisomatia > Marinisomatales > TCS56 > JBDRBK01. The sequence continues at coordinate 20,222 of JBDRBK010000128.1, forward strand.
GCAGCGAGGAATCGCGCACCATCGACGAGAGCTGGGCGCTGTTCCAGCAACTGGCACTGACCTATGAGATCAACCTGCCCGCCCTGAAAGGGGTCGTCATCGGCAGCGTCGTACCCAAACTGACCTTCGTGTTCCGCAAGATGACCACCCGGTTCCTGGGGATGGAACCATTGGAAGTCAGCGGCGCCCTGGATCTGGGCATCCGGCTGTTGGTGGATACGCCGCGCGAGGTCGGCGCCGACCGTATCGCCAACGCCTACGCCGGGGGACTGCTCTACGGCAAGCCGTCGATCGTGATCGATTTCGGCACCGCCACCACCTACGACGTGGTGGACGACAACGGCAGTTTCATCGGCGGGGCGATCGCCCCCGGCATCGAAACCAGCGCCAACTACCTGTTGCAGAAGGCGGCCCTGCTGCACCGCATCGATTTCAACGTTCCGGCCACCGCCATCGGCACCAACACCCAGACCAACCTGACCAGTGGGATTCTGTTCGGCGCCGCCGATATGGTCGACGGCATGGTGGAACGGATCAAGAAGGAAAAAGACTGGGGCGATATCCCGGTAGTCGTCACCGGCGGACTGGGCAAGGTGATCGCCGGCATATCCAAGGCAATCACTCATTTTGACGAAGACTTGACCTTAAAGGGATTGTATCATATTTATAAGGATTGCACTTAGCAGCCGGGAGCAGCGAGCGAAGAACACCGAACAAGGATTAACGATTTAAGAAGTCAAAACCTCGAATCCGGCCTCATAGTCATTTCGTATCTGCCGAAGTCCGTCGTTATTTGGTCGAAAACCTGGTAAACCGACCCCTGCCATCTGATCCCTGATCCCTGCTAAAAACCCCTTGCGACCACTCCTGCCACTATGGTATAATTAACAGCAACCGGATTCAGGAATCGCACCTGCTACTGTTATTGATCTTTTAATTCCAGGCATGGAACACTATTAAGAATTTCAGATCAAGATAATCGAATCATCATTGGAGTTTCGAATAGTGGGTTTTTAACCAAAAGAAGTATTCCGTCTGAATATTAACCATTAAACACACCTAAAAGAGTCTTGCGCCTTTTTCGAAGCAAATGGTATTGGCAAGACCGGAGTAATTCACAACAATGAATCCCTCACATTTCTTACACTACGTTTCGATGCTCTTTGTGAGCAGTATCCTGTGCTCTGGTTCCGTATTTGCCCGCCAGGTTGATATGGACGAACTTTTTATTGGTGGGTTTTACGCCCGTGCGGGCTGGGTTCAATTTGACAAAGCACTTATATTGGACCAATTTGGCAACAGCGAACTCGTCCTGGCTCAGAGCAAGAATGGGATTTCAATAGGTGCTGGCATTGCCGCCGTACCGAAGGAGGTCATGGTTGGAATTAACTTGGGTGCAAATTTTTGGACGACCAAGCTCGAGGATTTACGAACCGGAACCTCCCTCTATGATCCAATTTTCAAAGACATAAGGTATTCGATGCTGCTTTTCGATTTTAGTATATATCTGGCACCGATTTCCCTGCTTCCGGTTGCACTGACATTTGGACTTACACTTGGCGGATCGTTTCATAGTTACAGAATATCTGCGGATATACCACAGTATCTGTTATTTTCCGGCGATATATCAAACTCCATGTTCAGATATGGTACGATCCTCGGATGTAAAATAACACCGTCGCGGTTTTTCTCACTCGATATTGAATATCGCCCCATGAGCGCCTATTCCGAGAGTCAAAGCGCGGAATATCTTTACACTAAAGGGGATTACAATTATTACCGGTTCACCGGTGAGAAGATTGCGGGTCCTTCAGAGCATATATTTATGATTGGATTATCAATCTACCGGTAACAACGGTATATAGTAAGCAAACTGTCATTTCGCGTCCGCTATAGCCCCCGTTACACAGTCAAAAGTCCAGCCCACTGACCCCTGTTACCTATCCTCGGCCCCTGTCAAAAACCCCTTGCCGCTTCCCTCACCGCTGCTGTATACTTTGCCGCAACAACCAAATACGGAAATCGTACCTGCTGCTAATGACGTCTGCGGAAGCAGAACGATATTTCGGATTTAATATTAAAATGCAGTACAGCAATAGATACCGCCTGAAATGGAGTAAGTCAAATTGGGTTTGAGGGAATAACCAGATGTTCCGTATCCGCCGCATATATGATGATGTCGTTCCGGCCAATCTGCTGGCCCTGGAGCAGGTCCGGGCGATCCTGCATTCACAATTCGAGTTTTTCGACCAGCAGAAAATCGATCGCATCCCGGAAGCGTTGCGGCATCCACTGGCAGGCCGTTTTCGTGCGATCCTTTATGTAGCCGAAAATCACCGCGGCACTGTCCGCGGCGTGGCTTTGCTTGATTACGACACGGATCTGAAATTTTGTTTTCTTGCCAGCCTTGCCAGTGACAAACGCCTGGCTGGTCGTGGTGTGGGCGGAGCGCTCTACGACCGGATTCGCAGTGAGGCGCTGGCGCTGGGTGTCGCCGGCCTGTTCTTCGAATGCCTGCCCGACGACCCGCGACTCTGTCGCAATCCGGAGGTGCTCAAACAGAACAAGGCGCGCTTGAAATTCTATGAGTCCTACGGTGCGCGCCCGATAGCGAACACCGCCTACGAGACACCAGTCGGTCAGGATACGGATAATCCGCCTTATCTGGTATTCGATGACCTGGCGCAAAACACGGTGCTCAGCCGCGACTACCTGAAACGGGTGATCGCCCGTATTCTCCAGCAAAAGTACCCGGATATCTGCAAACCGGCCTATGTGCGAATGGTGCAAAGGTCGGTGGTTGATGATCCCGTCCGGTTGCGGCCACCGCGCTATGTAGCGGTCCCGGTTGTAATGAAGAATGCACCTGTCGTAACCAATCTCGCCCGGATCGCCCTGGTGGTGACGGACCAGCACGAGATTCACCATATAAAGGAGCGCGGCTACGTCGAGTCGCCGGTACGCATCCGAGCGCTGCGTCAGGCGCTCGAACCCACTGGCATGTTTGAGTCCGTGGCACCGCAGACATACGGCGACAACCTGATTACCGCCGTGCACGATCCCAAGTACATCAGGTACTTCAAACAGGTCTGTAAAAATATTAAGCCGGATACACCCCTCTATCCCTATGTATTCCCGATCCGCAACCGGGCCCGGCCGCCGGTGGAATTGCCGATTCGGGCGGGATACTATTGCATTGATACCTTCACCCCTATCAGCGGACATGCTTACGTGGCGGCACGGCGCGCCGTCGACTGCACCCTAACCGGCGCCCGCGAGCTGCTTGCCGGCCGGCGCAGCGCCTACGCGCTGGTACGTCCCCCGGGTCACCACGCCGAGCGGGGCTTCTTCGGTGGCTTCTGCTACTTCAATAATGCCGCCATTGCCGCCCAGCATCTCAGCCAGTTCGGCAAGGTCGCCATCCTGGACATCGACTATCATCACGGCAACGGGCAGCAGGATATTTTTTACCAACGCCGGGACGTGCTGACGATTTCGATCCACGGGCACCCGCGTTTCGCCTACCCCTATTTCACCGGCTTCGCCGACGAACGCGGCGCCGGCGAGGGAACAGGGTACAACCAGAATTACCCCTTGCCGGAAACGGTTGACGCCGCCGCTTACCTCGGCACGCTGCAAAACACCCTGGCCCGCATCCGGGAGTACCGCCCCACCTACCTGGTCGTGTGCCTGGGGCTGGATACCGCCAAGGGCGATCCCACCGGCACCTGGAACCTCACCAGCCGCGATTTCACGACCATCGGTACCGAGATCGGCGGCCTGCGTCTGCCCTGCCTGGTAGTGCAGGAAGGCGGCTATAACAGCCGCTCGATCGGCGCCAACGCCCGGGCCTTCTTTACCGGATTACGGACCGGATCGGACCAGCAATCACCGCGACATTGATCTATCTTTTTTGAGAGTGCTACTCTGCCACCTGTCGGACTTATCCGTCCTCCAGCAGATCGTTACTTGCGCTGCTCCCACCGTCAAACGGTCTTCTGCACGTGGTGCAACATGATTTTCACATTTTCATTGACATTTTCCGGGACCAGTTCGATATCTGGATATCGCTGCCTGAAAACACGGAACACCTCATCGGCAAAACCCTGACCTATGGCTATTACATTATTAAAATCCAGAACAATCGACCGGTATTTTTCCAGACCGTACAACATTCGTTTGGCACTCGAACGTGAGAGGTATTCCTCTTCAAATAACTTTACGAATATTTTTGTCCGTTCAAAGCGGTAGTCAAACTGTTCCGGCGCATATTGCCCAAATATATCGTCCAACTTACGAAGTGACTGCCGGCTGATCCGAAAGTACACTTCCGTGCCGGTCAGATTGCGCCGCTGCTCAAGGAATACATCGGAAGCGACAGTAATAAACTTGAGCAATGTTCGATGCGATCTGAAATGCACCAGGTCACCGATTTTAGATGTGAAGAAAATGCCTTCGCCACTATGTTTTTTCGCCATGGTGGTACTCTGACCTTTCAGCAACTCCCCTACAGCTTCATTTTCATTATTCAATCCGAAATTTGAGAAAATCGAATGGAACACGCCGATACCATAATCCCGGATCGTAAAACCGGCTTGATAATCATCATATTCAACTAGCACAGAACACTGCTTGGATTGCGAGTGATCAATGGCGTTATTCAACATTTCAGTAAAGGCATACTGGAAAATACTGTATGCATTAGCGCTCAGAACACGTCGCAATCCCAGAGAAGAATCAAATTCGGTAAATACTTTATCTTCCGCCAGACCATTCACCTGAAAGGTCCGAAGTAGCCGCCCACCACCGGTTTTTCTTCCATTGCCAGCCAACTTATAGCGGGCGCCACGAGTGATACCGATTTTTTGAATCTTTCCGTCAGCAATCAAAGCCTTAATGTGTTTATTCAGCGCCTGCCGCGTAATACCCAGCGCCGCCAGCAGATCGACACCAGTCACGGTATTTGACTGTTTAATAATATTCAATATCTGAATTTTAATATCCATAACACACTGTATTCGTGATATATAATACATTATTGTCAACTTATTGTCAACCTTTATTATATATTATTGTCAACCAAATGTCATACCATACTTCCCAGTAAAACCCACCGATTTTACTGATTATAAGGATTATTCATTTTACAATCCATAACTTTATGAGCCCTAAGAATAACCACTAATTTTTACAAATATTTTTAGCGCAACCCGGATTTAAATAACCTGACACTCCACCATGCAATTCCTCCCTGCTTCCATCCAACATTAAAATTAAACATTTGACATCGGGAAAGTGCTTGCCACTAGCCAGCTAAACATATAAACTTACGTTGCTGTCACAGTCGAAAGGATAATAAACCAGGTTAAGATGGGAAAAAGTTGAAGTGTTAAACAAAACAGGACTGATTAAGCCAATCCAAGGACAAAAAAATGTTGGCTTGATCTTTAAGATAACAGCCTGGCCTTGGCCATTGTACCGTCTGCTAATCCCCGGGGCTGTGTGTACCTGAACTGATATTGGTTAGGTAATAATAAACGTATCATCACAGGGCTACCCCCATGTAATTCTTGAAAATCGTTATATTGCCCGGCTGGCTAAAATGTGAAAGGTATTCGGATAATAAACCAATTTAATAAACATTGATCAATATGAAATTTCAAAAAGCCAATATAGTTACGATTTCAATCATTTGTATTTTATTATGTAGTTGCGACTTGTCCTTTTTTTTTAAGGATCCATTTGGTGAAATAAAAGGTAAAGTATACTACGAAGATGGTACTCCATGTGAGGGATTACACGTTTTCTATGGTTCATGGGTATACAATATGGGCCATCCAGCATCTTTGGTGTCTGAAGAATCAGATACAACTGATAGTAATGGTCAGTTCAGATTTACTAATGTTGAATATTTACATGAATGGACAATTAAAATATTAAACGTACCAGATGGATATAGTTCTTCTCCGGAATATCATAAATCTAAACTTGATAGAGAAGAAATTGTTGATATCACTTTCACATTGATTCCAACCGAATAATTTGATTATCTGTCTTAAGACTGGCGTTACTTATTAAAACCACACTATAGATGACCCACCACCTCCACTAACTTATCCAGCTCCGCTTCGGTATTGTAGAAATGCGGCGATACCCGCAGATTGCCGTTGCGCAGTGAAATATGAATATCCTTTTTATGCAGGTACTCGAAAATCTGCTGGTTGCGCTCCGGGTTGTGGTTGCTGGTAATCAGAATCCCTGATTTGACGCCGTCGCAGCGGTCGGAAACGATCCGGTAATTACGGGTCAGCAACTGGTGCACCAGGTAGTCGGTCAATTCAATAATCCGGTTTTCGATGGCCGGCTGACCGGCTTCTAGCAATAGATCAAAGGCACCATTCACGCCCCACACCCCCAGACTGAACGGCGTGGCAAATTCGTAGCGACTGGCATCGGCCTTCAGGGGTTGGTCGTAGGCATGGAAATTCAGCAGATCGGACCGGCTCTGCCAGCCCAGGTGCGGCGGGTGGATCCGTTCCTGCAATTCCTCGGTGATGTAGATGAAGCCCACCCCCTGCGGACCCATCAGCCACTTGGCGCTGCCAGTGGCGATGAAATCGGCCTGGGCGCTGGCATTATCATACTTCAGCGCCCCCAGCCCCTGCATCACATCCACGGCTAACAGAATCCTCCGGCTGTGGCACCAATCCGCCAGGGCGGCGATATCATTTTTATAGCCGCTGAAATACTGGACCCAACTCACCGCCACCAGGCGGGTGCGGTCGGTCACTACTTTTTCCAGGTCCGCCGGCGCGACCGCACCCTGCGGCGTATCCAGGAAGTCCAGCGCGACGCCGAACGGCTGCAAATCCCACCAGGGGTAGACGTTGGAGGGGAACTCCATCCGGTGCAGGATGATCCGATCACCTTTCTGCCAGTCCAGACCGCGGGCCAGCAGGATCATACCGTCGGTGGTGTTGCGGACGGCGGCGACGCGTTCCTTGGGAGCATTGATCAGGCGGCCGAATTTCTCACGGGCCGCCACGGCCATATCCATGGTATCGAACCAGTTTTCAATTTTTTCGCCCTGGGCCTGGCGGATATAGGCCAGCAGGTTGGCCTTCACGCGGTTGTTCATCGGCGAGACAGCGGCATGATCCAGATAGACCATCTCGCGGTCGGTATGGGGAAATTCGGAACGGAATTTTTGCAGGTTGCTCATGCGTATTTATGAATCGGTGAAATTTTAATGATTAATTGGAAGCCCGGAAACTCCGCTTCCAGTTTTTCCTTGAGGGCCTGACAGCAACTGTTCTGCTGTTTTTTAGCGGCCCCGGGATTCATGTTGAGCCCGAACAGGATTACATGATGTTCGTCGGTGGCGACGATCCGCACATCGTGGAAGCCGGTTACGGTGGTCTCGCCCCGCAAGGTCGCCTGGAGGAAGTCGTGAACCTGGCGTACCAGCGGATGTTCGATATAGACCGGGTCCACGTGCACGGTGGGATTGATCCCCAAGCGGTCCGTGATCGCATCTTCCACCGCCTCGGAAATATCGTGGGTCCGCAGCACTTGCTGCCCGGCGTCGACCTCGATATGCAGGCTGGCGTATTTATCGCTGCCGTAGCTGTGAACGGTGATGTCGTGGGTACCCAGCACGCCGTTGATGGCCATGGCGGCCTGGCGGATTTCCTCTAATTCATCGTCACTGGGCGGTTTGCCGATCAGGTCATCGATGGCTTCCCGGGCGATTTCCCAGGCGGTCCCGAGAATGATCAGGGCCACGCCGACACCGGCCCAGCCATCCAGGTTACCGTAGCCGTAGCGTCCGGCGATCATGGCGATCACCACCAGCACCGATGAAATGGCGTCGGTCCGGTGATGCCAGGCATCGGCTTTCAGGGCCCCGGAAGCGATCCGGACGGCCAAAAATTCGGCATAGCGGGCGGTGATTTCCTTGATCACGATCGTCAAAATCACGGCCACGATCATCCACCAACCGGCGATCATGATCCGCGGTTCCAGGATGCGCTCGATCCCGGATTTGACGAATTCGATCCCCACCACAGCCAGCATCACTGCGATCACCAGCGTGGCGATGTACTCCGCCCGGCCGTGTCCGTAGGGGTGCTCGCTGTCAGCCGGTTTTTCCACGGCGTTGAAGCCCCAGATCACGACCACCGACGACAGGACGTCTGACAGGGTGTGAATCGCGTCGGCCATCAGACTTATCGAACCGGTAAGCAGTCCCAGCACCAGTTTGACGATAAACAGTAGCGTGTTGACAATGACGGATACCCAGCCCTGGAATCTGCCGATCCGCGTGCGGTAATGCAAATCGTTGCCGGCTGGTACGAAACGACTGGTGAATGCTTCAAATATTCCCATTAGCTAATCCTGATAAATTTAATCGATGGCGCTCAGGCCGGTGATGTTCTGTCCCACGATCAGGGTATGCATTTCGTGGGTGCCTTCGTAGGTATAGACCGATTCCAGGTTGGCGGCATGACGCTGGACCGGGTACTCGTCCAAAATGCCGTTGGCGCCGAGGATTTCGCGGGCGCTGCGGGCGATATCGCGGGCGATCCGGACGTTATTGCGCTTGGCCAGCGATACCTGGGTGTAGTCCATTTTGCCCGCATCCTTCAGACGCCCCAACCGGATCGCCAGCAGCAGCGCCTTGGTGATCTCCTCCAGCATGTCCACCAGTTTGGCCTGGGTCAACTGGTAACCGGCGATCGGCCGGCTGAATTGTTTACGCTCTTTGGCATAACGCAGGGCGGTTTCGTAACAGTCCACCGCCGCACCGATGGCCCCCCAGGCGATCGAATAGCGAGCCTGGGTCAGGCAGGACAGCGGTCCTTTCAGGCCTTCCACCCCCGGCAACACGGCCGTATCCGGTACGATCACGTCCTGCAGAATCAATTCGGAGGTCACCGAGGCCCGCAGGCTCAGTTTGCCTTCCATTTCCGGGGCGGAGAAACCGGCGGTGCCCTTTTCGACCAGAAAACCGCGGATTGTACCGGCGGCGTCTTTGGCCCAAACCAAGGCGACATCCGCCAGGCTGCCGTTGGTGATCCACATCTTGGCTCCGTTCAGTAACCAGCCGTCGCCGGTGCGTCTGACCCGGGTGAGCATCCCGCCGGGATTGGAACCGAAATCCGGTTCGGTCAGTCCAAAGCAACCGACGGCGGTCCCTGCGGACAGTTGCGGCAACCAGCGCCGTCGCTGTTCTTCCGAACCGTACTGCCAGATCGGGTACATCACCAGCCCGCCCTGGACGCTGGCGAAGGAGCGCAGGCCCGAGTCGCCCCGTTCCAGCTCGTGCATGATCAGGCCGTAGGCTACGTTGCTGACCGCCGACCCACCGGCCACTTCCGGCAGATTGGCGCCGAAAAAGCCCAGTTCTCCCAGCTGTGGAATCAGGTCCAGTGGGAAAGTGCCATGGCGGTAATGCTCCCGGATCAGGGGTAAAAATTTATCCCGGACGAAATCGTGGGCCGTTTGTTGGATCAGCAGTTCGTCTTCGGTGAGCAGGTCGGTGATATGGTAAAAATCCGGTCCGATGTATCGCATAATGCAGAGAAATTACGGATGGAATGGAATAAGTTGGCATGAACAACATTTTAGAAATGGTAGGTGTAGGGACGACTCTCGAGAGTTGTCCCTACAAAATCGCATATTAAAAAGGGGCATGGTCACGCATGCACCTGAAGTGTTACCTTCCAGGTCACAGAACAGCGACCTGGAAGGTTGTCCAAATCAAATCAGACCGAAACCACCATCTGACTCATGAAATCGCGGGCGCTCATGCTTTCGCAATTAAAGATCGTGTCTTTCAACTGTTTCAGTTCCTCGGCATCGAACAATCCGGCGGCCAGGGAATTGAATTTATTTTCCAGGTCGGTCATCGTCATCGGCTCGCGGGGATCGCCCTTGGGGTATTCCAGATATTCGTCGAATTCGCGGCCGTCGTTAGTGGTTATTTCCACCCGCGAGGGCTGTTTGGCCGGGAACATCTTTTCGAATTCCTGTGACGGAATCCCGACGATCTTATCAATCACTTTGTAAACTCGCGGATCCTTTAACTTTTCATCGGTAAAGGATTCAGTGGTGATCTTCTTATCCACCATGGCCGCCGCCAGGCAATAAGGCAGGGAATGATCGGCGGTTTCCCGTGATTCGGGCCGGTACTTGGTGGGGTCGAACAGGATATCGTGGGCCTGGGCGAAGCAGGTCACTTTCACTTCCTTGATATCCGCGTAGGTCAGGTTATTGTTGGTCATCACCTTGAGCACGCAGGATATATGGGTATGGGTCAACGCCTCGGTCGGAAAGGCTTTCATGCTGCATTCCAGAATCTTGTAATTCTTACCCAGATTACCAACCAGAGCGTCCACGTCCCAGCTCCAGGTCGAAACACCGTCGCGGCCTTCCATATCGCGTGGTTTCAACGCTTCTGCCTTGGCGTTCCAGCCGATGAAAGTATCCATAAAACCTTCCTTGCCTTCGAACACTTTTTCGGTACCGCTGTAGCCTTTCTGGGCCAGCAGGGCGGCGAAGACCCCGGACTGCACCGCCATCGGATCGACGGTATTTTTCATCATCGTCAGTTTACCGGCGGTGGGGCAACCGATGGTGTGGTTGTGACAGCCGGAGATGCCGATGGCATTGACCATCTGATCCACCGAAAGGCCCAGAATTTTACCGGCTACGATCGGTGACACGAACTGGGTCAGGGTGGCGTGGTGCCATTTCCGTTCGCGCACGCCGGGCTTGGCGAACAGGCACATGCGCTGTTCGAATTCGTAGGCCAGGACGACGGCGACGATCACATCTTTCATGGACGCATTGACTTTTTCAGCTACGGTCAGGGCGGCCGGGATAATATCACTGGGGTGGCTGGGGTCTTCTTTCCAGTAGATGTCGTTGAAGTCCAGGGCCCGGATCATCAGCGCGTTGATCAAAGTGGCGTTCACAGCCGGAATCTGCTCGCCGAAACCGATAATGGTGGCCTCTTCCTTGCCGCCCATTTCCGAATACAGCTCGTGAATAGCGTTGACATCAAAAGTATGCATGCTGCCAAAGGCACAGCCGAAGGAATCATACAGATAGCGTTTTGCCTCCAGGATCACTTCCGGCGACAGGTCTTCATATTTCAGGTTCACGGCAAATTCGGCGATCCGCCGGGAGATTGATTTATCCATTGGAATTTCCTTTTTGTAACAACGAATCAAACGAAATCAATGAAATAACAATTTTGAAAGAAAAACATCGAACGATGTTCCTGTTCAACTTTTGCTCTTTTCGTTCTTTTTTCTGTCCTCTTCGTTATTAATTATCTTTAAAGCTTGGCGATGATGGCGTCGGCCATTTGGGTGGTAGAGGCAGCGCCTTTTTCGATCACGTCGGCCCGGCCGGACATTTTAGCCATGTCGTAGGTCCGCACCTTGCCTTCGGCTACGACATCGGCCACGGCCTTCCTGATCTTCTTGGCGATCGCCGGCTCATCGATGTAATCCAGCATCATGCAGGCCGATTCGACCATAGCGATTGGGTTGACGATCGATACCGGGTAACCGGCATATTTGGGGGCGCTACCGTGAGTCGGTTCGAAAACGCCGATTCCGGTCTCGGGGTTGTACTGGGCGCTACAGGCAAAGCCCAGACCGCCGATCAGTCCGGCGAAACCATCGGAGACGATATCGCCGAACATGTTGCCGGCCACGATGACCCCATAATTCTCCGGATTCTTGGTCAGCCACATCATCTGGGCGTCGATATTGGTATTCCAGAGTTCGATGTCGGGGAAATCGGCCTTCTGCATCTGCTGGGCCATCTTGTACATCATGCCGGAGGTCTCGCGGATGACGTTGGGTTTTTCGCAGACCGTCACTGATTTATAACCCCATTTCCGGGCATGTTCGAAAGCTGCCCGCAGAATTCGATAGGTGGCATTTTTAGTGAAAATCCGAGTCGAAATCGAAATCTCATTTTTCGGAACCATACCGAAATTCTTCTTGAATTTGGGATGGGTCATCAGAGCATCATGCACCTGCTGCGGTGGGTCCGTCCATTCGACACCACCGTACAAACCCTCGGTGTTCTGGCGGAAAATTGCTACGTCAACCTCCGGTTCTTCAACCGTGTTGCCGGGACCGCGGCGAATGAAATTCAGCGGATTACCGGTATAAGTCCGGCAAGGCCGCAGACAGATATCCAGCCCGAAGTGCTGGCGCAGACCGACAATCGGACTGGAATATACCAGCCCTTTTTCCTTCAATTCAGGCGCCAGTTCGGCAAAAGCATCATCTTTGGGTTTGGAGGTGATCGCACCGAAGAGGCCGATCTTATGCTGCTCGATCAGGTCGAGTGTTCGCTGGGGTAGCGGGTTGCCCTCCTTGCACCAGAATTCCCAACCAATATCACCTTCCACGTAATCGGCTTCAAAGCCAGCGGCTTCCAGTACGCGGATCGCCTCATCCAATACTACCTTGCCGATCCCGTCGCCGGGCATCGCTACTATTGTTCTCTTTGCCATTTCACTTCCCTTGGTTAGCTACGAATTATACTGATTTCAACGATGTACATCATGGCATAATTCGTGTAATTAGTTGTTTATTGAATTTTTTTCTTAACCCAGTTTTCCAGTCCTTCGGTCAGGATCAGTTCCTGCGCCGCAGTACCGACTGTGCCGATATTGTACGTTTTACCGTCACAAGTCAGTTGGGCGGCGCTGAAATCGATGACGATCTCCAAGTCTGTGCGCACAGTCAGCTTAGTCTTGCCGAACTTGGCTTTCAAGTCCTCCAGCAACTCCGGCGCTTCCAGCACCAGGTAGCCGTTGTTGATGGCGTTGCGCTTATAGGTCTGGCTGAAAGAGCCGGCCAGCACCAGTTGGATGCCGCGATATTTCAGCGCGGTTGCGGCCTGTTCGCGGGAGCTGCCGGTGCCGAAATTGTATCCGCCCACCAAGATGTCACCCTTCTGCGCCAGCTGGCCGAATTCAGCATCATAGTTTTCCATCACGACTGCGGCCATCTGCACCGGGGTAAAATCATCGATGTAGGTATATTTTCCAGGATATATACCATCAGTATTCAGATTATCCTGATGACAGAAGATGGCTGTACCGGATAGCTTGGCCGGGAAACCATCCAACAGACTGGTGCTGACGGCCGCGCGCTTGGACGCCGGAGCCACTTTAATATTGCTCTTCACCAATTGTCCGGCGAATGGTGCCGGTCCGGCGATTTTGCCGGCCAGGGCGCTGGCGGCCACCACCGCCGGTGACGCCAGGAAGGCCTGCGCTTCCTTGGAACCCATCCGGCCCTTAAAATTGCGGTTGGTGGCTGAAATACCGACCTCGCCATCCTGCAGTAATCCTACGCCCAGCCCGATGCAGGGACCGCAACCCGGCGGTATCGTAATTGCTCCGGTCGCGATCAGCGTTTGCCAGTCACCGCGACGTTCACTCTCCTCCTGCACTTCTCTGGAAGCGGCGGCGACATAAAATTCCACCCCAGCGGCCACTTTTTTACCTTTCACAACGGCGGCGGCTTCGGCCAGGTCGTCCACACGACTGTTGACGCAGGAAACCAGGTAGGCCTTGTGGATTTTCAGGTTGCGCTTTTCCATCTCCGCCACGGAGGTCATGGTCTTGACATTGTGCGGTCCGGAAACACTGGGGCTGACCGTCGAGAGGTCGATTGTCAGTTCCTTGCTGTAATAAGCATCGGGATCGGCGGCAGGCGGATTCGCTTCCAATGCGGCAATGCGGGCCTTGTTCATCCGGGGATGAACGCCATTCCCGTCGGCATCAGAGGGAACGCCTTCCAGTCCACGCTTTTCGATTGCAGCAGCACGGTCATATAACCATTTAATCGTGACAGTGTCGATCGGAAATAGTCCCACCAGAGCGCCCCATTCAGTGGTCATATTGGCAATCGCCAGACGTTCGTCGATGGTCAACCCGGCGATACCGTCTCCACCGAATTCCAGGGCGAAATTAAGGACTTCGTCATGATTGAACACACCGCAGAGCGTGATGATCAAATCCTTGCCGGTTACGCCGGCCGGTAATTTGCCGGTCAGATTGACTTTGGCTACCGGCGGCACCTGCCACCAGGTCCGGCCCGTGGCCCAGATCGCTGCGGCGTCGGTGCGCACGATCGGCGTGCCCAGGCAACCCAATCCGCCGTACATATTGGAATGACTGTCGGACGCGACCGCCAGCGTGCCGGGGAAGGCATAGCCCTCTTCCAGCATGATCTGGTGACCGATCCCGCGACCGGCGGGATAGAAATCGACGCCCATCGCTTTGGCGAAAGCCTCGATGCCGGCGTATTTCTTCAGGTTGGCCTCACTTTTATCCTGAACGTTGTGGTCCAGGGCGAACATTGGCTGGCGCGGATTGGCGATTTTGCTGGCGCCGATCGAGCGAAACTTGGACATAACTGCACCGGTATTGTCATGGGTCAGGATATGGGCCGGCTGAATGGATAGATAATCACCGGCCTGTACTTTAACCCCAGCTGCTAAATCGACGGCATACCTCTGGGCAAGTTTTTCTACAAGGTTTTGAGACATATTATCACCGATTTATGATGAGCCACGAAAAAGACAAGGAAATTGGAATTATACGTTTGTTCCTCGTTTAATTCGTTGCCTTCGTTGTTAATTGATTATTTAAGCTTTGAATGGTTCGAATGATACAAAGTCGGCATGATGGACGATTATCGATTCCACCGTCCGGTAGCCCAGGTCACCTTCCTTGGAATGGGTGCCGATGATATGCTGAACCTCCGCCGGCAGGTCGAACCGGGCGGCGATACCGACACCGCTGAATGGATGGCGCACGATTTTTCCGGCATTGCTGGTAATCAGCTTGCCGTCGACTATATCGTATTCCAGTAACTTGCCCACATCAATCAGGATTGCACCAGAAATCAGCAGATCCATATCGATTTTTATCTCCGCACCGAAATTATCCTGCATGCGCTTGGCAATATCGACTGCCAGCTGGACACAGGTGCGCTTATGATTCATAAAGGACACTTTACAATCCTTGATCAGCAGCGAGAACGGAATTACTTCCAGATCTTCCGGCGTCAAGACACTGTTCTCAATCGCAAAGACCCAGGCCTGTAAAGTCTTTTCGCGCAATTCGTCATCCTTGATCCAGTTGATCTCAGGCCAGATTTGTAAAACTTTTTCTCTCATGAAAACTCCGATTTGGTGATTTAAGATTTAATATTGAATATTTAAGATTTCTTGGACTTCTGTGTTTTACGAATGGAATAGAAAATTGCAGTTAATTCATTTGCCTCATTCAATAAATCTGCTATTCTATTCTCATCAAGCAGGTTTTCAGTTTTTATGAATTCGATCCAGAAAAGCGTCTCATCAACTTCTTCCAAAACTATACTGATCTTTGCTGTAAAGGCGGCTCCTGATTGAGCTATTACAGCAGCCCGGTAGTTGGCAGCAACTGAAGTGGAACAGCGAATTAATTGACTATGCAAATGTCTCCCAAGAATTGAATCTGACAGAGAAAGAGCCAACTTTACGCATCGGTGCGCAAAATTCGTAGTCCGTTTGATCAGCTCTTTACTGTCCATATCCACGAATATTAAATATTAAATCTTCATTATTAATTATTCTTTTACTCCGTAGATTGAGTCGATGACGGTGCCATCGACCCACTTGACGATACCGATGACCTGGTCGGTCAATTCCGGTTTCTGCGGCGGACCGCCGATCAGGTCGTCCACCTCGGCCTTGATTTCTTCGATTGTCCGGATCGGCAGACCACTGTTTTTGACCGCGTCCAGCAAATCGGTGCGTAGCGGATTAATCGCTATCCCCCGTTCGGTGACGATCACATCGATCAGTTCACCGGGTCCGACCAGGGTCGTGACTTCATCCACAATCACCGGAATCCGGTCACGGAAAGCGGGAATCGGCAGAATCGTGCACTTACTGAACAAACAGTTCTGCCAGCCACCGATACCGTGGAGCATCTTGCCGTCGGAGTGGGTCACCACATTGGCATTGAAATTCACATCGACTTCCGTGGCGCCCAGCACCACCACATCCAGCATCGAGGCGAAATTACCCTTGCCGTGCCAGTTGTAGCTGGTGAACGGCGAGGTGTTGACGTGCCCGGAATTCTCGCGCATCGAGCGCACACCCTCCAGATCGAAGGTCTGCCCGTCCAGGATGAAATCGGTCAGGCCCTGCTCCAGCATTTCCACCAGGTATTTGGTGGAGCCGCCCCGGATAAACCGCGCCTTGATCCCGGCTTCCTTCATCATTTCTTTGAGATAAATGGCAAAGGCCAGGGATGTCCCCCCGGCACCGGCCTGGAAACTGAAGCCATCCTTTAGAATCCCGGCGGCCTGAACGAATTTGGCCGTCAGTTCGGCGATGTACAGGCGGTCCGGCGATTTGGTTAATTCGGTTGTACCGCTGACGATCTTGGCCGGTTCGCCGATTTTATCCAGCACCACCACGTAATCCACATTCTGGCCCTGAATCTGCCATGGCACACAGGGGAACGGCACCAGATTATCGGTGACAATGATCACCTTATCGGCATGGATCGAATCCACCAGGCCAAAGCCCAGCAGACCACAGGCCGAGGGACCGCGATCGCCGGTAGCGTTTCCGAAAGCATCGGCGGTGGGTGCGGCGATTACGGCGATGTCAATGTGGACTTCCCCATCCTGCACCGCCTGCCAGCGGCCGCCATGGCTGCGCAGAACGGCCGTACCCTTCATTTTGCCACGGGAGGCGTACTCACCCAGCGGACCATTCAGGGAGCCTTCGACCCAGGATACCACGCCGTTTTCCATGTGCTCGATCACCGGCTGATGGCAGGGGAAGGCCGCCGACGGGAACCAGCGCAGACCTTTTACCCCTTTTTGGGCGGCAATATCGAAAACCTGGTTCATCACCAGATCACCGTTGCGGAAATGATGGTGGGACGAAATCGTCATTCCGTCTTTCAACCCGCATTTTTCCAGTGCTTCCCCGAGCGAGGCGACGGTTTTATTGCCGTCCATGGGGTAGTCGCTGCAGGTGCGGATCGGCAGCACCGGTTTCAAACCGGTCGGTTTGTACTTCCCGACGCCCTGGTAGGGCACCTGCTGGACACCATTGATTTCCGTCGGGACCAGTCGTCCGGCGGCGTTTTTTACCATTTCAGTTTTCATTTTTTAACCACTGATTTCACAGATTACACAGATTCATTTTATTATTCTTTCATATTCCAGTGATTTGCCACCAAAGTTCATCAACAATCCAAGTTTCAGCTTAGTGACATTCAGATAATTCAATAGTTGGGCTCTCTCAATATCACCAATTTGTTTGATGGCTTTTAATTCGACAATCACCTTCCCATCAACAACTAAATCACCAATAGACTCTTTGATATTTACGCCTTTATAGTCTACAACAAATTTTTTCTGCTGTTCAAAGGGTATGTTTTGATTCTTTAATTCAACCACAAAAGCTTCTTCATACACAGATTCAAGAAAGCCAGAACCAAGTATTTTATGGACTTCCATCGCGGCTCCGATTATTTGATATGTCAACTCCTTGTATAAATAATCCTTCATACGATTCCATTTATCTGTGTAATCAGTGTAATCTGTGGTTACCCTAATTCTTCTTTCCAGTTATCAGATAACAATCCGGAGGCGATCGCCAGATTGATAGTTTGCTGCGCCCGTTTTACTACTGGCGGATCGATCATTTTATTGCCCAGCGCCACGACCCCCAAACCTTGAGCCTGGGCCTTATCGAAAGCCAGCTCGATCTTTTGGGCTTTTTCAATTTCAGTCGCCGTGGGGGCGAACGCTTCGTGCAGTGGCTTGATCTGACGCGGGTGGATGCAGCCTTTGCCGTCGAATCCCAGCGCTTTCGCTTCCAGCACCGACGCCCGCAACCCGGCTTCATTACCCACATCGCTGTAGACCGTGTCGATCGCCTGCAGACCGGCAGCCCGCGCCGCGTTGACCAGCATCCCGCGGGCAAAGAATGATTCCTTGCCTTCATCGGTCCGCGGTACGCCCAGATCGGCGGTGTAGTCTTCCAGTCCGATCGCCAGCGCGACAATGTTCGGAGAAGCTTCGGCAATTTCCAGTGCTTTCAGGATGCCCCGGCCGCTTTCCAGGATCGGCATCAGATAAACCGGCTCGCTGCGGCCGCAGGCCCGGCTGATTTCGGCGATCTTATTATCGACAGCGATAATCTGTTCGGCCGACTCCACTTTGGGTATTAGAACAAGATGCACATTTTGGGGTACGATAAATTCCAGATCAATCAAACCCATTTCGCCCTGGTTGATCCGGACCATTCGCTCGGCGCCCATAAAATCAAGGGACCGCAGGGCGTTACGCACCAGATAGCGGGTTTCCACTTTTTCCGGCGGACCGACCGAATCTTCCAGGTCCAGGATCAGACCGTCCGGTTGGTGGATACCGGCGTTCAGGGCCAATTTGGGTTGATTACCCGGCAAGTACAAGCGGCTGCGGCGAAAACGATCGCGCCGCGATGAATACCGGCAGAATTCCTTCATTTCCGGTAATGCTTCGGCTGTCAGCTCCGGGTGAGCCTGCTTGATGGCGGCTTCGATCCGGGCCATCATTACAAACGGTACCGCACCGAAATCGTCGATTTCCAGTAAGCCGGAATTAATACCCAGTTTGGTCAATACTTCCCGCGCCAGTTTATCAATGGCTTTATCAAAGAGAATACCGACTTTACTCTGAATTTTTACTGTTTGTTGGGCTGCCTGAGGCGTATAAGTGACGCGCACATCAGAACGCGGTTTATCGCCTTTCGGTCCAACGGTGAATGATGGTGCCATAGCTGTCCTTGATCGTTGATCTTTATAACCACGAGTCCTGCGCCGAAGAATTTATCCTGACCTGCGAATGCCGGGCAATAAAAACCGGAGTACCGCGGTCGAAAAACGGACGGGGGCATCGGACAGGTCGGGTGCTGGCGATTGAAAACGAGTTTAGCAACGGAAAACCCTGGATTATGAACACGGCAATCATTACGATATTGCAATTCGGTTGATTATATTATACCCTTATAATCGACTTGATTTCCGAAGTGAGATACTAAATTTGGGAATAGTTATGCAAGCAATAGCTCCTTTATTCAAAATTCATTCCGATAATCGGGGTTAGCAATGATTAGAAATCGACTCTTAAGCTGGTCCGTTTTACTCAGCCTGCTACTCACGGTCCAATGTACCGTTGACAGCGACAATATTACCGGTCCCAGCGACGAACCGGATAAATATATCGTGCTGAAAAGTCTGACCGCGAGTAAGAATCAGGTCTTCACCCAGGGCGATCAGGCAATCATCGCATTGACCGTGGCCAACGCTGATGACCAGCCCCCGGATCCCGGTATCGCCGTGAAGTTTACCGCTCAACTGGGCCAGTTCGCCACCAGCACCGATACCACCGATACCGGCGGTGTCGCCCGGGCGACCTATATATCCGGGGATGTTCCCGGAGTGGACAAGATATTCGCCAGTACCGGAATTAAAACCGATTCCCTGTTGCTCTACCTGGTCAACCAGGCCGCCGATCTGCAACTGACCGCCAGCGCGACCGCAATACTCGGCGACGGCGTCACGACCGCCACGATTACCGCCAGCGCCCGCGATGATGCCGACCAACCGCTGGCCAACATGCGGATTTATTTCAACAGCGATCACGGCCAGATCACCGCCAGCGGCACCACCGCCGGCGATGGTACCGTTCAGGCCACCCTCACCAGCGTCGCCGACAGCCTGGATGTGGTAACCGTGGTCCGGGCCGCCTTCGAACCATTCACTGCGGCAACAGCTAAAATCGTTCAAAGCGTACCGAATGTCAGTAAGGTTGCCGAACGTGAATTCAGGACCGCCGGTAGTAAAAAAATGGAGCGTATGCTGTCTAACCGACGGAAAACAATTTTGGAAAAACCGACCACCGCGCCCATCCCCCAAACGTTGACAAGAACCACCGCCGGACTGTATGACAGTCTGACCGTCACCTTCCGGGGGATTACGATTCTGCTGCAGAAAAACAAATCGGAACTGCTGGCCAACGGTGAGGACCTGGCCAATATTACCATCACCGTCTACGAAACCACTACCGGCAATCCGGTGACCAATCACAGTTTTACCGCCACGACTACCCGGGGCACCGTCCTCGGGGATTCCCGCACCGACGGCAGCGGCCGGGCCACAATCCAACTGCGCAGCGGCACGGTTCCCGGCACCGCCACGGTCAATGTTACCATCGGCGGCACTCTGATCAGCAGTACCAAAATCAATTTCATCTCGACCTATCCGACCCATTTCAGCTTGTCCCAGAGCGACCATATTATCCTGGCCGACGGCCAGTCGGCGGCCACGATAACGGCACTGGTGATCGACACCCTGGGTAATCCGGTTCAGGGCGCCGGCATCCTGATCAGCAGCGACCTGGGTGACCTGGAATACGTCACCACCATCACCAACGCCGACGGCGAAGTGGAAGTGGATCTGATCAGCTTGGCTAATAAAACCGATATGACCGCCACCGTCCGGGCCAGCGTAGTCGGGTATCCCAGACTCGCCGACAGCGTCACCGTCGACTTCAAGGGTATCACCCTTTCGGCCTATGCCAATGATAATCTGCTGGTGGCCAATGGCATCAACACAACAACGGTCACAGCTGTAGTGTTCCAAACATCGACCAACAGTGCCGTCGCCGGCCGGCCGGTGTATTTTTCCACATCCCTGGGAACGATTGCCAGTCCGGTGACCAGCTCCAGCAGCGGCGTGGCCGCTACCACCCTGACCAGCGGTATATTTCCCGGCCTGGCCACCATCGTGGTGCGTTTCGGCGATCTGCTGACCGATACACTGACGGTCGAATATTTAAGCAGCGGCGCTAACAATCTGGTGCTGGCCCGTGATCAGGAAGCGATCCGCGCAAACGGCAAGGCCACAACCACGATCAGCGCCACCGTGACCGATACCCTGGGCGATCCCGTTTCCGGCACGCTGGTCAATTTCAGTACCGGCGCCGGGACTTTGAGCAACCTGTACGCCACCAGCGACGTGGACGGCATCGCCCTGGTCGTTCTGACCGGCCCCGCCAGCGTCATCGATCTGACCACCACAGTGCGTGCCAGCGTCAATACCAGCCTCAACCGCAGTCTGCTGGCCGGCAATATTTACGATCCCGCCCTGCCGACGCTTCGCTATACCACGGCTTCCGGACCGATTCGACCGCGTAGCGCCGCCATTCCGGCCACGGCCGCCCTCAATGACAGCGTCCAGGTCAGCTTCAAGGGGATCACCGTCGATTCCTACGCTACGGACCAGGCCATCGTGGCCGACGGCAGCAGCCACACCACGATTATCGCCACCGTGCGCGAAACTTCAACCAATATTCCGGTTCAGGACGAGACCGTCCTGTTCAGTACCAACCTGGGTACGATCTCCGGGGCGCTCAACACCTCGGCCAGCGGCGTAGCCAGCGGCACCCTGACCAGCGGCCTGATTGCCGGCACGGCGCGGGTGATAATCCGCTACGGCGCCACCCTGTACGATACGACGACCGTGGATTTCTTCGACTCCGAGCCGGACCAGTTCACACTGGAGCTGAATCCCGCCACAGTTCTGGCTGACGGTCAGGCCACCCTGACACTGACGGCCCTGATTCTGGACACCCTCGATAATCCGGTGACCAGCGAAGCAGTCAGCTTCAGCACAACCCTAGGAAGCCTGTCCGCCGCGACCGCCTTGACTGATGAAGATGGTTTTGCCACCGTCACACTGACCGGCACGGCCCGCGCCAGCGATACAACCGTGACAGTTAAAAGCTGGGTAACGGGCTATCCCGAACTAGTGGACTCTGTAACGACCAAATTCCGCGGATTGACAATGTCAACCCAGGCTTCCGATCTGTCGATCACCGCCGACGGCAGCTCGATGACCGATATTATCGTCACCTTGTACGAAACCAGCAGCCATTCAGCCATTCCCAACCAGATCGTACGTTTCGCCACCAATCTGGGAACGATCACCAACGCGGTCGCTACCGATATCAACGGTATCGCCAGCGCCACCCTGACCAGTGGAATTTTAGCCGGTACCGCCAGCGTTTTTGTTTCCACCGGGGACGTCCATAATGACACGATCCAGATCGGGTTCCTGAACCACAACCCGCATCATATATCAATTGCACCGGACGCCGTCAGCATCCTGGCCGACGGCAGCAGCGGTACCGTAATAACCGCCCAGGTCCTGGATACGCTGGATAATCCGGTGGCCGGGGCCGCGGTCAATTTCACCAGCGACAACGGGCAACTGGACCGGCTCAGCGGCATCACCGATGGTGACGGCTATATCTACACCACCCTGACCGGCCTGCCGGACAGTCTGGACCGAACCGCCAAAGTGCTGGGATCGGTCACCTACTATGCCGGCGTAAAGGATAGCGTCGAAATCAGCCTGCGGGGAATGATCCTCAATATCAGCGCCGATCCGACCCGGCTGCCGGCCAATGGCTATTCCACCAGCGTGATCAGCATCAGCCTGCGGGAATCGGGTAACGGCAATCCGGTCACGGGGCGGGCGATCGCTCTGGGTACGAACCGTGGCACGATTATTTCGACCGTCACCACCAACTCGATGGGAACGGCCGAGACGGAACTGACCAGCAACACTACGCCGGGAACTGCGACCATTACCGCCACTGCCGGTATCAGTAAAACCACAACGGTGGAATTCCTGCCGATCATTCCCAAGGATCTATCAATGATAGTGGCGGCGACCAGCCTGCTGGCCAACGGCTCCGCCATTACTAACCTGACCGCCACTGTAATGGATACGCTGGGTAATCCGGTGAATAATGCCCTGCTCAGCTTCAGCAGTGACGCGGGCACATTGTCGAAAACGCTGACGCCCACCAACACCAGCGGTCAGGCCACCGTGACGCTCACCAGCACCGCCAGCAGCAACGATCTGACAGCCCAGGTAATCTGTAAAGCTTTTTCCTATCCGACGGTGACTGATACGGTGGAAGTTGGATTCCGGGGTATCACGCTGACAATCGGCGCCAGTCCGCAGCAGATTCCCGCCAATGGCAGCACCACTGCCACGATCACCGCCGGCCTGCAGGAAACCACCAATGGTAACCCCCTGACCGGCACCACCGTGTTCTGGGGAACCTCGCTGGGCGTAATTCCGGCATCATCGGTGACCAACAGTCTCGGCTTCGCCACCGCCACTCTGACCAGCGGCATCACCAGCGGCACCGCCACGATCACAGCCACCGCGGGCGTGTCGAAAACCACTACTGTTGAATTGTTACCGGTAACCCCATCCGTCATCGCCGTCAGTGTCAGCGCCACCAGTATCATCGCCGACCGGGCCGCCACCAGCACCATCAGCGCCACCGTCAGCGATGTTTTGGGCAATCCGGTTTCGGGAACGTTGGTCAATTTCGCCACGGCGGTTGGTACCCTTAGCAGCGCTTCCGCCACCACCGGCACCAGCGGACTGGCCCAGGTAATTCTCACCAGCCCGGCCCGCACCAGCGATACCACCGCCGCCGTTACGGCCACTGTGGCCGCTTACCCGGCGGTCAACACCAGTACTGGTATCGAATACCGCGGCCTCACCCTGACCGCCAGCGCCGATCCGAACCAGATTCCCGCCAACGGCAACGCCGTGTCCAGTATTCTGGCCATTCTGACCGAGACCACCAACGGCAATCCAGTGGTCAGTAAAATCCTGGCCGTCTCCACCGACCGCGGCTCGATTCCCGCCCAGGGAATTACCGGCACCAACGGCAAATCAACGATTATTCTGACGGCCGGCACCAGCGCCGGCACGGCTACGATCACGGTTAAAGCCGGCGTGACCGCCACAACCACGGTCGATTTCATTTCGACGGCACCGACAGCGGTCGTCCTGATTGCCTCCGCCAGCAGCATCCTGGCGGACCAGAACGACAGCAGTATTCTGACCGCCACCGTCACCGACGCCCTCGATAACCCGGTCAGCGGCAAAACGGTTAACTTCACCATCAGTAATGGCACGGTTGCCAATGCCAGCGGCGTCACCAATGGCGCCGGACTGGCTGTCACCACTGTCACCGGTGTTGCCGGCACGATCGATCAGGTTGCCGAAGCCAAAGCGGTGCTGGCCGATTACAGCAGTGTCCGTGACAGTCTGGATATCGATCTGCGGGGTGTGAC
>JBDRBK010000129.1:0-4016 GCA_043822705.1 Fidelibacterota bacterium
TGTCGGAAACCAGCAGCAGGGCGCCCCGGGCGATGCCGTTGGCGAAGCCCACCGTGAATATCGTGGCCGTTTCCATATCGATACCAAGTACGCGTAATTCATCGAGGTAATCCTTGAAATCCTCATCGTGCTCCCACAGCCGCCGGTTGGTGGTGTAGACCACGCCGGTCCGGTAATCCTGCTGGCGCTCGACCAGTATCTGGGAAACATATTTATGCAATTTGAACGATGGCAGGGCCGGCACTTCCGGCGGGAAATAATCGTCGCTGGTACCCTCACCGCGGATGGCGGCGATCGGCAGGATGAAATGGCCTATTTCAGTGGATTTTTTCAGGCCGCCGCATTTGCCCAGGAACAGCACGCCCTGGGGCATCACGGCCGTCAGCAAATCCATGATGGTGGCGGCATCGGCGCTGCCCATCCCGAAATTGATTATACTGAGACCGTCCTGATTGGTGGCCGACGTCATCGGACCGCCGATCCCGCGCACCGGCACATCGAAACGCCGGGCGAATTTTTCCACATAATTCTGGAAATTGGTCAACAAAATCTGCTGGCCGGCCGATTTGGGATCCAGTCCGGTGTAGCGTCGCAGCCAGTTACGGGCAATTTCAATTTTATCGGGCATCGTGGTCTCCCTGTTCAGACTGGGCGTCCAATGGTTTTTTAAGAATAGCACGGATGACGCTGGCGGTTCCCCGGTGGGCCGAACCTTCATCCAGATTCGTCAGTTCCTCGTTCAGATAGATAAATTCAAAATCCGGAAAATCGCGGCGGAAATATTCCGCTTCGTACAGCGCTTCCGGTGTGCGCGGGCCGCCGCTGGAGTAGTGCAGTTGGCGTTTGGAATAGGATTCGGCCAAGAAAATTCCGCCCGGTTCCAGAGCCCTGGTGTAGCGGGTGTGGAGGTCCGGCAAACAGGTCTCATCCAAATGCAGAAAGATGCTGATTATGGCACTGAAGCGTTCCTCTCCCAAGTCGGCCTCCAGCACATTGGCATGTTGCCGGTCGATCATCACCCCGGTTTCCGTCGCCAGCCTCCGGGCTTTGTCCAGCGCGGTGCGGGAATAGTCCAAGGCCGTAACCGTAAATCCCTGCTGCGCCAGCCAGACACCATTGCGTCCCTCGCCATCACCAACGCAGAGCACCCGGCCGGCGGGAATCAGTGTTAGGTTCGCCACCAGGAACCGGTTCGGCTCGCGTCCGAAGATGTACTCGCCGGTTGCGTAGCGCTGATCCCATTGGTTTCGCCACCGATCGTCCTGCATCGACCACTACTCAACTTCCAACGATACCGGACAATGATCGGAACCGAGTACCCCGGGATGGATATCGGCGTCGATCACCCGTTCCACAAAGCCCTGGTTTACAAAAAAATAATCGATCCGCCACCCGACGTTACGTTCCCGGGCGCCGAAGCGATAGGTCCACCAGGAATAGCGCTCCGGTTCGGCATGAAACAGGCGGAAAGTATCCACATAACCATGTTCGATATACTTATCGATCCAGGCCCGTTCTTCCGGCAGGAATCCGGACATTTTGGAATTGGCCCGGGGATTGGCCAGATCGATCTCGCGGTGGGCCGTGTTCCAGTCCCCGGTCACGACCACATTTATGCCGGAAGCGACCTGCTCGTCCAGAATATCCAGCAATGTAGCGTAGAAATCCAACTTGTAATCCAGGCGCTCCTGATCGCGCTGACCGTTGGGAAAATAGATATTGTACAATAAGAAATCTTCGTGCTCGGTGATCAGGACCCGGCCCTCGGCATCGAAACGGGCGATCCCCAGGCCCTGCTGCACATACAGCGGCTCGGATTTGGTGAAAGTGGCCACGCCGCTGTAGCCGGCGCGTTCGGCGCTGTGCCAGTACTTATGATAGCCGGCGGCCGTCAACAATTCCGTCGGTACCTGTTCTTCGCGGGCTTTGGTTTCCTGCAGGCATAAAACATCGGGCTGGGCGGCGTTCAGCCAGTCGATCAGGCCTTTATTGACGGCGGCGCGAATTCCGTTGACATTCCAGGAGTACAATTTCATAACGGCTCCGTTTCCAGTGATTGAGTCAGATAATCCCAACGATTGTGGGGGTGAATTTATTACCATACCGCCTTTATTTGTCCAGCGATTGAAGATAGCCCGGTAATGGAGATACAATGTAGTTTGCCGATGTATAATTATTTTGTGGGCAATTCAACGGTAATTCGTAATTTTTAAACACAAAATAATATACGGAAACCATGCCTGAAGAAAAAACAAGTCACCGCAGACACCGCCGCAAGCGTTTTGCTTACCTGCGCGAATTCAGTTTTGAGTTGTCGGTAATGGCGTTATTCCTGGTCGGCGGATTCCTGCTGGTGGAAAAAACCGATGTCAGTGCCATCGTGACCGGCTGGTTGAAAGCAATATTTCAATTTGTGGTCGGCGGGATCACCAATGCCGCCCGCGATTCCTTCGATTTCTTCGCGACGTTCGAATCCTCCGATATCGTCGGGTACATGCTGATCCTGCTGGGCATTCACCTGCTGGTGCTGCGCGGGCGCAAACGGCTGTTCAAGAGTCACGGTGCGGTTCATTCCTGTCCCTATTGCGGCAACGATAAAATGCAGCGGGTCAAGCGGATTTACTGGCATAAACTACTGGGCTTATTTCTGATCCTGCGGATAAAAAACTATCAGTGCAAGGCCTGCAGCCGCAGCACGATCACATTTTCATCACTGCGCTAATACTTCCCGCAGGCTGACTGGCGATACTCCGGTAGAGCCGATTTCATACTCGGATTTTTTCCGGTTTCACGATAATAAAAGATAAAACCTCGGCGGGTAGGAAATTACTTGGTCACCATCGGCAACCAGCCTAAATTCGCCACCGCTCTTCAAGGTAAATACAGCCTGAAAATATGGCCCGTTCGTCTAGTGGTTAGGACACCAGGTTTTCATCCTGGCAGCAGGAGTTCAATTCTCCTACGGGCTACTCTCTGATCAGGATTATATTCCGCAACTCTCCGATAATTCAGACCGACTTCTGATTTTCCAGCTTTTCCCAATCACCGTATAGTTTTTCCAGCAGGTCTTCGATGTGCCGTTGCTCGACCAGCAATTCTTCCAATTTACCGGCGTTACTGACATTGCCCGGGTCATTCATTTCACTTTTCAGCAGCGCCAGTTTTTCCTCCGTACGCTGAATTTTTTGCTCCACCCGATTGATCTCTTTTTGAATTTCCCGCCGCGCCTGGGCCGGTTTGGGCACCTCCAGGAGTGCTTCCTCGACCCGCTCCGGCTGTTTTGCCAACTGGTGGCGGTACAGTTGGTTAAAATCAGCAAAATACTTTACTTCACCGCCCGCATCCAGGTAGATCAATTCGTCGCAGAGATGATCCACCAGGTAGCGATCGTGGGAGATCAGGGCGATGGCACCGGGAAATTCCAGCAGGTTTTCTTCCAGCACTTCCAGGGTGGGGATATCCAGATCGTTGGTGGGCTCATCCAGCAGCAGGATTTCCGCCGGTTTGAGCATCAGATTGGCCAGCAGGACACGGGCCTTCTCGCCACCGGAAAGCTGGGCCACGGGCAATTCCAGTTGTTCCGGCGTTAACAGAAAGCGTTTCGCCCAAGAGATGATATGAATCGTCTGGCCGCGGTAGATGACGCTGTCGCCCGCTTCCACCAGCGCCTGCTGCAGTGAGCGGGATTCGTCGGCCAGGTAGCGGTTCTGATCAAATTTCACGATTTTAACCCTATCAGCGCGCTTGATATGACCGCTGTCCGGTGGCAGGGTGCCGGCTAATATATCAATCAGGGTGCTTTTACCGCTGCCGTTACGCCCCATGATACCGATACATTTATTGGGCGTGAGCGTTACTTCCAGGTTACTGAACAACAGGTTGCCGGAGCGGGACTTGCTGAGCTTTTTCCCGGCCAACAGAATCTTGGTTTTCCGTTCGGTGGCCTCGAAGTCGATCCGGGCCGACCTTTTCAGTGTGTTGCGGTATTGAACTTCCGCCAGGTCGTCGATCAACTG
>JBDRBK010000130.1:0-29359 GCA_043822705.1 Fidelibacterota bacterium
AGTCGCTGGGTTCTGGAAACCGCCGCCCGCCAGAACAAGACCTGGCAGAAGCTGGGCCTGAATCCGATTCGGGTCGGCGTTAATCTTTCACCCCAGCATTTTTACACACCGGGACTGATTGAACAGGTCGATGGAATAATCAACGATACCGATCTGGACCCCCGCTACCTGGAGCTGGAAATCACCGAAGGTACGATCATGTCCAACATGGAAATGGCCGTCGATACCCTGAATCAGTTGCGTGACAAGGGGATCGGTCTGTCGGTGGACGATTTCGGTACCGGCTATTCATCCCTGAACTACCTGAAACGGTTCCCGATCCGAACCCTGAAAATCGACCGCTCTTTCATCAGCCGTAATCTCGATCAGAATCTTCAGGAAGCGGCCATCGTCAATTCGATCATCAAGCTTGGGCACAGTCTGAACCTCAATGTAATCGCGGAAGGGGTCGAGACGCAGTCCCAGCTTGATTACCTGCGGAAGAATTACTGCAATGAAATCCAGGGATTCTATTACAGTAAACCGTTATCGGCCGAAAAACTGGCCGACTTTCTCAAGGCCCGGGAATAGAATCATTCCATAATTCAGCCTTAGATTTATATCAGCACGAGGAGAAATCACACAGCATGTTATTTCAGCGACGAAATTTTCTCAAATCACTGGGTGCTCTTGCGCTGCTGCCCTTGGCTCCGCTGCTGGGGAAATCCGCTACCAAACAACCCCGGCACCTGCTGGCGCCGCGGCTGCGTCCCGGACAGGTGGTCGGGTTAATCAATCCCGCCGGAGTTACCTACCAGCCGGATGACATAGCCATCGCCGAAGAAACGCTGGCCGCTCTAGGTCTGGGCGCCAAACGGGGTAAACACCTGCTGGATCGCTATGGCTACCTGGCGGGGACCGATCAGGACCGCGCCGCGGATGTGAATGCCATGTTCGCCGATCCGGAGATCGACGCCGTTATGGCGGTGCGGGGCGGCTGGGGCTGCAACCGGATTCTACCCTACCTGGATTATTCCGCTATCAGCCGGCACCCGAAGATTATCATCGGGTACAGCGATATCACCAGCCTGCTGGTGGCTATTAATGCCCGGACCGGACTGGTTACCTTCCACGGCCCGGTGGGGATATCGACCTGGAATCCCTTTACGGTCGAACAATTCCGGCAAATTCTGTTCGATGGTGCGCAGGTCCTGATGCGCAATCCCGAGGAAACCAATAATCTGGGGGTAATTACCAGAGACCGGGTGCAGACGATCACCGGCGGCAAGGCTCGCGGGCGGCTGGTCGGCGGTAATCTGTCGGTGCTGGCCGCCATGGTCGGGTCGGATTACTTGCCTGACTGGGATGACAAAGTTCTATTTTTGGAAGAAGTCGGGGAAGATATTTATCGGGTGGACCGGATGCTGACCCAGCTCAAACTGGCGGGAATCCTCGA
Source organism: Fidelibacterota bacterium (assembly GCA_043822705.1). GTDB lineage: Bacteria > Fidelibacterota > Marinisomatia > Marinisomatales > TCS56 > JBDRBK01. Next base: position 1,436 of record JBDRBK010000130.1, read on the forward strand.
CCGGATTCAAGGATTTATTTTCGGCAAATGCACCAAATGCGATCCCGGCGAATCCTACGGATCACTGACCCTGGATGAGGTGCTCGCGGATCATGTCAAACCGCTGGGCATACCGGCCTGGCAGGGCGCCATGATCGGTCATATAGAAGATAAATTCACCGTGCCCGTCGGTGTCGAGGTAGAGATCGATGCTGATTCAGGAACGCTGCAAATGCTGGAAGCGGCGGTAAGCTAATTCGCCGCTCAGGTAAAATGAACCAGCCATTCCATATTTTCGCAGAGCCAGGGATTTGCCTGGCGCGGACCGGCCGGCGATTTCTTCTCCGGTCCTACGCCATCGATTAAGTCCGGTTGGACCGGCAACTGTTCTGTCGCCGGAGATTCGGCGACTTCCGCTTCAGCTAATCCCGCAGCTCCGCGGATTGCAGTTTTTTCCTCCATCACAGGTCCTTTCTTTTTGTATAGTAAAGAACAATTACTGTGCCAGAAGACAATTGAAATTGACCGGAATATATGTTATAGTCGATCCGAATGCCGTCAGAACAGGTCGGTCTTCAGCGTGAAATTCTGCAGCGCGGTGACCGTCTCCGGTGAGATATTCGACAGATACATTGACAGCGTATATATTTCCCGCTGCGGTATCGGATAGCGGGTTATGAATTCGACCGTCACCCGGCCGGGCCGTTCGTCCTCATCCGGCCGTGGCCGCAGCGTCAGAATTTCCTGATAGGCCGACCGGTTGGGGTTGACGATCCGGGCCGGTGTTTTCAAAACGGAAAACACGGTTTCGAATAATTCCTGGCGGTAGCCGTAATGCGTGCATCCCAGATAGACCAGGTAACGGTCGAACGACCGCGCCGCCTTGGTCATAGCTTCCTGGGCGAATTCAAGAATCAGATCATAGACCTGCTGACCGCCGGGATCGTTGGAGATCGTATTGGCCAGTTCGGGACAGGCCTGTGAAATAATTGCTGCCGGCGGGATTCCGGCGGCGATCAGTTTTTTGCCGTAGGTACCCTCGTCAACGGTAGTGGGCGTGGCGAAGATCAGGATTCCCTGTCCCGCTTCGGTATCGAAGGCAGACCGCAGCAGGCCGACGCCGGTATCGACGATCCCGCGGACCGGTGTGAGACTATCACCAGCGTGACCGGTTTCCGGGTAGATTACGGATAATGAATTACAGGCGATATATATGCTGTCCGGTGCATACAGCTCATCCACCCGGGCCAGGAAATTCCGGAACGTGGAAATTTTTTCCTGACGGGACGACATCGAATTGTAGCCGCGATCATTTTCCGGAACGGCATTGATATATTTTATGGTGACATTTTCCGCCGGCTCGATGGCCTGAATCCGCCGCACCAAATCGGCACAGATCGAAAGACCGCCCAACCCGGAATCGGTGATGACTAGTTTGATTTCCTGCTTCATGAAGTGCCCTGCCGGGTATCGGTAAAATCATCGCGCAGTAACCGGACCAGCGTTGATTCCAGACTGTCTTTCATTACCGTCAGCGGTTCCGGCGGTAATTCCAGAGTGACCAGCGGCAGATTGTTTTCCGCTGCCCAGGAACCGAATGATCCCGGAGTCGGGTAACCGACGTCACCGACCAGTTCCAATCCGGTTTCCTGTGCCAGCCGCCGCCCGAGTTCACTTTCGAATGGATCATCGATACAGGCCAGCGCCGAATGCAGGGCCACCACCACCCGTGGTTTGATCCGGTCGATAACGGCGATCAGCGCCTGGATTTCCGGTTCGGAGGCGCCATGGCTGCCGGTGCCCAGCTCAATGTCCTGCGGTTCACCTTTGCGATTGCGGTAAAAGACCGGTCCCGGTGACCAGTTTGAGGCGGGGAAATTCCGGTTCAAATCGACACCATCGGCGTTGGCCCGGGTGCCGTGAATAGCGCCATCGGGGTTGGCACACAGAATGACCGAACTGTGCAGCTCACTCGCCGGCAGCATGCGCAGCGCCTCGGAAACCAGTACGATTGTCTCCGGTTCATCGCCATGGATTCCGGATACGATCAACGGCCGTCCGGCCGGAAACGCCGGCAGGCGAATCTCCAGGGGAATACCAAGGCGGGAATGCCCGTATACCTGTGCTATATGTTCCATCCGACCGCGTCGTGCCCGTTCAACTATCATCCTGCCTCTCCTGTTTTCCGTTTGGGACTGTTATTGCAGAGAAAAAATTAATCCACCGGCAACCAGCCGTTCAAGACTAAGGATCATTGCCAGCAAGGAAATTTGCCGCTTAAACCGGTCGGGCGCTGCCGGCGGCGCCGCCCCGGACGGTTCCCGATAGTCAACCGGGCGATTGTAGGACGAACACTGACAAGCAATAGGTAAGAACTCCTACAGCGGAATCAGATTCCGTCTGATTTTCCCGGTCCACAGGGCTCTGTATTTTTGCCTTGAGATTATGATACAGTTAAAACCAGATCGGAAAAAAATTCAGCGGGCCGGCGCAGTTCGTGATGGATATTTTCCCCATGGTGTGAAAAACCCGGGTATCACTGAATTTCCCCTGAAATCGAATTATGACTGGACGGTTACTGATGGTGTATGGGACCTCTGCTGTTCAGGGGATTTTCATCGGCGCTCCTGCTCCTATGGTATGATTGCGAATTATGGAAAAACAGCCAGATTAGTTGATACGAGTTTACTCCCGATTCCTACGGTACATCCGAAGGATCCCGGGTTTATTTCACATCATAATATTTCAGGCCCCGGAAAAACCGATGCAGCAGGTAGCAATGAATTGCCCTACATTTATGCTGTTGATGAAATATGCGGAAAAACGGACATCGAAATACGGTACCAGACGGAACATGCGGAACAGCCGGCTGACAGAACATTGAGTCGGAACGGAAGATACGGATTATGCAATTCGGTGAGTACCGGGGCCGGAAATGTTATACCAATGAATAAGGATTACACACAGCCAAACTGATAGTTTTGTCCTATATACGATACCCCTCCCAAGAGCCCCTATCCCCCCAATGTAGGGGCTCGTTTTTTTATCTGTAAGCGCTTCGAATTAGTTGGACGGTAAGTGCCTGCTGTTGGAATAAATTTGAATATGGATATCACCCGCGATCCAATCCACTCGGACGGCTGGCTGGCAGACAATTACACCGTCCATTCCTATGAAGTCGATCTGACCGGCCGCGTTACCCTGCCCAACCTATGCCGCTTCATGCAGGAAGCAGCCTGGAAGCATGCCGAACGTCTGGGGGTCGGTTTTTCCTTCCTGATCCGCGAAAAACTGTTGTGGGTGTTGGCCCAGCAGCGTATCAGGATATTCCAATATTCCCGGATGGGTGCGACGATTACCATCCGCACCTGGCCGGCGGGGCATGATCGCCGGTTCTATTATCGCGATTTCCGTCTGCTGGACGGCGACCGGGAAATCGGCTGCGCCACCACCGCATGGAGCGTGATCGATCTGACGACCCGCCGCCGGTCGACCAGGGAACTTGATTTCAAGATTTCGAATCCCGTCACTGAGCGGGTATTTTCAGATAAAACGCCGCCGCTGCTGGCGCTGACCGCGACCGACTGGTCGAACCGGTTGCGCGTCCGTTATGGCGATCTGGATGTGAACAACCACGTGAACAATGTGAAATATATCGAATGGATACTGGAAGGCTTCGAGCGGCAGTTCCATCAGTCCAACGATCTTGGCGAAATCACGGTCAATTACCTGGCCGAGGCGTTATACCAGGATGAGATCCGGCTCGACCATCAATCAACCGCTGCCGGTCGCTACCGTCATCGCCTGTCCAATGCCGTCGGCGGGCGCGAACTGTGCCGGGCGGAAACAGCCTGGAACGGCAAAACCTGAATCGACGCCGACGATTGATTTAATGCCGGTTGGCTGACCAATGGACTATTTATATCAGAGAAGTCAGCGCTACTTTGCCCAGGTGGCCGATGACATCAAGCAACTGGCTGAGGCCGAATTAGGCTCCCTGGGTGCGCAGGATGTCATCCCGACTTATCGTGGATTGTATTTTTCCGCCGACCGCTCCGCCCTGTACCGGATCAATTTAATGTCCCGTCTGATCAACCGTGTGCTGGCGCCGCTGGTTACGTTTGACTGCCATTCCGATAAATACCTTTACCTGCGTGCCGGGCAGGTGCTCTGGCAGGATTTCATCGCGCCGGATCAGACGCTGGCCGTATTCGCCACCGTGACGCATAGCACTATCAAGCATTCCAAATTCGCCGCTCTGCGGCTGAAAGACGCCATCGCCGACCAGTACCGCACCAGGACCGGGAAACGTCCCTCGATCGACACCCGTGATCCCGATTTGTGGCTGAACCTGCATATTCAGAACAACAAGGCCACGATCAGCGTGGATACCTCCGGTGGATCGCTGCACCGCCGCGGCTACCGGCAGGCAGGCGTCACCGCGCCGATGATCGAAACCCTGGCGGCGGCCATCATTAAAATGGCGGAATGGGACGGTTGGACGCCGTTGTACGACCCCTGTTGCGGTTCGGGTACCCTGCTCTGTGAAGCATTCCTGGCGGCGACCAATACACCGGCCGCCGTGCTGCGGAAAAAATTCGGCTTTGAACGACTGCCCGATTTTGAACCGGAGACCTGGCGGAGTGTCCGGCAACGGGCGTTCGGGCAGATCACTGAGCTGCCGCCAGGATTGATCGGCGGCTGTGATATTGACCGCCAGACGGTGGCGACGGCCCGGGGGAATTGCACCCTGATAGATAAATCGGGCCGGATCGAGATTATCCAAAAGGACCTTTTCACAATCCCGGCACTGGAAGACACGACCATCATCGCCAATCCGCCCTACGGCCTGCGGTTGAAGGAGGACGATCTGGCGGATTTCTACCGGCGCCTCGGCGATTTTCTGAAACAGCGCTGTCATGGTTCGCGGGCCTATATATATTTTGGCGAACGGCAGTATCTGAAGCACATCGGTCTGCGGCCGGCCTGGAAGCAACCCCTGGCCAACGGCGGACTGGACGGGCGCCTGGCCCGGTTCGATTTGTACTGAGCCGGGGGATAGCGATTAACCTCTGCTAAGGTAATTATTATTTGCGACCGATAAATCATGAATGAAATCAGCAATCTCCTGATACAGAAAACCGGCCTGTCCGTCGCCGTCGTGCAGAATGTGCTGCAATTGCTGGAGGACGGCGCCACGATCCCGTTTATCGCCCGTTACCGCAAGGAAATGACCGGCGGCGCCACCGACGAACAACTGCGGGACTTCGCGGAAAATTATCAATATGTCCGGAAACTGCTGGAACGCCGGGCCGATATTCTGCGCCTGATCGAAGAACGCGGACACCTGGATCCGAAGATTCAGGAACAGCTACTGAAGGCCGCCACTCTCACCGAATTAGAGGATGTGTACCGGCCCTACCGCGAGAAAAAAAGCACCCGGGCCGGCGTGGCGATCGCCAACGGACTCGAACCGCTGGCCGATCTGCTGGCAGGCGGCCGGTTGAGCTTGGTTGATTTCCGCGAGCGGGCCCGTGCCTTCGTGAAAGGACCGGTCGATTCGGTGGCTGCGGCGGTCCGGGGTGCCCAGGATATTTTGGCGGAACGCTACAGCGACGATCCCCGCGAGCGCGAGCTGATCCGCGGGCAGGCGCAGCGCAACGGTCTGCTGGAAGTGAAAGCCGGACGGCAATTCGATCCCGACGGCGTCTATGCCAATTTCCGCGAGCATGCAGAAAGACTGGCCGGTGTTCCTTCGCATCGTTATTTGGCGATCGACCGGGGCGTTAATGAAAAGCAATTGTCGGTCCGGGTTGCCTGGGAGATCGAGCGCATCCAGGAAAATATCCGGCGCTATAAATTGCCCCGGTCGGCGGCCGATTCCGTAGAATTGCTGTACGACGCCTACTGCGACGGCCTGAAACGGCTGTTGCTGCCGTCGGTTGAACGGGAGTTGCTGGCGGAATTGAAGCAGCAGTCCGACCGCCGCGCGATTGCAGTGTTTGGAAAAAATCTGACCCAATTATTGCTTACGCCTCCAGTGGTTGGAATGACGATCCTGGGTGTCGACCCCGGATTTCGCAGTGGCTGCAAGCTGGCTGTCATCGATGAAAGCGGTAAATTTTTGGCCTGGGACGTCATTTATCCCACGCCGCCGCGCAGTCAGTTCGCCGAGTCGCAACGGCAGGTACTGGCGCTGGTGGAAAAATTCGCCGTTAATGCCGTCGCCATCGGTAACGGCACCGCGTCCCGTGAAACCCAGGAGTTTTTCGCCCGCCTGAACCGCGAGTCGGCCGCCGGACTGAAATATACGGTTGTGTCCGAAGCCGGCGCCTCGGTTTATTCGGCATCGCGACTGGGGCAGGAGGAATATCCCGATCTGGATGTGACCGTCCGCGGCGCGATCTCGATCGCCCAGCGGTTGCTGGATCCGTTGGCGGCGCTGGTCAAGATCGAGCCCAAGGCCCTGGGGATCGGCCAGTACCAGCATGCTGTGGACCAGAAACTGCTGGCCCGCCGCCTGCATGAGACAGTGGAGAATTTAGTAAACCGCGTCGGCGTGGAAGTGAATCGCGCCTCGGCGGCCCTGCTGGCCTATGTGGCCGGCGTTGGACCGAAATTGGCCGCCGGCATAATCGCCTATCGGGATCAGAATGGGGCCTTCTCGACCAAACGCGATCTGCTGAAAGTACCGGGACTGGGAGCGCGGGCATTCGAACAGTGCGCCGGATTTCTGCGAATCCGTAACGGCGCCAGCCTGCTCGATAATACCGGCGTGCATCCGGAAAGCTACCGGGCAGCAGCACGTTTGTTGAAGGATTATGATATTAAAACGCTGGAACCCACCGCTGCACTGGCCGCCGACCTGGACCTGGGAACGGAAACATTGCAGGATATCATCCGCGAATTAAAGAAACCCGGCTTCGATCCCCGAACCGAATTACCCGAGATTCCTTTCCGCGATGATATCACCGACATCCGCCAACTGAAACCGGGCAGCCTGGTCGCCGGCGTGGTGCGCAACATCGTCGACTTCGGTGCCTTCGTCGATATCGGCCTGAAAAACGACGGCCTGATTCATATTTCTCAGCTCAGCGACCGGCGCGTGGGGCACCCGCTGGAAGTGCTGGCGGTCAACCAGTACCTGCCGCGGATTCGCGTGGTCACTGTCGATGCGGAAAAGGGTTGGGTCGGCCTGAGCCTGAAGGAAACCGATTGAACAGACCGGCCGGGGAATTATCGCGTGGATGATTGTTCCTGTCGGCTTAATTTTTCCTGCCCGGATAAATGCGAAATATATGTTTAAGGAGATTTTATGAACCTACTGTTGACATTTGGAACGCGCATCGTAATACTGGCGCTGATCGCCTATTCGGTGGCGATATTTACCGAGCAGCGCCGCCACCTGATCATCGACCGCGTGCTGTGGTTTATAACGATCGGCGTTATCCTGGACATCACCGCCACCGTCTGCATGATTGCCGGCTCGCCCAACTCACCGTTTACCGTCCATGGTTTTATCGGTTATTCATCCCTGGCGGCGATGCTGATCGACGCCGTTCTGTTATGGAGCTACCGGCGAGTTCATGATGCCACCACTATCGTGCCCCGGAAACTGCACCTGTACTCCCGGGCGGCCTATATCTGGTGGGTGCTGGCGTTCATCACCGGTGGTGTCCTGGTAGCACTGAAATATAGCTGATTCGGTCGATCAGAACCTCCGTGCTTTGCCGCCGCGGCAAAATTATCCAGCGGCTGATTTGTTTGTTTTTGATATCCCCCTGCTTTATTAAGGAATAAATTGCCGGGCTTGCCAGTGGCCGGATTACAGAGTAACTTACCCGGGTAGCGGGGCAATGCCAGGCGAAAAAGTTGCGGATATCCATAAAAATTAAACTGCTGCCGGATCGGAAACGGCGAAACCGGGCTTGATGGATAAAATTCATCTGCTGGTCGTCGAAGACGATATTTGGATGGCGCGCCTGATCGGTCACCGGTTGCGGTCGGAAAACTATGCCGTCGAATTTGTCGCTACCGGCCGCAAAGCCCTGACCTGGATTCGCCGCCACCCGGAGTCGATAATCCTGATCGACTATTTATTGCCCGACCTGACCGCCGCGGAAGTCATCCGCCGGACGCAGGAAGCCCGGATAACGGCGGATTTCGTCATCATGACCAGTCTCGAAGAAATCGGCATTGCCCTGGAGACAATGCGTTTAGGCATCCACGATTTTATTCTGAAAAACAAGGATTTTGCCATCAACCTGCCGCGGGTGCTGGACAAGGTACGGCAAAAACTACGGATTCAGGCCGAGCTGGCGGCCAGCACTGAACAATTACGAAAACTCTCCTCGCAACTGCAACTGTCGCAGGAGCAGGAACGGCGGCGCATCGCCCTGGAAATTCACGATGAGTTGGGCCAGTCGCTGACAGCCATCAAACTGGATTTGTGCTGGTTGCGCGATCAGGCGCCGACCGCGCTGTGGCCGACGATCAATGGCACAATTGAATTGACCGACCAGACCATCGAGACCGTCCGCCGCCTGTCGACCGAATTGCGGCCGCGGATTCTCGATCATCTGGGATTCATCGCCGCGATCGAGTGGTATCTGACGGATTTCCAGAAACGGACGCGGATTGACTGCACTCTGAAGGTGACCGTGGACGAATTCGAGCCGCCGGAAGATCAGGCCATCGCCCTGTTCCGGATCGTCCAGGAAGCGCTGACCAATGTCGTCCGGCATGCCCAGGCCAGCCGGGTAAGTGTTGCTGTCCGGCGGAAGGAACGGAGCCTGGAGTTGAGCATCACCGATAACGGGGCAGGTATCGCTGCCGGCCGGATCGCAAAGCTCAATTCGCTGGGAATCATCGGCATGCAGGAACGGCTGCGTCCCTGGGGCGGAAAGGTTGTAATCGACAGTCCGGTCGCCGGTGGAACCAGGGTGCGGGCGCTGCTGCCGCTGACGGCGCCGGCGGAACCGGCCGGAGAACACCGCCAATGATCGCCGTATATATCGTCGACGACCACGCCCTGATCCGGGAAGGAATCAAGCGGATTGTCCTGAATACGGACGATATGCAAATCGTGGGGGAAGCCGGCGACGGACAGGAGTTGCTGCGGTCAATTGCCGACGATTCGTTCGGAATCGACGTCCTGTTGCTGGATATTTCATTGCCGGGACGCAACGGTATCGATATCCTGAAACAGGTAAAAAGCCTGCGGCCCGCCCTGGCGGTGTTGATGCTCAGCATCATGTCGGAGGAGGAATATGCCCTGCGGGCGTTGCGGGCCGGCGCGGCCGGCTTCATGCGCAAGGAAAGCACGCCCGATGAACTGATCGACGCGATCAGGAAAATCCACGGTGGCGGGAAATATATCAGTGCGACGCTGGCGGAGAAATTGATCGACCTGACCCGGGACGGGGATGTAATAACCCACCACCAGCAATTATCGGATCGCGAATTGCAGGTACTGGGCCAGATCAGTGCCGGGAAGACCATCTCGGAAATTGCCCGTGACCTGTCACTGAGCGTCAAGACGATCAGCAATCTGCGGTTGCGGCTGTTGAAAAAAATGGGTATGTCCTCCAATGCCCAGTTGATGCACTATACAATCGAGAATAATCTGAAAATCTGAATTTTAGCGGTTCAATTTGATTTTACAGGCGGACCGTTTGATCATCCGCCACTTTTGCATGTAGGATAAATCCCACACCGGACAGGGAACTGGTCCGGGCTATTATAGGACACCGTCTGATTTCCGTTTCTTCCAATAAAGTATAATATTTAGCAGAAGATATGGAGATCGACGGAAAATGAAAACAAAACTGATTCTCACCCAAATTGCCCTGTCAGTACTCTGTGCCCAAAATTTTACCTCGATCAGCATCAGCGGCAATTCCGGCGGCATCGGATACCGCGCCACTGCCGAGGCTGTCAATCTGGCCGCGGCGACGCCGGAAGTTCTGTCCGAAATCCATGACAAATATTTATATGCCAGCCAGTACTCCAAGCGTAACCAGTGGAAGAACAAGCACGAATCGGCCAGTCGCGCTGTCGTTGTTGATATTCTGGTTCCATCCGGAACAGTGTGCAAGGTCTATTGCAATAACGGTTTCAGCATCGGCGATTTATCGGTCAACAGTGTCACCGGGGACCGGTTGATTGTCAGCGATGCAAGTGGCAATCAAAAAGACATTCTATTGAGCAGTATCGTTAAAATTGAGATCGACGACTCCCGGTCGAACAGCCGTAAAGACGGCGGCCTGATTGCGGCCCTGGGGAAAATCATCAGTGGCCGTGACCCGGTGGTTGTGAACCTGGGCTGGTTGTCGCTGACCGAAAAAGCGCAAACGATCCAAAAAGTCTTCTTATAATACGGCTGCGGGATGGCAGTTAATTCAGCGCTAAATCCCGCTATCAATTTTTATGTCAATCCTGTCGGTACGGCCGGTTTTTAACCGACCATTTTTTTATCCGGCACCGGCAGCATCTTAGCAGTTGAGAAATCAGACTAACTTTTAATAACAGTAGTGTAAATTATCTTTTTTATGTAACTTGTTCCGTAGAAGGGGGTTAGTGAATGGGAATTAATTATGGAAACGATTTGTGATCACTACACAAACTAAACCGGTTAAAATAGTACTTTATGTATATCGATCCAAAAAGGGGTAGCATGGAAAATCGAATGCGGAGTAAATCAGTATTCCATTTCAGGCGATTTTCCGTGGTAACGCCTTTGGTTTACTTCGGGATCGATCAATGTGAAATTCTTCGGACAATATCAATAATCAGGCAGGTTGTGGAATGAAAAAAGATCGGGAAATCGAGTGCTTGCAAGCACGCATCAGCGAGCTGGAGCAGATTGTTGAAAACTATGACCAGGTCAAACGAATCGCTGAAGAAGATCTGATTAAAGAACAATGGTTATTCGACAATATTTCCATGGGATTTGCCTACCATCAGATCGTGCTGGATACTGAGCAGCGGCCGGTGGACTATATTTTTCTACGGGTGAATGATACATTTGAAAAATTGACCGGTCTGAAGAAGGACGAGATTATCGGCCGCAAAGCCACCGAAGTGCTGCCCGGAATCGAAAACGATCCGGCGGATTGGATCGGGCGCTACGGGCGAGTCGCCCTGACCGGGGAAGTACTCCATTTCGAACAGTATTCAGAACAACTCCAGAAATTGTATTCGGTAACCGCCTATAGCCCTGCAAACAAGTATTTTGCAGCTATTTTTAACGATATCACGGAAATAAAACAAACAATTGCCAAAGAGCATTTCCAGAGCACGCTAATTGCCAATATGTTTGATGCCGTTTATATGGTCAGGGCAACCGACGGCATTATTGTATATGCCAATCTGGAATTCGAAAAACTGTTTGGTTATTCGAGTAAGGAAATGATCGGACAGCATGTTTCGATCGTAAACGCGCCTGCAGCAAAGGAACCCGCAGAAACAGCCCGCGAAATTATTGACATCCTGGCCAGGGAAGGCATCTGGGAAGGTGAAGTTCAAAATATTAATAAAGATGGTACTGTTTTTTGGTGTTTCGCCCGGGTTTCCACTTTCGATCACCCCGAATATGGTAAAATATTATTAGCGGTTCATATTGATATCAGCGAACGAAAAAGAATCGAACAAAAACTGCTTGATCATCAGAGATTATTAAATGAAGTCGAGAAAATAACCTATATCGGCGGCTGGGAAATGGATATGATCACCCGTGAAGCCAATTGGACCAGGGGAACATATGATATTGCCGAGTTAGATTACGGTGATCCGATTCCAGGGCCGGATGAGCATATTTCCTGGTACCTGCCGGAATATCGACCGTTGATCGCCGAAGCGATGCGCCGGTTAATTGAAGAAGATGTACCACTCGAGTTTGAAGCAATACTCAAGACGGCCAAAAACAACTTGAAATGGTGCCGGGCGATCGGCAAGGCGGTCCGGGAAGATGGAAAATGTGTAAAAGTATATGGCACATTTCAGGATATCACCGAAAGTAAGCTGTCTTCAGACACCTTAAAGATCAGTGAGAAAAAATACCGTGGACTGTTCAACGGTATCCGGGATGCCATCCTGGTGGCGAATACCGCGCGGGAAATCATCGAATGCAACCCGGCCCTGACTGCATTGTTCGGCTATACACTGGCCGAAATCAAGGGCAAGCAGACCGTATTTCTTTACGCCAGCCAGGAACAATTCATGGCAATGGGACAGGCCATTAAGGAGCACCAGGGTGACGAAGCGCCTTTCCTGTACACTATCGATTACCGGAAAAAGAATGGTGAAATCTTTCCCGGTGAGACCGGAGTATATTTTTTAAAGGACGATAACGGTGAAATCACCGGTTTTATCGGCCTGATCCGTGATATCTCCGACCGCGTTCGGGCCGAGCAGGCACTGCACGAAAGTGAATACCGATTCCGGACCCTGGTGGAAAGTTCGCCGCTGGGAATTATGCAGCTGGACCGGGATTTACATATTATTTATGAGAATGCAGCCATTAAAACATTGTTAGGTGTTCCCAAAGGGGAAGATTCAATGGCTCTGGGGCAGGATTTTCGAACAGTGAGTAGCGCAATCAAAGCGGATTTGCTGGATGATATCGAGGCGCTCCGGAATGGTCAACAGGTTCGCAAGGAATTCAGTTTCAAATCCCTGTACGGGAAAGAATCCGAACTCGCTCTGTATGGCGTGCCCCTGCTGCGAGATGACCAGTTTGAAGGGGCGCTGTTGATGGTAGTGGATGTTACTGAACAGCGGCGCAATGAGGCCCTGCTCAATGATTCGGTACAGACTCTAGCGGAAAAAAACCAATTCATCGAATCGATTATGGATCTGAGCCCGGATATAATGTATATCTATGATGTGATAAAGAAGGAAAATGTCTATTCCAACGAAGGGATCCAGAAAGTGCTGGGGTATTCTGTTAAACAAGTGCAGGAAATGGGCAGCAATTTGATTGCGACTCTGATGCACCCTGATGATTTCCAGACCTATCTGGAATTGACCTATCCCAAATATGCCGTTGCCAGAGATAATGAATTAATCATTCATCAATTCCGGATGAAGCATAAGGATGGTAGTTGGTGCTGGCTGGACAGCACAGAAATAATTTTTTTGCGTCAAGATGATGGTACTCCCCGGCAAATTTTCGGTGTAATTCATGATATTACAGAGCAAAAGTTAGTCAATGACAAACTGGTGGATGCCCAACAGGAAATCGAGAAGAACATAAGTTTCCTGGACACCGTCATTGATAGCAGTCCCTTTGCAATGTGGGTTTCAGATTCCAAAGGAGTGATGATCAGGTCGAACAGTACACTTTGTAAATTATTGCAGGTAACCGATGCAGATTTGATTGGGAAATATAATGTATTGGAGGATGAAAACCTTATCAAGCAAGGCTTGATGAGTAATGTCCGTGAGGTGTTTGATATGTTGAAACCAACTCGTATAACTCTTTATTGGGTGGGCACAGATTCGGGCGATGTCGACCTGTCAGAGGCTAAAAAACTATGGGTTGATGCATCAATGTTTCCCATTACCGATGCGAAGGGCAAATTAGCAAATGTTGTCTGTCAATGGGTTGACATCACCGACCAGAAACTGGCCTTGGAAAAAATCCGGGAGAGTGAAAATCGTTTCCGCAGCCTGTTCCAGAGTATGAAAGCCGGTGTCGCCGTATATCGAGCCGTGAATAACGGGAAGGAATTTATCTTCGAAGATTTGAATCAAACCGGAGAAAAATTGACCAACGTCAGCCGGGATGACGTAATTGGCAAAAAGGTGCAGGATGTATTCCCCGGTGTCAAGGAAATGGGTTTATTCGAGGTATTCAAAAAAGTCTGGAAAACCGGTAAACCAGTTGCCCACCCGGTATCCGAATACAAGGATGATCAATTGTCATTCTGGACTGAAAATTATGTTTATAAGTTACCCAGTGGTGACATTGTTGCCATTTTCGACGATCAGACCATTATTAAACAAGCTGAAGCGCAACTGCTGCATCATGCCCGTGAACTGGAGCAGAAGGTCAATGAGCGAACCAGCGAACTCCAGCAAAAGATCGCCGAACTGGAACGTTTCCAAACCGCTACCATCGACCGCGAACTGCGGATGAAGGAATTACGCGACGAAATTGTCAAGCTGAAGCAAATTAAACAATGAACCTGAAAATCATTATTAATAACTGGTATACAATTATCGGCCGCTCCCGGGTCGCCACATTGGCGATCCTGCTGGGTTTGCTTTCGGTATGCAGCGCCTTCTTAATCGGACTGGTGGCCTATCGAACCACCTTCCGGGCTTCGGAGCAGTCCCATCAGCAGTTTTACCTGAATCAGGCACGCTTGCTGTCCCGGGCCGCCGGCCAGCTCGCAGCCGACCGGTCTGAAGCAGAAGTGCTGTCGCTGCTCTGGCAACTTTGGCATGGGTCAGGTTCGAAACCAGCGGACGAATACATCTGTATTGTCGACAGTGGTTCCGTATTGCTGCTGCATTCGGCCGCGCCCACAACGGTCGGTAATTTTGCCGGTGATAATAAATTACTGGGCGTGACTGGTACCGGAATATCCTGCCTGTCAGACCTGGCCCGGGTGCCGCGCGACTATGTGGGTGAATATATCTCCAGTTCCGGCGAAAACCAGATTGCCGCTTTCGTTGGCATTCCCGGCCGAAACTGGGTGTTAGGCGTCCACCGTTCCCGCACCGCCCTGCAATCACAGATCAGAGCCGATATCAATTATCTTAAAATTGGTTTTATCATCTTTACCGTACTATTGCTGCCGGTCTCACTGCTGCTGTTGTTCGGACTGATTATGGCATCACAGAAACGGGTCGCACTGCTGGACGCCGAACACCAGGCCAGTGAAAAACAATTTAAAGTGTATCTGGACAAACTACCGGTCGCCATCGCCATTTCCGATGAGCAGAACCGGGTGGAATTCCTGAACAGTACCTTCACCACCGTATTTGGGTACACCAGACGGGATATCCCCACCACCGGTAAATGGTGGGAGTTGGCTTACCCGGATCAGCAGGTCCGGGAACGGGTGATCGCCACCTGGAACAAGGCCATCAGCGAAACAGCCGGTTCCGCCCGGGATATCGGACCGATCAGCCGGACCATCACCGCTAAAAACGGCGACCTGCTTGATATTGAGGTCACCAGCACCCGGATTGGCCAGAAATTTCTGATTGTATTCAATAATATTACCAACCGCAGGCTAATCGAGGTCGAATTGCAACATTTAAACCAGGAACTGGAGCGGAAAATTTTTCAACGGACCATTGAACTACAGGCCAAAATCGATGAGCTGGAACGTTTTCGGGAAGCCACTGTCGATCGCGAATTGAAGATGGAGCAGTTGCGCGAACGGATTCGCCGATTTGAGGACGGAACCGGGAATAATTAATATGAATATTGGAATCAGAACGAAACTGTTGTCCGGCTTTCTTGCCATCCTGTTATTATTCGTTATCACGATAATCCTGGCGCTGAGCAGCATTAATCGCTTATTTGAATATAACCAGATGTTGTATCAACATCCGTTGCAGGTAACTTCCGCCGCCACGGAAATTCAGGCTTTGGTTGTCTCGATGCATCGCTGGATGAAGGATGTCACTTTGTCGGATAAACCCGAAGAGCGGCAATATTATCTCTCTCAAGTCGCGGCCGATGAGCAAGCTGTGCTGGAATATTTCGATATCATCGATCAGCGGATACTGGGGCAGGCCGGGCAGGAATTGGCCCGTGAAGTGCGCGCGGATTTCCAGCAGTGGCAACCGATCCGCGAGTGGGTCATCCGGCTTCTGGAAGAGGGAAAAATCCGCGATGCCCAACGGGTCACCCAGACTGAGGGCAATGAAATGGTGACATATTTAATCGCCCAGACCGGTCGCCTGCAGGACTACGCCGGGCAAAAAGCCAAAGGTTTCAGCGAAACTACGGCGGATACTGCCCGAAAATCGCGGATAGCGATCGTTATGGGTTTGATCATTTACGGAATCTTTGGCACCGGACTGGCCCTCTACCTGGCTTTTTCCATCACCCACCGGCTGGCGGTAATCGACCGGGTGGCGATGAAAATGGGGCAGGGCGATTTCAGTGAAAAAGCCGACGTCCGGGGCAACGACGAGCTGGCCCGGCTGGCGCGGAATTTTAATAAAATGGCCCGGCGACTGGCCGATTATCATCAGGTCCTGGAACAGCAGGTACAGGAACGCACTAAGTCCCTGACCGATGCCAATTTACAGTTACGTGAATTGCGTGACGGACTTGAGCTCAAGGTGGTCGAGCGGACGGCGGAACTGAATGATAAGATCGCGAAACTGGACCGCAGTCAGCGCGCCATGTTGTATATGGTCGAAGACCTAAATGAAACCAGTCGCACATTGCGGCAAGCCCAGCAGGAACTGGTGCGCCAGGAAAAGCTGGCGACCCTGGGACAGTTGGCCGGCAGTGTCGGTCATGAACTGCGCAACCCGCTGGGGGTCATCTCCAACGCTGTCTATTTCCTGAAAACAGTGCTGCCGGGCGGCGACACAAATGTCAGTGAATACCTGGAAATCATCCGTTCGGAAGTGGCCAATTCGGAACGGATCATTGCCGACCTGCTGGATTTTTCCCGCGCCAAACCGGTGCAGCGCGAGGAAGTCACCGTCGACCAACTGGTGCAGACGGCACTGCACCGGAATCCGCCGCCCAAAAAAATAATGCTGGATTTTATCCCGGATTCCGGCCTGCCGGCGGCCTTCGTCGATCTACATCAGATCGGCCAGGTCCTGGAAAATGTGGTTATCAACGCCTACCAGGCGATCGCGGGAGAGGGGACGGTCAGTATCAGCACCAGGGCTGAAAACGGAATGGTGGAGATCGTCGTGGCGGACAGCGGCGTGGGAATCCCCGCCGACCAGCTGGAAAAAATCTTCGAACCACTGCACACCACCAAAGCCCGTGGCATCGGGCTGGGGCTGACGGTCTCGAAAAACCTGCTGGAGAGCAACGGCGGTCAATTCCGGATTACTTCCGAGCCGGGGCGCGGCTCGGTGTTTACTTTAATTTTACCAACACTGGAGACTATAAATGGATAAACAACTTAAGGTGTTGATCGTCGACGACGATAAAAGAATGGTTAAAACGCTGGTCGATATCTTCCGGGTTAAAGGCCTGACGGCAGTCGGCGCCGCTTCCGGCGCGATCGCCCTGGAAACGATTCGGAGCGGCAAATTTGATTGCGTCCTGACTGATATTCGCATGCCGGATATGAACGGTGTGGAACTGGCCAAAAAGGTGCACGGCATTACACCGGCATTGCCGGTGGTGCTGATGTCCGCTTTCAGCGATGCGACGCTGATTGAGGAAGGCCTGACCGACGGCGCCGTCGCCGCTCTCTCCAAACCGCTGGACATCAACCTGATATTGAATCTATTCGCGAGTCTGACCAAAGAAACCAGTATCGTCATCGTCGATGACGATATCAATTTCAGCAAAACACTGGCAGATATCCTGAATGTCCGCAATTTCAAGGTAGTCGTGGTGCCGGATCCGCATGATGCCCTGGAGTACATCGACACCGCAATACAGGTAGTTCTGCTGGATATGAAGCTGAACGCGATCAGCGGCTACGATGTGCTGCTGCAGATTCGCAAAAAATATCCGAACCTGCCGGTGATCCTGGTGACCGGGCACCGCAAGGAAATGGCCGCTGTCATCGATAGTGCGCTGGATCTGCGGGCTTTTACCTGCCTCTATAAGCCGTTTGCGATCGAGGAATTGCTAAATACCCTGGAGCAGATCACGCGCCAGGGATTGAAAAAAATGCTGGGCTGAATTTCCAACCGGGAGCGCTATGGCCAACCACAGAATTTTAATTGTTGACGACGATCCCCGAATCAGAAAAACACTGGCCGATATTCTGACGATCAAAGGGTACGACTGTGAGACGGTCAGCGGCAGCCGGGAAGCGCTGGATTATCTGACCCGGGAAATTCCCGATCTGGCCCTGATCGATCTCAAACTGGAAGACGGTTCGGGCATCGATCTGCTGACCGAGATCAAGGCATTCGCCCCGGGTGTGGAATGTATTCTGCTGACGGGTTTTGCCTCGCAGGAAACCGCCATCCAGGCCTTGAATCACGGCGCATTCAGCTACCTGCAGAAACCCTACGATATCGAGCAACTGCTGCTGGCGATCCGGCGCGCGCTGGAAAAAGCGTTTGCCGAAAAAGCGGTGCTGCAATCGGAAAATGACTATCGCCAGTTGTTCGAGGCCGCCCACGATGCGATCATCATTTTCCGGCCAGACAATGAAATTGTGCTGAATGTCAATTCCGCTGCCTGTGAACTTTATGGCTATACGCGCGATGAATTCATCGGTATGTCCCTGCGGCAGGTATCGACCAACGTCGCCACCGGCGAACGGCGAGTGGCTGAAATCGTCGGCGAAAAAATGCCCTTGTCGTTCGAAACCAATCATGTGCGCCGGAACGGCGATGAAATTGCGGTGGAAATAACCGCCGTTATGATCGAATTCGGCGGCGACCCGGCAATTCTGAGCGTCACCCGTGATATTACCGAACGGAAGATCGCGCTGGCGACCCTGCAGGAAAGCGAAGAGCGCTGGCGTTCATTGGCGGAAAGCTCGCCCGATCATATTTTAACCCTAAACCGGGACCTGGAAATCGTATTCGCCAATTATGCCGCACCGGGCCTGACCGTCGCCGATCTGATCGGGAAAAAACTGTATCAGTTTGTAGACAAATCACACCAGGCCAAGATCAAGGCGCTGCTTAAAAGCGTGATCGAAAAACGTAAAGATGTGCGCTACGAAACCGAGTATATCGCTCCCGACGGCGGGAAGATTTATTATGAGACCCATGCCCTGCCGCAAATACTCGGCGACGATGTAGTCGGCTTGACCATGAGCGCCCGTGATATCAGCGAACGCAAACTGGTCGAGCAAACAATCGCCGAACGATCACGGGAACTGGCACTGATCAACGAATTGAATGAGGCTGCCAATGGCGGCGCCACAATTAGCGAGCTGATCGACCTGTTCAGCAGCGGATCCAACCGGCTTTTTCCGAATTACGGTGCCGTGGTTTATCTGGTAAATGCCGGTGGCGACAGCCTGGAGCTGTATAACAGCGGTTTAACCGGGACGTTGCTGGAAAAAATTGCCGGGCTGCTGGGAACCACGATTCCCAAGGTCAGGATACCGCTGTCCGCCGACAGTATCTTCACCCGCATCCTGGCCGGTGAAAAACTGGCGGTATTCGAGGATCCCGCCGATATCAGGCAAATGATCACCGAACATGCCCGGACGGCCGGTCTGTCCCGGCTGGTCGGTAGTGTTTATAAATTGTTGGGCATCAAGCTGGTAGTCACGATTCTGCTCCGTTCCGGGCAGAAGACGATTGGCCTGCTGATGGTATCGGAAGGACTGGCGGACGAAAGCGATCGCGTCCGTCTGGAACGGATCGCCAATCAGTTGACCGGTCTGATCCGGCGCAAACAGGCGGAAGAAGGGGTGATCCAATCAGCGCAGGAATGGCAGGCCACCTTTAACGCCATGAGCGACGCGATCTGGCTGGTTGACATGGATGGAAAAATCGTTCGGCATAATCAGACAACAGCGGATTGGCTGCAGACCGGAACTGCTGCCATCGACGGCCGATACTGCTGGGAACTAGTCCATGGCACCAGTGCGCCGATTCCCGAATGCCCGATCCTGAAAATGAAAAAATCACTGCGGCGGGAATCCCGGGAGCTGCCACTGGGGGAGCGCTGGATCGATATTACCGTGGACCCGATTCTTGATTCGGACCACAAGCTTAGTGGCGCTGTGCATATTATCAAAGATATCACGGAACGCAAGACAACAGAAATACTGATCCGGCAGGAGCGCGACCGGGCGCAGATGTACCTCGACGTGGCTGGAGCCCTGTTCATTGGTCTCGACCAGCGGGGCCGGATCACATTGGCCAACCGCGTCGCCCGGGAAGTACTCGAAATCGGTGAAGCTAACATTATCGGCCGTGACTGGTTTGCCAATTTTTTACCGCAGCGCCTGCGCCGAATGGTCAAAGCGGTATTTAAGCAGATAATAACCGGTGAAGTAAAAGCGGTTGAATTTTTTGAAAATGAGGTGCTGACCGCCACCGGCAAGGAAAAGATCATCTACTGGCATAATTCGGAATTGCGGGACGCTGATGGTGCAATCGTCGGTTTGCTCAGCTCCGGCATCGATGTTACCGAGCGCAAGCGCGCCGAGCTGGAAGTGCTGGAATACAGCCAGCGGCTCAAACGTTTGACGCATTATCTGCGTGATTCGATCGAGCAGGAACGGATGCGCATATCCCGCGAGATTCACGACGAACTGGGGCAGGCCCTGACGGCGATGAAGATTGATCTGGACCTGATGCGGGAAGACATTCAGGATACGGATAAAGTCCTGAGAAAAATCGATGGTGTCAGCGATCTGATCAACCACACCCTGACCCAGACCCGTCGAATTTCGGCCGACCTGCGCCCCAGCATCCTGGATGACCTGGGTCTGGTGCCGGCGCTGGAATGGTACATTGATGATTTTGCGGAGCGCACCGGGATTCGTTGCCGGTTCACTAATTTATTCAAAGTTTCGGAGGTCCCAGCAACGACGGGGACGGTGATTTTCCGGGTTCTGGTGGAGGCCATGACCAACGCCGTGCGCCATTCCCGGGCGGATACGATCACGATCCGGTTATGGAATACCAGGAACGAAATAAAATTAAAGGTCCATGACAACGGGATCGGCATTTCGGCGACGGCCATGGCGAATAAAAAATCGCTGGGTCTGATCGGCATGCAGGAACGGGTGCAATTTTACGGCGGCCGGATAGCCATCAGCGGTCGCCCTGACAAGGGTACCGAAATCCTGATGCAGTTGCCGCTGGAAAGCACGACCGATCCGGAGCGGATTCCGGGAGGAAAGTCATGAACATCCTGATTTGCGACGATCACCCGATCGTCCGCCAGGGATTGAAAGATATCATTACCCGGATTTCCGGTTTCACCGTGGTGGGTGAGGTCGGTGACGGCGATGCCGCCCTGCAGTTTATCAGCCGTAACCCGGTGGAGGTCCTGATCCTGGATATTTCGCTGCCGGGCCGCGACGGCATCGAAATCCTCAAACAGGTCAAGAGTATTCATCCCGATATCCGTGTGCTGATCCTGAGCATGCATGCCGAGGAACAGTATGCCCAGCGCGCCTTCCGCAACGGCGCCCACGGCTACATCACCAAGAATAATGTCGTGGCCGAGTTGTCCAAGGCGCTCACCAATATTGTCGCCGGCCGTAAATATATATCTGATCATTTTTCGGCGCTGCTGCTGGACAGCATCGGTGGCGGCGTCGTCCGGCGCTACAAGAAACTGACCGACCGGGAATACCAGGTGTTTATCCAGATCGCCGCCGGCAAACCGGTCGGTCAGATCGCCCGGGAGCTCCTCTTGAGCGTGAAAACGGTCAGCACCTATCGCCACCGGGTCCTGGAAAAAATGCAGTTGAAGCAGAATGCCGAGCTGACCCGCTATGCGATTGAGAACGGCCTGTTAGATTGATCGCTCATAGTCACCGGCGATTCCGGTGAGCGATGCCTGAAGCGCCGGCAAAAACAGGTGCTGTTGAATGTAGGATTTTTCCTACCGGATTATACAATACGGTCTTACATACAAATACCGCCGGCAGTTATAGATTTGATCGTGAAGATAAACAATTATGCCACCGACAAAGCCACAGGATTGAATGTGAAAATTTTTATTGCTGACGACTCACAGCTGTTGCAGGAACGCCTGATAACGATCCTGTCGCGCACGAGTTCGATCGAAATCGTCGGGCGTGCCTTCGATGTGAAAGAGGCAATCGCCGGGATAAAAAATACCAGGCCCGATGTTGTATTCCTGGATATCCGGATGCCGGACGGCACCGGTTTCGAAGTAATGGATAAAATCAAACAGAATGGGAAAATTCCAATTTTCATTATTCTTACCAATTATTCCTACCACCAGTACCGTCAGCGGGCGGTGGAGATGGGGGCTAAGTATTTTCTCGAGAAAGACAAGGATTTCAGTCGCATTCCGGCGATCATCGCCGAGCTGGAATGACGTTTTAATTGCAGTCGAAACCGGGTAGTACCGGCGGGCAATTCCACCTATCAAAAAGAATAATATTCGCAACCGTCAAACCGCTTCTCTCGATTGGCCGCAGAATACAATGAACCCTGATCGATTCACCAAACCGTCGCCTCTGGTAGACTGAAACACCACAAAATAATGCGAAAACCATTGGTACCAACTACTGTTGGACTTGATCCTGACCGGCGGCAAATTGATCCGGCTGTCAGCAAAGCAGCCGCTGCCATTCTGGTGGTCGAGGATGATCGTGGGTCACAGCAGTACATTGAAGTATTGCTGGGCAATAAATATCGGTTATATTTCGCCGAATCCGTAACCGGTGCCCGGCAGGTGCTGAGCGCAATCGGTGCCTGTGAGCTGATCCTGCTGGATCTGTCACTGGATGGCGAGGAAGACGGCCTCGATCTGGTGCGGTTTTTAAAGAACCAGGAAAAGTGGCGGCAAATACCGATCGTTGTTACTTCGGCCCACGTTTTTATCGCCGACAAAGAACGTTGTTTGTCCGCCGGCTGCGTTGATTATCTGACCAAACCATTAGCACGGAATAAACTGTTGGAATGTGTCGAGCACTGGATCAGTTAATCGATCGCGCCCGGCAACCGCGTTTTTATTGTTGACTTGCCGAATTCAATGGTATTCTTATCGGCATTGATATAAATTTGGCTGGATTAGTCTGATAAGTAATGAATAATCAATTACAAATATTAATTATTGACGGTAATGCCTCTGATGTGCAGCAGGTCCGCGAATTTCTGCAGGCAATTACTACTTTAAAGTGTAGGGTTGTTTGGGAAAAAACACTTGCCTCCGGACTGGAAAAATTCGCGGCAGGTAAGTTTGATCTGGTGTTGCTGGATTCAATATTAGCGGGCGAATCCGGTACGGTGACACTCAAGGATTGCATCAAGAAAATGCATCAATGCCCGGTGATCGTTCTATCGTCTCTGGATGACCGGGCGGTAGCCTATTCCACCGTGCAACTCGGCGCCCAGGATTATCTGATTAAAGCCGATCTCAACCCGGATATGCTGGAGCGAACGATACGATATTCCATCGAGCGCCACCGCCTGTCAGCGGAACTGGCCGGCGCCAAAGAACGGTTCGAGCTGCTATTCAGTATCGGCAACGATTCGATATTCGTATTCAGCCTGGAAGAGAACGGCGTACCCGGGAAATTTCGTGAACTGAACCGGATTCCCAGTGATGAATACGGCTATTCCCGGGAAGAATTCCTGGCGCTGACACCGTTCGATATTACGGCCCCCGATGAGCATGAAAAACTGACTGCCAGCATCCGGCGGTTGAAGAATAACAAGACGTCGCTTTTCGAGACAATTCACGTATCCCGTGACGGTTACCGGTTCGCGGTGGAGATCAATGCCCGGCAATTTTGTCTGGGGCGGGAAGAAATGGTATTTTGGGTCGTCCGGGATATAACCGACCGGGTCGCTTCCGAGCGGGAAATGCGGGAATCAGAAATGAAGTACCGTTCCGTGGCCCAGTCGGCCAGTGATGCCATTATCTCGGCCAGTTACGACGGCATCATTGTTTCCTGGAACATGGCGGCCAATAAATTATTCGGATACAGCGAATCCGAGACTTTGGGGCAGAGGCTGGACCTAATAATACCGGAACGTTACCGTCAGCGACATCAGAAAGCCGTTGACCGTTATCTGAAGACCGGCCGCCCGCAATTGTCGGGTCGAACAGTCGAACTGGCCGGTCTGCATAAATACGGCTCCGAGATTCCGATCGAATTGTCGTTGTCGTCCTGGGAACTGGTCGGGGATATCTATTTTACATCGATAATCCGCGACATCAGCGAACGGATCAAAGCCACAGAAGCTTTGCAGGAAAGCGAGGAAAAATTCCGCGCCCTCTTCGAGGAGTCGCGCGATACGATCTTCATCTCGACACCGGAGGGGTGGCTGGTGGATATCAACCAGGCCGGTCTGGATCTGTTCGGCTATTCCCGTGACGATGTTGATAAGGTGAATATCCAGGATTTATACGTCGATAAAAGTGAACGCCGGGAAGTCCTTACACGACTAAATGAAACCGGTTTTGTGAACGAAGTTGAAGTGCGGTTGAAACACAAAACAGGTAAGATCATTTACTGCCTGTTGACAGCGGTACTCCGGAAATTAAGTAACGGAGAAATCCAGTTTCAGGGTATTATTCATGACATATCCAACCGCATTCAATATCAGCAGGAACTTGAGTTTGCCCTGGAAAAAGCCCAGATGGGCGAAAGGGTAAAATCGTTGTTTCTGGCCAATATGTCCCATGAAATCAGAACGCCGCTGAATTCGATTCTGGGATTCAGCGAATTATTAGGCGAATTACTGGATACATCCGCCAATCCGGAAGTAGCGGAATTTGCGGGTATTATCCGCCACAGCAGCGACCGGCTGCTGCGAACGGTTCACGAAATTCTGGACCTATCGGCGATCGAGGCGGAGGCGTTTGAGGTACAACCGGAAGATTTTGAACTGGCCGGTTTGATCAAGACGATTGTAGATGAGTTGCAGCCCCAGGCCCAGACTAAACAATTAAAACTGCAGTTCAGTTCTCAATCGCTAAATTCTCATATCAAGGCCGACCGGCACTGTATCAACGAAGCGATCAGCAACCTGATCGATAACGCCATCAAGTATACCGAAGTCGGTAGCGTCAAGGTCACTTTGAAAGAATTGAGCAATAATCTGGTCGTGGAAATCAGCGACACCGGAATCGGGATGTCACCGGAATATCTCGATCAAATGTTCCAGGCCTTTTCCCAGGAAAGCAGCGGTTACACCAAAAAATACCAGGGCATCGGCTTGGGCCTGGCCCTGACCAAGCGCTATCTTGACTTGAATGATGTGGAACTGACGGTGGATAGCGAAAAAAGTGTTGGCACCAGTTTCAGGCTGGTATTTAAACAAACCGGTCAGGCGGTAGTGCCGACAGTCGGGACGGTGACCAAACGACCGACGCCAACGACGGCAAAAAAGACTGATTCAAAACCGGTGGTATTGGTGGTGGAGGATGATATTAATTCCCGGAACCTGCTGACCTATTTTCTGCAATCCGGCTATCAACTGGTTTTCTCCGTAGCCGTGCAACCAGCGCTTGAAATTATCCAGTCCAAAAAGGTAGATCTGATTCTGCTGGACTTATCCCTGGATGGTAATGATAATGGCTTGGATCTGCTCCATGTCCTGCGGCAATCGGGTAAATATCAGAATCTGCCGGTAATTGCCACGACCGCCCACGCTTTCAGCTCCGATCGTGATAATTGCGTGGCGGCCGGCTGCAACGATTACCTGCCCAAACCGATCAATCAAAAAAAGCTGCTGAAAAAGATCGACGCTTTATTGCAATCAGTGTGAGTTTTTGCCAGCGGATCATGCCTGGCGGCGGCATGGTCATTCCACAGCGATCAGGTGCAGCCGGACTGATTCCAATCAGCGCTGAAAATGACCGGTTTATTCTTGCTTATTATCTGTATTAACTATACTATATGACCATCAATGTGATTTACTTAAGGAGGTCCGATGAAACAACATCATTTTTTGGCCGTCATATTTTTAGTACTGACAGCCTGTTCGGAGAATCCGACGAACAGCGACGAATTCGGACGAATTTATATACTGTCGGTCGTCGTCGAGCCGACCGATGCCGAGTCGGTTACGATCATGAATAATATTGGTTTTTCTATAAATATTTCCGGCTGGACCCTGGGCGATTCAAGGGCTCCGCAGGGATTCAAAATTCCCGAGGGAACCGTGATGAAGCAGAGTGATACCCTGCAATTCACGCATGACGTGCTGGGATTCAAGATCAATAATATCGAGGAAGTTATTTATCTTAAAAACCGGTATGGTCGACTGATCGATATCTGGGAGAGCGAATCTTAGTCAGGCGGTAGGACTCAACCTCAGCGGATAGCTGGTTGCAGCACTGCTAATTTCAGGACCTGGTCGCCGACCAGATTATCCGGTATTGTGCCGAGGTCCGGCTGCATGTTGCCGGATAATCATTTCATCGATGGCAGCCGTGATTTTGAGATACAGTGGCTCGATGCTGCGGGTCCGCGAGGCCGACGAAATGGCATCGATCCTGGTTCGGCTGAATTTATCGCGGGAATCACCGAAGGTCATGATGAATACCAACCGTTCGGCGTCAGTTGTGTGCTCCAGATATTTTGTAATTCCCGGTTCGATATCATTGCAGGCGATACAGGTTTCAAGGATCAGGATGGCATCGAATTTACTGGTGTCGGTAGACCTCAAATTGGCGATATTGATTACTTTGATATTGGCGTATTCTTTATAATTATTGATCACCAGCCGGCGTAATCGATCCTTGAAAGTGGTGGCATCGCTGGCGATCAACAGATTGAACCGGGCCTGGTCATTGAGATAAACCGCTTCATCCAGCTTCAACGAATTAAGGAAAAATAAAAATGCTGTACATATGACAATTGTGACACTCAGGAGGATTATTGCCGTTGGTTTTAGAATCTTCATCGTCGGTCACTATCTGCAACTTGGACGATCCGGCAGGGAAAAAGTTGTCGAATAAACCAGGATTAATAAATAAACAGGGTAAAGGCAGTTGGCCTGCCTTTACCCGATTAACCAATCATGAAGGGAAAGAAAGCGGCGATCAACAGGCCGATCGGTATCAGCCAGCTGGCCAGCCACTTGATCTCCCAGGCCGTTATCTTTTTCATTTCTCTGTCTCCTTTAAGCTGTGAAATATTCATATACCCTATTGACCAACTGTTTGAATAAAAGGTTGCCTGGCTAATTAACAGTGTGATTGGCGGCACATTGGTGGAATGGTGTAAATTTCAATATGTATGGAATAATCAATCTAATATTTCAAGTTCTCTACCTGTGTCTGCTGGCCCGGGTGATTCTGTCCTGGATCGACCACAACCCGTATAATGAAATAATCCGCTGGATTTATAAAATCACCGATCCCCTGCTGCGCCCGTTCCAGGCAATCCTGCCGCCCACCAGTCTGGGTATCGACATATCACCGATACTGGCATTCTTCGCCCTGGGTTTTTTGCGCAACCTGATTTTTCGGATGCTCTATTAGGAGTTAGTCGATCCCAGATCTGCAAAGTTTATTCAAAACTGCCTGGACCGGCCACGCTGCCAGAATCTGCGATACGGACGAAAATACCCGGCAGCCAGGAAAAAATTTTCTTAAGTGCAGCCGGAAATATTTGTACGAAAATACCGCTGTAGTGCCGGCAACCGACGACAATCAGTATAAAATAATGCGCTGGCATCAAATTTGTTAAAAAAATGCTTGTTACGAGTAGTAGTGCGGCCCTAACATCCGCGCTATATTTTCCAGTCATGGAAAGCACTAAGGAACTGAATTGAAATCAGAATATCAGCACAGACCATTCGCTGCCGGCCAGCCAGCCGGACCGGAGATGTGCATTCTGACCGGTTCCTTACGGAAGACGGCGATTCTGCTGGGTCTTCTGGCTCTGATTACTATTGAGATCGTCGTCTCGATAGCCTGACCGAAATTTTACATTCGGCAGGCATTGTAGAGACGGCGGAAGCACCTTCCCCCGAATAACCTCCCTTTGCCTGCCTGATCCGAAATACCGGTCTGTCCGAGCCCGTCCATGGCTGCAACAGCTTAAGGACAGCTCAAATGCGATCGGATAAAATCAAACAGGGATTCGAACATGCCCCGCACCGCAGCCTGCTGCGGGCCACCGGTGCCATCCGCAG
>JBDRBK010000131.1:0-14194 GCA_043822705.1 Fidelibacterota bacterium
CACCGACGCCCTCAATAATCCGGTCAGCAGCAAAACGGTTAACTTCACCATCAGTAATGGCACGGTTGCCAATGCCAGCGTCGTCACCGACGGCGCCGGACTGGCTGTCACCACTGTCACCGGTGTTGCCGGCACGATCGATCAGGTTGCCGAAGCCAAAGCGGTGCTGGCCGATTACAGCATTGTCCGCGACAGTCTGGATATCGATCTGCGGGGTGTGACAATGGCGCTCACCGCCAGTCCGACACGGATTCCGGCCGACGGCGTTTCCACCGCCGCGATTACAATCGACCTGCACGAAACCACCAACGGTAACCCGGTGGTGAATCGGGGGATCAAACTGAAAACCACCCGGGGCGCCATCGCAGCAGCCGATACGACCAATAACAGCGGCAGTGCCACCGTCAGCTTGACCAGCGGCAGCGCCAGCGGCAGCGCCATTGTGACCGCCACCGCCGGAATAACCAATACGGTCACGGTCGAATTTTCGGCCCTGGATTTTTCGATCAGCGCCGCCGATTACAATCTGGTGGCCGATGGTGCCAGCTCGGTTGACCTGACCGCCGTCCTGAAAGATGCCTACACCGGTAATCCGTTGAGCAATCGAACGATTTACTGGTCCACCGATCTCGGCACCATCCCGGCCTCGTCCGTCACCAACGCCAGTGGTGCGGCAGTGGCGACTCTGACTGCCGGTACGACTGACGGAACCGCGAAAGTGTACGGCCGGTACGGCACCGTTAAAATCGATTCGGTTTCAATTACCATCGCCGCCATTCCCGACAGCAGTCTGATACTGGCCTGGGTCAATCCCGGTGGTACTACTGGTAACGGTACTGAGAAGCTCACAATCACGGCGATCCTGAGTGATGAAAATGCACATCCGGTTGAAGGAGCAACAATCAATTTCACTATGTCACCGACTTATCTTGGTTCAATACTACCGACCGGAGATACTGATGTTAATGGTGTAGCTACTACAACATTAACATACTCAACCGCTTATACAGGCGTATCTATTCGCATTATAGCGACTAGTCAAAGCGGTAATATTTCCAATTACATCGACATCACCCTGCCGGAGGCTAATTGATGAAACGCCGCGGGATATTGATGATAGCGGTTCTGATCGGGTGTTTCCTGGTCGCCCAGAACCCGCTTGGCAGCGCCGATACTCGTCAGGACCAGGGACAGCAGATGGGCGTCGAGTTGATCAGTTGCGATCGGGTGTTTGAGGGACTGGTGATCCGGACTGTTTTCACCGGCGGCAGTTTCGATTATCCGTTGACCACCGGCTCGCTGCTGAATCTGGCGCTGGGGATTAATCAATTGACGATTCCCTCGCAAACCAGCGGCATCTCCGACCTGAAAGGCAAACCGGCCATGTACGGTCGCGCTGAAATCTCGCACCGTTTCTGGCTGTTCTATGGTCGCGCCGCCGCCCTGTTTTACCGGACCAACGGCGAAGTCAGCGATGGGCGCGACGGCGTCAACACTTATCGCTATCACAATCAATATACATTCTATGAATATCCGGCCGAGGCCGGCCTAAGCCTGACTGTCGGCCCTCTGGATTTCAACGCCGGTCTGCTGAAAACCTTCCTGTACGGCACCAACACCAAGCAACTGAAACTTGAACATGCCGGCGGTGTCACCGATCTGGGCCAGCGGGAATACTCGTTTATCGACCGTTTACCGGTCTGTCCGACGGCTGGTCTGACCTGGTCGATCAGCGCCAAATACAATCTGCGGATCAACTGCGATTATTATTCGCTGACCCGTTACCAGGCCGGGATTTCCTTCTGGAGCTCAGTCGCCCAGAGCGTCCGACTGTAATTACAGTTGCCCGTTGTCGGCCAGGGAATAGTAGCCGTCCCCGGCAACGATGATGTGGTCGTGGATCGCCACATCGATAGTGGCCGCGGCGGCTTTCAGTTTTTCGGTGATGGCCAGGTCATCCCGGCTGGGATGGCGGTTACCGCTGGGGTGGTTATGCACCAGCACTACGGCGGCCGCTTTGCGCTCCAGGATTTTTTTAATCACCTCCCGGGGATAGACTGCCGAAGCAGTCAGCGTGCCACGAAACAGCTCTTCGGTTCCCAGAATCTGGTTGCGCCCGTTCAGGTAAATGACCATGAACACTTCCTGGTCCCGCTCCTGGATGGAATGGCGCAGGAATTCGATTACCTGTTGGGAATTTTCGATGAAATCACTGCCGCTGATACGCTCCTCCAGGTAGCGCCGCGCCACGGCCGGGATTAGTTTCAGCCCGAAGATATTGTTCGGCCCGATACCGGGAATTTTCCGCAGCTCCACCGGACCGGCCTCTAACACCGCCCGCAGCGAACCGAAGCGCTTAATGGCTGCCTTGGCGGACGCCTTGCAGTCGCGGCGCGGCGTACCCAGCGTCAACAGCAACTCGATAATTTCATAATCGTGGAAACCGGCCAGACCGCCGCCGAGAAACCGTTCCCGCAACCGACCGCGATGGCCGGCCGATGAATCACCGTTCAGATTATAATCGACCATACTCCTCCTCCGTAAAATATTATACAAACCGGCGGATCAGACCGTTAGTTGAATTTATTCAGTTTCTCTGCCAGTTCGCGTAATTCGTAAATATTTCCGGTTTCCGGTTCCGCCGCCGACCATTTGATCGCGAAATCGTCCGCATCGTCACCACCGCCTTCTTCCCGGTATAAGCGGTACAGTTCGGCTACGGTCCGTGGTTTGCCGCTGTTGACACTGGCCACGATCCGGTAGGCCACGTCCTCGTGTAAATCGGTAATGATCCGCTCCGGCAATTTCCGGCTGAACAACTCGCGGTCGAGGCGCGACAGAAACAGGCCGCTGAGGATATAATCCTCGAAGGCCTCGTAAGCCAGCGGCACGATTCCCCGGATGATGCCGGCCATGGCGTCGGCATAAACCCGGATTTCGTACTGGGCATGCTGATCCATCCGCAGTCGCAGGAAATGGAAGGTGTTGTGCAAATCGTTTTTCCAGTACCACTGCGTGTACAGATTCACCGGCAGGATCGCCCGCGCCAGTTCCCGGGCAATACCGGCTTCGGCCAACTCGTTGTACAGTGCGAAACTACGCTGGGACATTTCCTCGAAATACTGCACCGTCCGCTGGCGCAGTTCCTGCGGCACTTCCGCCGCTTCCCGGCCCTGTTTGTTGTCGAGGCTCTGGAAATGCACATCTTCCGGTCGCGGGATGTAGAACTCGTCCAGCGCCTCGGAATAACGCAGGCTGTATTCGTTGATATTAGCCGTCCGGTGGCGGACCCACTGGCGCGCCACGAAAATCGGCATCTTGGCATGGAATTTCAATTCCACCATCTCGAATGGCGAGGAATGATGATGGCGCATCAGGTAGCGGATCAGCGCCCGATCGCGGGAAACCTTGGTCGTGCCTTTGCCGTAGCTGACCCGGGCCGCCTGGACGATAGCCGCGTCGGATCCCATCGAATCGACCAGACGGACGAAACCTTTGTCCAGACAGGCGATTGCCCCCGCGGGTAATTCATGATCGCTCATATCAATACCTTCATTTTGTCAAAATTGCCAATGTTTTATCAACCGCAGCGCAGTCACCGGCCACCAGCCCCGGTGAAATCAGGGTGGACAGATTATTGTAAGTCACCGGCCGGCCGTTCAAATCGACCAGCTTACCGCCAGCCTCGTTGATCAGACAGTTACCGGCACAAATGTCCCATTCGTTCTTCGGTCGCAGTGAAGCGAAAATATCAGCCTGGCCGGCGGCGGTGAGACCAAGCTTGTAAGCCACACTGCCGATGGCCCGTAATTCCCCGAACACGTTGCCGAATTGTTCCCACAGGCCACGGCGGGTCTCGGAGCGGCTGTTCAGAATGATCATTTCGGATGGCCGGTCTTTGGTGGCGCAGCGAATCGTTTTGCCGTTCAAACGGGCACCCTGCCCGCGAGTGGCTGTGAATAATTGCCGGGTAACCGGGTTGTACAGTACGCCCAGCACCGGCTGATGGTTTTCCACCAGCGCGATACTGATCACAAAATGTGGCACGCCTTCGATGAATTCCTTGGTGCCGTCCAGCGGATCGACGACCCAAACCCGTTCCCGTTCGAGTCGGTCACGCGAGTCGACAGTCTCTTCCGAGAGCCAGCCGTAATCCGGGAATGGTTCCCTCAGCAATTCCTTGAGCAGGGCATCCGCGGCATGATCGGCTGTCGTAACCGGGTTATGGTAGCCCTTATCCCTGATTTCATAATCGGCCTGGTAATATTCCAGCACGGTCGCCCCGGCCTGCAGGGCAGCCTCAATTGCCAGTGTTAGTTCGGTTTCCATCAATACAATCTTTATTCTATCTGAGTGTTCGGTTCGGTAACAACCTTATTATTCGCATTAATATTCCCGCCGGAAATTGCCCGGCGACAGGTGCCCGGCTGGTACGACGATCGTACCGTGAGCTCCGCCATTCCGGCGGTTAAATTACAAAACCGGAGGTTAAATTCATCCGCCAAATACAGGTCTGATCCGGTTCATAGCGGTGCCTGCAGCGCTTGCCGAAACCGGAAATTATTATTACAAAGCTCTTGAGAATACCGCGGAATACAGTTAGTTTTGATTCTGATGGAGACGTGATAAAGGTGGTTTTGAAGCATTTATTCCAATAGACATCAAGGTTTTTTTGCCTTAAAAAGATTTTTTTTCTTTCCTTCATCCCGCCTTCATCTGTTACAACGGTCCTGCGACGTCAGGTTGCCCGAGGCCGGCTTCAATCTGACAACTGAAAACGTCAATGCAGTGATCCGGAATATCGTACCCAAATTGGTACGGTGTTGTTTTGTTTAACATAAATAACGGAATTCCAATTCGATTGGAAATGAGATGAAAAAAGAAATATATATTAATGAAAGCATGGGTGAAACCCGGATTGCTATTCTCGAAGATGACCAACTGGTGGAAGTGTATGTTGAAAAGCCCGACCACCAGCGCATGGTCGGTAACATTTATTTCGGAAAAGTGGAAAATGTGATTCCCGGGATGCAGGCGGCATTCGTGGATATCGGTTATGATATCAACGCCTTTCTGCCCTTTTCCGAAATCGAAACCAGTGACTATCTGGCTGAAGCCGAGGAAGACCTGGAAAATTCCCATAGCGCCAAACGGCGCCGAAAAAGCAACGACCGGATTGAAGTCGACCTGAAAACCGGACAGGATATTTATGTCCAGGTGATCAAAGAGCCGTTCGCCGGTAAGGGTCCCCGGGTGACTACCGAAATAGCCCTTCCCGGCCGTTTGCTGGTGCTGGTACCAAGTGCCAATTACATCGGCATATCAAAAAAAATCTGGGATAAATACGAACGGCGGCGTCTCAAGCGGATCGTATCAAACTTCAAGGAACAGGATTTCGGCGTTATCGTGCGCACTGTGGCCGAGGGTAAAAGCGAAGAATTTCTACAGAACGACTATGATTCGCTGATCCAGAACTGGAATAAACTGATGAACAAGGCCAAGCGCAACCAGGCGCCTACCCTGGTATACGAGGATATGGAAACGGCCTCCAGCGTTGTTCGCGATCTATTCACGCCTGATATCGGCAAAATCGTCATTGACTCGCGTAAACTATATCACAAGCTGCAGAATTATCTGGACGATATATCCCCTAATCTGGCGTCGCGGCTGGAGCGCTATAAAGCCAGTGTGCCGCTGTTCGAAGCCACCGGTATTGAGGCGGAGATCGATAAAGTGATGCGGGCCAAGGTCTGGCTGAAGAGCGGCGCCTATCTGATTATCGAAAAGACTGAAGCGATGGTGGTCGTCGACGTTAATAGTGGTCGCTTCATCGGGAAAAAAGAGCACGAAGACAATTCCCTGAAAATTAATCTGGAAGCCACCCGCGAAGTGGCCCGCCAATTGCGGTTGCGCGATCTGTCCGGCCTGATCGTCATTGATTTTATCGACATGCGCGAAGAAGCCAATAAGCGCAAAATCTATTATGAATTGCGCAAGGAATTGCGGAAGGATCGTGCCAAGGTGGCCGTATCACCGATTTCAGAATTCGGTCTGCTGGAAATGACGCGCCAGCGCATCCGGCTGAGCCTGCTAGATTCGATGAGTGATGGCTGTCCTACCTGTCACGGTACCGGCCGGGTCCTCTCCAAGGAAGCAATGCTGACGCGGATCGATCACTGGATCCGCCGCTATCGCAGCAACAACCGCGATCTGCGTCTGGAATTACGCTTGTCGTCGACAATGGCCGACTACCTGCGCGACCAGAAGCGTAAAGTCATGCGAGGACTAATGTGGCAGAATCTGGTCCACATCCGGATTACGGAAGACAACAGCGTGCCAATCGACGAATTCCGTTTCATCTCCGTAAAATCAGGAACTGATGTTACCGATCAAATCGGACTTGAAAAGGAACGCTCCCATGAATAATTTCACCGGCTTTAGGAGGACATAATGTACGCAGTTGTGAATATTCTCGGGCATCAGTACCGGGTCGCCGAACAGGAGCGACTGAAGGTAGCGCGCCTCGCTTCCGAAGCGGGCCAGAAGGTTACCTTCGACAACGTATTGATCGTGGATGACGGAAAAAATATCAAAATCGGTACTCCGAATGTCAAGGATGCCACTGTCACCGCCAACGTGATCGAGCATGGTCGCGGTCGTAAGATTTTGATCTACAAAAAGAAACGCCGGAAGGGCTTCCAGCTTAAAAACGGTCACCGGCAGGGTTACACCCTTATTCAAATCGAAAAAATCAGCTCCAGCGCAGGCAAAAAATCCACCAGCCCAAAAGAAACCGCCGCCGCTGAAATTGAAGCAGGAAAAGAATAGTCATGGCACATAAAAAAGGTGTGGGAAGTTCCCGCAACGGTCGTGATTCCAACGCCAAACGGCTGGGAGTCAAAGTTGCCGACGGTCAGGCGATTCTGGCCGGCGGTATCATCATCCGGCAGCGCGGTACGCATATTCTGCCCGGACTGAACGTTCAGCGCGGCAACGACGATACCTTGTTTGCCACGGCCAACGGTGTAGTCAAATTCAATCGCCGCGGACGCGACCGCAAAGTGGTCAACGTCATTCCCGACTGATCGCAGCTACAATATTAACTGTTGAAAAACCCCGGAACCATTATCGATGGTCCGGGGTTTTTCTGTATAAATAATTCTCGCAAATCAACCGATTGAAACTTAATTTAAGTGAAAAGTTAATAATCCAGGGAGTTGCCCATGTTAGAATTAAAAAAAGGGGTGGATATTCTGGCCGCAGTCGGTGGCGTCCAGACGCTCGAACAGGCTAACGCGCTGATCGCGGATCGGCTTGACACCGCTAACCGGGAAAAGCTGGCGCCGATCAGGAATGCCGAGGCACTGATCAAGATCGCCAACGCAATCGCCATGTGCCAGCCGGATGATGTATTCATCGATAGCGGCAGCGAAGCCGATATCCAGTGGATTCGTGAATATTCCTTGAAAAAAGGAGAGGAAAAAAAGTTAGCCAAGGAAGGCCATACCATCCATTTCGATTTACCTCAGGATCAGGCTCGTCTGGTTAAGCAGACCTATTATATTGTAAACGAGGATGAAAAAGTCAGCGCCCTGGCGTTGTCTACCCCGCGAGCCGAAGCGTTGAATTATATGCAGACCTATATGCACAGCATAATGCGCGGGATGACCATGATGATCGGCTTTTTCGGACGTGGACCGGCTGGTGCTCAGGCTACCATTCCCGCCATTGAAATCTCATCATCCGGTTATGTATTTCACTCCGCCGAGATGTTGTATCGCAACATTTATTCCGAATTCGATAGTGAGACCCGGCGCAAGGGCATCTTCTTTACCAACGTCCATTCCGAGGGTCCGAACCGGCCGGAGGACGTCCCCAATGCCCGGATATTCATGGATCGCAGTTGGCTGACGACCTATTCGACCTTTTGTACCTATGCCGGCAACACCCTGCTGATGAAAAAAGGCAATCACCGTTTTGCCGTCGATTATTCGACCTATTACAAGCGCGGCGAGGAACTGAGCGAACATATGTTCATCACCGGGATGACCGGTCCCGGCGGACGCAAGACCTATTTCGCCGGGGCGGCACCATCAGGCTGCGGCAAGACCACCACCGCCATGGTCGGCACCGATTTTGTCGGCGACGACCTGGCCCAGTTGTGGCTGGCCCAAGACGGGACCGTCCGGGCGGTGAATCCTGAGAAGGGCATCTTCGGCATCGTCGCCGATGTCAACCGCGAAGGTGATCCCTACCTGATGGATTGCCTGCGCGGCGACGGCACCGAGGTGATCTGGTCCAACGTGCTGATCGATGACCAATTGGTACCGCACTGGGAAGGCAATGGCGAAGAACAGCCCAAAAAGGGTTTCAATTTCCAGGGCATATGGTTTAAGGGCAAACTGGATACCAACGGTAATGAAGTGCCAATTTCTCACAAAAATGCCCGCTGCACACTCCTGAATACGGCAATCCGCAATCATAACGCCGCCGCCAATGCCGATCCCGCCGGCGTACCGCTGAAGGTCATCACCTATTCCGGCCGCGATGCCGACACGATGCCGCCAGTCTGGGTCGCCAAGAATCCCGATGCCGGAGTGGCCATCGGCGCGTCGATCGTATCCGCCGCCACCGCCACCGAAATCGGCGCTACCGGTGTGCGGCGTCAGCCCTGGGCCAACGCACCATTCATTCCCGGCGCCCTGGCCGATTACATGGATTCCCAGTTCATATTCTTCAACTCGCCCAAACTGAGCGCTGCCGGCCGCCCGATCATGGCCGGTTTGAATTATTTCCTGACCCATGCCAACCGTGGTGGCAGCAGCGGCAAAGGCCTGTTAGGCGAGAAACGTGACGTCAAGGTCTGGCTGGGCTGGCTGGAACTCTTTGCCCACGGCGATGTGGATGCGATCGAAACACCAGTAGGTTTTATTCCGAAATACGCCGACCTGCTGAAACTGTTCACCGGAATCGACAAGAATTACCCAAAAAGCCTATACGATATGCAGTTCGCCTTTTACGTGGACAATATTATCAATCGTATCGACCTGCAGCGCGAGGCCTACGGTAAAGAGGAAAATCTGCCACCGCAGTTGTTCGCTGTCTACGACGAATGGAAAAGCGGGCTGCTGCGTCTCAGGGAAAAATACGGTCCTGTTGTCAGCGCCGAACAGTTGATCGCCAGCGCCGACTGATAGCGGAAAATATCAACGATCTTCATTCCTCCGGCACGAACGACATGACGCACCGGTGCGATGACCCGGCCCACCAGGGTCATCGCTGTCTATGACAAAGCCCGTCAACATAGTCGGTGGCGATTGTTTCTGCCTTGCATTTTCCCGACCAACCGGATAAGTTCGTGACAACCAATTTTCGATCATTGTGTCAAACCTAACGTGAACCATTGAAGCAATTGAAAGAAGAAATCAGACAGCTTATTAAAAAGGCGCAAGCCGGTGATGCGGAAGCGTTTCACGAATTAGTAAAACTACACGATGAACGAGTCATGATACTTGCCTACCAACTGACCCATAACGAACAGGATGCCGAAGACCTCTACCAGGAGGTTTTCCTGAAGGCTTACAAGAGTCTCAAGAATTTCCGTTTCGAGAGTCAGTTTTATACCTGGTTGTACCGGATAACGGTCAACACAGCCTTTAACTACAAGCGCAAGCTGGCTCGTCTCAACCTGTATGAACCTGATGAAGAAAATTCTTCCGGACATCTGGAATGGATCGCCGATACCGATGATAATGAATCGTCACGTGGCGAAATCATGTCCGCCGTCAAGGATGCAATGACGGTATTACCACAGAAACAAAAGACCGTGTTCATTCTCAAACATCTGGAAAACTTGAAAATCAAGGACATCTCCCGGATTCTCGATATTTCCGAAGGAACGGTCAAAAGATATTTATTTCGCGCCATGGAAAAACTACGCGTAGAATTAAAGGAGTATCGTTATGCCTGATACTTTATCCGAAAAATTAAGAAATCAAGCCACCCTCTACACCCTGGACGCACTGACCAACGGGGAACGCGAGCAGTTTATCAAACAGCTCGCGACCAATCCCGAACTTGATGCGCTGGTCCGGGAACTACAGGAAACCCTCAATCTGACCAGAATGGCAACCGCAATCAAGCCGCCGGAGCATGTGCTCCAGGGTCAACGCAATCTGCTGCGGGGTAAAATCGAACTGCTGGAAGCCCAGGCGCAGCAGACCAGCCTGAGGCAGCGGATGGCCAATCTCTGGTACAATCTGAGCGATCGTGTATACGTACCGCGGCAGCCGGTCTGGGCGGTGGCAACCTATGTTATGCTGGCTTTCCTGATCGGCCGGATGGCCTTCCCGACCGTACAGACCATCACGACGATGGCTGAGACACCAACCCAGCCTGACATCCTGCAACTTTTGGAGAGCGGTGCCCTTTCCAGTGCCGATATCGATCTACAACAGTTCGATCCCCAGTCGGTCAGTTTCAATCTGAAGACCAAAAAAGATTTCAACGTCGAGGGCGGCCTGAATGATGAAGCCATTCAGCAACTGCTGTTCTACCTGCTGAAGAACGATAGCAATCCCGGAAAAAGAATGAAAGCAGTCAATCTGATTTCCGAAGCCCGCCCGGTGGCAGAAGGCAAAGTGGTATTGATCTCATCCCTGCTGACCGATCCCAATCCGGGTGTTCGGCTGCGGGCCGCCAAATCGCTGAGTACCTACGAAAGCGATAAAACACTCCGGGACGCCTGCGTCAAAGTGCTGTTTGAAGATGAGAACGAAGCAGTCCGCATGGCCGTGTTGGGCATTCTCGGAAATAACCCCACCGAGGATATCGTCCCTGCCTTGAAGATCATTGCGCAAATGGATAAGAATGAATTTATTCGCGATCAAGCCAGAAGGGTCGCAGATACGTTCAGCGGTCAAATAGCAGTAGAACGAATCGAGGACTAATAATGAAAAAAGTACTGGCGCTGTTAACCGTTTCCAACCTGGTTTTCGGACAGGAAATTCTACAGCACTTCGATCTGGACAAAAGCAACCGGTATGTCGGTACTACGACCTACGAATTTGCCATCGAAACACTCGACGAAACCTACCGGACGCTGGCAATGAAGGATATCAAAGGCGATGTCACGATCAGCGGGGAACCGGGTAATATAATCCAGATCACCGAGGAAGTGTCGATCTGGGCTGGTTCCGGTATGAAAGCCAAATCCATTTTCGATGATTATCGCGCTCAGGTCAACCAACTCAAGGACGCCGGAATAATCGAAATCAGAGGGCGTGGTGAATGGTCGGCCCGAACCGCTTTCGAATATAACATCATCATTCCGATGCAGTTCAACGTCAGCGTGTCCACAGCCGGCGGCGATATCGAAGCCGACAACATTACCGGTGAGACCAGTCTATCCACCAGCGGCGGCGAAATTAGTCTGGCCAATTTGGTGGGCAAGACTACCGCCCGGACCTCCGGTGGCGATATTGATGTGGAGAATTCCGAGGGCAGTCTGGAACTGAAAACCTCCGGCGGCGACATCCAGGTTGAAAAACTGGCCGGCGAAGTCGCGGCCTACACCTCCGGTGGTGATATTAATATCGAGTCAGTGCAGGGCAATGTCGATGTACGCACCAGCGGCGGCGAATTGTGGTTCCGCGATATCGTGGGACGGAAACTGGTGGGCATAACTTCCGGCGGCAGCATCGAAGCCGGCCGGATCACCGCCGACCTGGACCTGCAGACCAGCGGCGGCGATATTGAAATCGATGATTTGACCGGATCGATCGAGGCTTCTACTTCCGGTGGCGACATCGAAATCAATATTATCTACGGCAACGCCGACGTTTCAACCAGCGGTGGCGATATCGTGATTACCGGTCTGCGTGGCTCCTTGCGGGCTAAAACCAGTGCTGGACGACTGGAAATCGAAAAAATTTGGGACCGCAATTTCAAGGAACATAGTATCGACATAGTCAATGACCACGGCTCAATCTTCCTGACACTGCCGGTGAACTTTCCGTCTCAGATCGATGCCATCGTGGAACACGAAATTTCCGCCAATGTCATTGACAGCGATTTTCCCCTGACGATCACCAACAAACAAAACGAAGTGCACGGTGAAGGACTGTACAATAACGGTACTTACAGTGTCAAACTCCGCACTAGTCATGGTTCAATCACTATCGAAAGAGGTGAAAAGTGAAGATTCGCAATCTTTTAATTATTAGTTTACTGCTTTATCCCGTACTGGCGCAGGATACTACTTCCGTAACGATCCCGGAAAACCAGTCGGGCCTGACCGAGCAGGACAGCCAGGAACTGGTCCACCAGGACAAGGACGAAATCACTTCCCGCTCGCAGACCGATGAAATCAAATTCTTCGGTGATTATATCATTGAGGATGGTGTTACCAATTACGATAAAGTACGGATCGTCGGCGGCGACCT
Organism: Fidelibacterota bacterium; assembly: GCA_043822705.1. Lineage (GTDB taxonomy): Bacteria > Fidelibacterota > Marinisomatia > Marinisomatales > TCS56 > JBDRBK01. Next base: position 12,444 of record JBDRBK010000131.1, read on the forward strand.
GACCGTTTTCGGTACCATCGAAGGTCAGTTCACGGTGATCGGCGGCGATATTTTCATCAAACAGACCGCCGTCGTCAACGGCCGGATCGTGGCTATCGGCGGGACCGTGACAACCGCACCCGGTGCACGGGTCAATGGCCGGATCATCGAAACCAATATTTCCCGGGGATTGTCCTACAAGGATACGCACGACGGTAAAACCGATGTCAAGGGTGAATCCAATTTCTCGCTGGAGGAGCGTTCCTGGTATTCCAAAAAAAGCTGGGTTCATCCCAAAACCAGTGTGGTCATCTACAACCGCAACGAAGGTCTGTTGCTGACGCCTTTCAATTACTGCTGGGACCGGCGTTCGCTGTCCAATTTGCGGCTGAATTTGTCGGCCGGATACCGATTCAGTCAAAAAGAAGTCGCCGGCCGGGTGACGCTGGAAAGCTACCTTCTGGCCCGCCACCTGATCCTGTTCGGCAGCGCCTTCCAGGAAAGCCGGACGGACGATTTTTACCGGCTGCCGGAGATGGAAAACTCCCTGGCCGCGGTGCTGGGGCGCCAGGACTTTTACGATCGCTGGAATGAACTGGGTTACGAAGGCGGATTCGGTCTGGACCTGCCCTGGATCAGACTTAAGGCTTCTTACGTCGCCGTGGACCAGGATTCGATTTCCATTGATAAGAACGTCTGGACCGTCTTCAACGACAATCGGGAGCTGCGACCGAACCTGCCGGTGCTGCCGGGAAAGGTTGAAAGTATGCGCCTGACGTTTGCCTTCAAACCACACAGTTTCGATGAATTCGAGCCGGGGCTGGCCCTGTACCTCACAGGGGAACAAACTCTGAAGAGCGATGCCTACCCGGAATTCCAGCGCATCATGGGTATGGCGATCCTGGGCGTTCGTGTTGCCGACGGCGTGGTGCTGCGGACCCGTCTGACAGGCGGTACCGCTACCGGTACACTACCGGCCTTCCGCTATTTCGGAGTCGGTGGACTGGGTTCGGTGGCCGCTTACCCCTATAAACTACAGGCCGGCGATCAATTCGCTCAGGTCAACGCCGAATTCGTGTTCACTCCCGATTTCCTGGACAGTGACATGTCCTTGATCCTGTTTGCCGACGGCGCCAATGCCTGGATGCGCTCGGAATATGATCTGACCGATATTAATTCGATGATCGAGAACGGCATATCGGCAGTTGGACTGGGGATCGGTTTCGATGAGTTCCGGATCAATTTTGCCCGTCCCACCGACGGCAGCGATTACTGGGAATCAACGATCAGAATCAATTTCAATTTCTGAGCCGGACATGAAAGCACTTCTTATCAGCGTGTTATCAGTCTGTTTTGCAGCGGCCCAGACAGTGGTCATACCGATCGACCTGCCCGACCTGCCGCGCCTGCTGACCTTCGGCAATGCATCGCAACGGCAACGCGAACGCGAGCGGGAACGGGACCGCGAAGCGGTCGATTTGATCAGCGAGAAGTATGAATTCACCGCTAAGGATATATCGCGTTTAAATGTGGGACTGGAATACTCGCTGGCCTCGCTAAATATCGCCGCCGGTAACAAAAATCAGATCAGCGGTGAAATCAAGTACGACCGCAATCACTTTATACCGCGCGTCAACTACGACACTTATGGCAACAAGGGCGATTTAAAGATTCAGATCAAATCGCTCAAGAACGATGATTGGGATTATCATGCCGAGCATGACGAGGATGATGATCGAACACGCTACACTTTCAACTTCGATTTTGATGGT
>JBDRBK010000132.1:0-10276 GCA_043822705.1 Fidelibacterota bacterium
TTCTGCGGTTTGCCGGACTGCTGGAGGATTCCCGCTGCCCGGTGGGCGTTGAATGCTTCTGGGAGGGGAACGGTCGCGTTATGATTGCCGCCACCCGGGGTACCGGCGACAGTGCCGATCTGGAATTGAATACCGCGCTGGAGCCACGGACAGCGGAATTCGGCCTCTACCGGATCGGCCTGATCGAGCTGAAACCGTATCCCATTATCGATGCAGTCGTCGATTCTGCCGATTACCGGGTCATACTGCAGATAACGCGGAGCGACTGAGCCATGCCGAAACTGTTGTATCGATTATTCTTCATCTGGTGTTTGCTGCAAGTGGCCGCGGCGCAGGACCTGCAGCAGATTTGGAGTACTTACGCTGACAGTGACGAAAATCTGGCGCGCGCGGAAAGCAACTGCGAGCGATTGCGGGCGGACCAAACGGTCCTGCAGGCTGAAATCAGCGCGCTTCAGGAAAATCGGAACTGGTATAACGGCTGGATCAGTGAGTTGCTGATCGCGCGGAAGACGGCGACCGTGACGGTGCTGTCGGATTCGCTGACCGTAACAAGCCGACGCTGCCGGATTCTTGACGATCAACGGGAAGCGGCCTTTGACGAGCTCAAAAAAGCCTACCGGCAGGTTCTGAACACCGGTGAGCTCGACGTCCGGGACAAAGAACAGGCCATAGTCCTGGGTGATCTGATCCTGCGCCATGATGATGGAACACTCGAATTGCCGGATTATACCAATTTACTGACCAGAGAATTCGAAAACCAAGCCGTGGCCGAGCTCGTATTTCGTGATCTGCAGACGTTGCTGGCATTTAAATTGGGATTGATCGATTCGGTTTTAGCGCAGCGACGGGAGGAACGGGAACTGCTGGAACGCCTGAATGAATTCCAGCGCGATCTCAGCCTGCTGCAGGAATCCAACCGGGATTTGGTGGCACCGCCGGCAACACGAGCGGATTATTCCACAGCCGAAGCTGTCGATGGAACTGATGTTAATGCTACATTTGGTGGCTGGAATGAACCCGATAAAACCGGAGGCGGGCTGGAAAATGTCACCGCCATTGATCGCGAGCAATCCGGAGCCACGCCGGTGTCCGCAAGTGGCGACTATTTCGAGCGCCGCGGCTCGGCGGCGGCCGGGGAAATCGACCGCTTGCTGGCAAAACAGCGCCAGTACCGACAAATTCTGGATCGCCTTGGAAGCGAAATTTCGCAGCCGGATTGAACCGTGGTTCGACCGGGTGCTGATCCTGGCGGTTTTCATGACGCGGCTCGGCGCGGTCGGCGCCGGGCTGCAGATTTCGACTTATTTTGACTCCAATGTAAGTGAAAGCAGTACCCGACCGATGTCCTCGCTGGGGCTCAAACTGCGCGGCAATCTGGAGCATGGTATAGTCGGTAAGACCTGGTCGGCCGGTGGTTATCTGCTGACCCAGACTTATCTGGATGCGATCTACCGGGAACAATCCAAAATGGTCGTCAATTCGGGCCTGAATCTGGGCTATAGAATATCGCCGGCGCTGCAGGCGGAAGCCAGCTTCGACCACTTTCAGAAGTCGTTTTACAGTGATTCCTATTCCTATCGCTGGTCCGATTACCGCGGCGGATTGGTTTATGGCGATCGCGACGGCCGCCGGACTACCAGACTATATTTACTCCGGCGCAGCACGGTTTATTCGGTATTGGATTCGATCAAAATTCTGTTCAGTGGCGGGGAATGGCGTTATACCGGCCGGTTCGACCAGCACTGGCTGCTGGCAATAATCAGTCGCGGCGGCCATACCGATTACGAAAATTATCCGGCCTGGGCCGTGGAGAACGATACCACACTGATCCCGTTGGACCATGATCAGTCCGACCGCCAGATTAGTGGCACCCTGCATTTTCGCTATCAGGGGCGATTGATTTTTGGACTGGCGGGTGATTACGAGCTGAACAAATCCAATAGCGCAATCGGCGATTATCACCAATTCGGCGGTCGTGGTTATTTGTCCGCCAGATTGGGCGACAAAGTCATGCTGCACGTTATCATTCAGCGCGTAAATAAACTTTACCGGCGTGCCGATCTGGCGGGAATTTCAGCCTATCGCGATCCCGAGGAACGGATTCAGAACCGCACTTACCTGCAACTGGAACGAACGCTTACCGCTAACGGAATCGGCTACCTGCAATTCAGCCTGCTGGCCAATGAAACTGTTCTAAACCGCCAGTATTATAATAAGGGAATTGTCGAAGCCGGGATAAAATTCAAGCTATAGCAGCCGAATGCCGATGCTTCGGCCAATGACTACGCATTTGATTTAAAAGTTGCCCGGAAGAATCTCAGATTTCTGAAACGTTTCACGGATTTCTGATACCCGGGTGGTTTTCAATCATCGGAGCCGATCGCCGGCAACCCCCCCATCTTATTAATTTATCAGAAATAGAAGCCAGAACGTGAATTTCGGCATATCCTTTGAATACCTTGAGCTGGCAGCAAAACAAAGGAACAATGATGGGACGATTAAAACAAATTCTACTGATCGAGTCGACACTGATCGCGAACCTGTTGGCTTGGTACCCGGATTATTCGGTAATGGCGACCGATTTTGTCGTTCCGCGGAGCTTTCTGGCGCCTGCCAGAATTCAGTCAATCGGCCTGCAGTCGTTGGGACCGGACTTTTTCCGAATCTACCGGAACCCGGTCGATGATTCATTTCAGAATCCGGCCTACCTGAAGCAGGTGTCGGGCAGTTATTTATATCTGGAAATCAGCGGTGATTCGGAGAATGAAACCAGCGTAGATAATAATGACGGCGTTTATCGGGACTATTACATGACGGACATGTATCCCTATTACTGGTCCCCCTACCAGTACACCGAGGAGCCGGCGGTCGATGAGCCGATCGCCAGTCTGATTTATCTCGGTCAACCGCTCAAGTGGCTGCCGTTGCGAGTCGGTGGCGCCTTTGAATATTATTTTGACCGGCAACCGTTTTATCAGCCCTACTGGTACGGTTGGGGCTGGCGCAACATGGATGCAGTAGGCGCGACTTATGAAACAAATCTGGTCGATCCCTATGATGATTACCGGGTCGTGGAAGCCGGCGACAATCTGCAGGATGAGAAGGGATATCGTATCAATTCTTTCGCGGCTCTGCCCGTTCTGGGCCGACTGGTATTAGGCGCCCGGCTGACACTGCTGGAAAAATCAGTCGATGGTATCTATACCGATCTGAATTTTAATGATGACAGTCAATGGGCCGATGAATATCTCAGCTTCAACAGCGATGAACGTCGGCGCGACCAGAATCTCAGTCAACAGGATCTGGCCCTGGGAGTATTACTGAATCTCGGGGAGGCGACCCGATTCGGTGTGACAGTCGGGTATATCAATGGTGATATCGAGCGCGAACTGATCGAAAGCGATACCTCCCGGTATTACAGCCGTTATTTTTGGCAGGCCGATACGACTCACGGACAATATTACAACAGTTCCAGTGCCTACTCCTCCGCTAAAAACTGGCAATATGACGGTGCCACCCAATATGGGGAAGCTCATGGAGACATTGGGGTAAATGAAGACGTCACCCTGCGCTTTTCCGCTTACTATGAAAAACGGCTGGCAGACCTGGTCGAGTCGGAATCGATGTGGCGGCACTCGTCCCATTTCAGCCATTACTGGAATTATTATGACACTACCGATTACGATTATGAGAACAACTCCCACGCCAGCCTGGAGCGCAGCGGTACCGGGGAATATTCCTTTGACAATCTGCGGTTGAGTTTTGGCGCCGACTGGCGCTTAGCACCGGAAATCCGCTTTATCGGCGGTGTTGTTTTCGACCGCAAGAATGATCGGAAAACCGCCGATGAACCATTCCAGGGCGCGAAATATTCATATTACGGTAATAACTGGTATGAATATTATTCCAATGAATATACGCAGATCGATGATAAGCGCTTCAACTGGTGGCGGAAAGAAGCCTACGCCACGATTTCGGTTCCCACCGGCGTCATCGTAAACATCGGTGATAATCTGGAATTGAGTGTAGGCCTGACCAAGGTTATAAAAACGACGGATATCGACGAGGGTTACGACCTGATCGTATATCACGATGAAGAAATCCGGCAAATCGATGGAATGATTATCGCCAGTACCGACTCGGCTTACGTGGATGGGCACAGCTTCCCCGGCACCCATCTTTTCAGCGATGAATATCAAATGAACGCCGGCGTCGCCTTCAAATACCACGATAATTTTAAAATCACTGCCGCCCTGAAAGAATCGATCCTGGAGCCGCGGTCTTTTAAAATCGGTGCCGAATTTCACTGGTAGGGTCGTCACATAAAACGAGGAGAAACTATGAAAACATCAAATTTGATTATGTGTTTGATTCTCTTTGCAGTAATTAATCTTCCTGCGGTAACGGCTGATGTTGACCGGCTGCTAAATTGCTCCGGCTGTCTGACGGAAAATCAGATTGCGGACAAATATTGTCGTAACTGCGGCGAGCCGCTGACCGACGAGCAGAGTGACCTTCGCCGGCAGGAACAGGCTGTCGCCAACCGGAATGAACGCTTCAGCGTCCGCCGGGTGATGCCGCCGCGCTTGTTTACGGTGCCCACCGCCGATGTGCTGGGTTCTCTGGATATCAGCCTGGTCGGTGGCGGTGCTTTCGGTGTCGCAATCGGGCGGTCGTTCCTGGGCACGGTGGGTATCGGCCTGGGTGACCTGGCGGAAATTGAATTCAGCACGGTCGATCTGGTCAACAATATTTCCAGCGGCGCCACTGTTTTCCCCACCTCGGCCTTCAAACTGGTGTTGATTCCGGAGAAGGTCCGTTATCTGCCAAAAATTACAGTGGCGTTTCGCAGCTCGTCCAACTGGCAGAATGTTTACAGCGACGAATCAGTGCTAAAAGCAGATGCCGACTTGTGCGCAAGCGGGGTTAGTCAGATTGGATATGACACCAGATTTACGACTATGCATGCCGTCGCCAGCCAGCGCTTGCGTGGTTCCGGCTGGCATGCCGGGGTCAGTCTGACCGATGTGCGCGTCAAGGAACTGGCGGTTAATTATTACATTGAGGATAGTGTACTGGATCCGAATGAAAAACAGGTGAATCTGCCCGGTCTCTTTTTCGGGTTTGATATTGAATCCAATCCGCAGACCACGCTGATGTTCGAGGCAAAGACCGTTTCCAGCTACCAGTATAATGTAGATACCCAGATCATTGATGTGATCAACGCCTATATGGCGGTGGGCGGCGTGCGGTTTTTCTTCACGCCCTGGTTCTCGACCGATACCGGAGTCTGGTATCACAGCTCTTTCCGGGGGATCGCCGACCTGCAGATCAAGATCGGGGTCAATCTGTTTATACCCACCGGCCACATGTCGCTCAGGATACCGGCGGCCCTGGCCGAACGCAATAAATGATGCAGCGTGGAATTCGTGTGCGGCGGGGAGGCCGCATTGTTCTGCTCGGCGGTCTGTTATTCGTGATTGCCTGCAGTTTCGGTCCCGTCGATGACCGCTACTATCGCTATTATGGTTATGACTCCACCGGCACGGCGATCGTGACCGGCTGGCTGGCCGTGGATTTACCCGAGGCCGGTGCGGTCCGTGGCGAGTGGATATTCAACCAACTGCTGGAATCGGAGATGGTCGGTCCGCAAATCGGTACCGGGAGCTTCGTCGGTACGGTCGACTCCAGCCGGATCTGGATAAATTTGAATCCCGACTGGGTCGATAACAATGTCTTGCTGAATGGCGTTATCGCCGGCGCCGATATTACCGGAGAATGGTATTACAGTAGTTTTGCCGGACCGGTAAACAAAGGCAGTTTCACGGCAACAGGGAGCAAAAACAGGTATTGAAACGTTGAAAAAAATCGTAATTTTAAACCATAGGGGGTTGGTATGAAAAAATTGACATTGATAGCTTTACTGCTGGTTCTCAGTGGAGCGGTCCGCGCGCAGGCTGACAGTATTTTCACCGTGATCAGCGGCGATACGGTGACGGTCTGGCACCAGCAGACCACCCGTAACTGCTGTTCGTTGTTCGACCTGCGGGTGACGATGAGCGATAACCTGATCACCATCACCGAGACCGACACGGCCGAATATCTGTGTTATTGCACCTGTACATTTGACCTATCAGTGGTGTTGACCGGACTGGGGTCCGGTTTCTATGTCGTGGAGATTTACGGTACCGATTATGTTCAACAGGCTTACTGGGGTTCGACTACATTTCAGCTGGGTGACGGTCTCGATGTATATAAGGCAGCAAAATCGGAGTGTCTGGTTTCTCGTGACGACACTTCCTTCATCGAATTGCAGACCAGTGCCGATACCTTGAATCTGTTCTGGGATACGCCGGAGTTGAACTGTTGTCTCGAACCGGTCTGGTTCGGCTGGCTGACGGCCGATACCTTTCATCTGACCATGACCGACGTCGGCGCGCCCTGTGATTGTCTCTGTCCCTTTGAGGTCAGCGCCGGGTTCGGTCCGTTTGCGGCCGGCACATATATTCTGGATTTCCTGGAGGGGACCTACGGTTACCCGCAGTTCACCATCGGCGATATTCGATCTACCACCGGATTGACCGTGGTGAGCCAGAATCAGAGCGCCTGCTACCATGTCGCGGCCACGGCGGAAGATGCCCAGCCTCAGGAGTATTTGCTGTTGCCGGTCAGCCCCAATCCCTTTAATTCACGGGCCTGGATCGGATATTATCTGCCAACCACCGTCCCGGTCAGGCTGGAGATTTACGATATCCGTGGACGGTTGGTGACTACCCTGGTGGATCGGAATGAAGTAGCGGGTTTTAATTCGGTTGTTTGGGATGGAACCGACAAAAATGGTATGTCGGTTGGAACCGGTGTTTACTTATGCTATTTAAAGGCCGGACCTTACCAGCAGACCCAGAAACTGGTATTACTTAAATAACCGGCTCAATCCCGGCCCGCCTCAGAGCTGAGTGCCAGGCCTCTATCTTTCGCTGACGCTCGTCGGGATGCATCCGTGGCAGAAATAACCGATCAAACCGGCGGTTATTAATTTTTATTCCGGCGTCACTAAATAATAACTGACATACACCGAGGGCCGTGTGGTCCTTTAAACGCGTGTGTCCGATGGGAACTTCCAGCAGGTCGGCGACGAATTGCAGCAGCGAGGCCCGGGAAATTCCGCCGCTGGCGGTCACATTTCGCAACGTGAGCGACAGGTGCCGCCGGATCAGGGCGATTATATCGTAAGTGAAAAAGCCGATCGATTCCACCGCCGCCCGCAGAACCTGGTCATGGTTGGTAACATCGATTCCCGCCAGCACGGTTTCAAAGCGGTCCCGCCAGTAGGGGGCCGCGATGCCGCTGTAACCGGGAATCAGGACGCCGGCGGTGGTAGTCTCACGGCAGGTCAGGTCCCATTTACGCCGGTGGACCGGTATCCGCAGGTCCTGCTCCAGCCAGTCGAACAACGACTTGCAAGTGTTGATCGTGCCCTCGATCATAAACCGGCGTTCCCGTTCCGAAGAATGCAGCACGCTGCTGATCAGTCCCGGGATATGTCCGGGACGGTCGCCGCTGTTCAACAGCACCGATCCGGATGTGCCGTAGTTCAGGACTAGGTCGCCGCTACTCTGGCCGCCCTGACCCAACAGCGCGGCCTGCTGGTCGCCGATTACGCAGCGCAGGGGCAGGGTATCGCGGTTAATCGTGATCTGGCCGAAATCGCCGGTGGTGGGCTTCAGGGGCGGCAGGTCGTTTTCGCTGATGCCGAACAGCCGGCATAATTCCGGGTCCCATTGCAACGTGTCCAGGTTCAGGCAGAGCGAGCGCCCGGCGATGGAATGATCCACTCCCGGTTCGCCCGTCAGGCTCTGGCTCAGAAAGGCGCTCAGGGGACCGAACAGCACATTGCCGTTGCTGATTTTCTGTGCCAGCTCGGGATTCCGCCGTGTTAAATGCATGAATTTTGGTCCGCCGAAATGGGCGCTGAGCGGTGTGCCGGTGCGCTCCTGAATGAATTGGGCGGAATCGGCCAGCTCGACCGTTTCCTGTCCGGCCCGGGTATCCTGCCAACTGATTGCCGGCGTCAATGGCCGGGCGGTAGTTTTATCCCAGAACAGAAAAGTGGAACGCTGAACCGACAGACCGGCACTGGCCACGTTCTGTCCGGATTGCCGGGCGAAATCGAGGGCCTCCTTGATCAGCCGGAAGCAGACCTCCAGAATCGCCAGCGGATCGCTTTCGACGTGATCGGGCGCCGGATACGAAAGATGATGCGGCAGGCGGCTGGAAAAACGGATTTCCTGCTGTTCATTGAACAGGAAGACCTTGGTGGATGAAGTACCCTGATCCAGCACCAGATATACGGCGCACATCGTTTATTTCAGGCTCCGGATTGATTTGTACAGCAAGCCGTAGAAACCGCAGCCGGCGGCGCCGATACCGATCAGCAGGAAAATGCTGCCGATCGGCAGGAAGTCGGCCACGATTCCGACCAGGGCTGATGAAATCCCGGTCAGTCCGACGACGGCCAGATGGACCATCGAAAAGACTCGTCCCTGCAGGTGATTGGGCACGTATTTCTGAATGATGGCCGTGCGCGAAATGGTAATCATGGGAATTCCCAGGGCATGGATTATGATCAGTCCCATCACCATGGGAACCGATCCGGCCACGTACAGCAGGCAGAAGGTCAGGCCGTCCACAATCATTCCCAGCATTAAAACCCGACCCTTCCGGAAACGGTCGCCGATTCGAAAAATAACGAAAGAACTGATCAGCATGCCGATGGCGTAGCAGGCTTCGATGGCGGCGTAATCGGAGGCACTGCCGTTGAGAGCGTTTTTGACCAGGATCGGCATGCCGACGATGGCCGGACCCATAATGAAAAGGTTGTTGAGGATTGTCAGTAGGATGATCAGCCCGATCGTGCCGTTACGGCGGACATAATTAATTCCCTGCAACAATTCCGCCCATGTCTGCCGGTTTACGGTCGGGGTGACGGCAGCGGCCGGTCGCCGGATCAGGAGCAGCAACAGCAGGGCCAGGATGAATGAGGCGCTGTCAATGGTGAATAAATATTTGAGGGAAATACTGTTCAACAGGATCGCGGCGGTGGCTGGTCCGATCAGATAAGCTAATTGGCCCGAGGTTGCCAGCAGGGAATTTACCCGCACCAGATGGCGGGGATGAATGATCGTGGGAATGAAGGCATTCAGCGCGGGCGGGAACAGGGTGCCGAACCCGCTACGGAAAAAGGCCAGCAGGCCAATCAGGTAGGCGTTTTCATAACCCAGGCTGAGCAGGATCGGGATCATTATTACCACGACGGCCTGACCGAAGTTGGAGACCAGCATCAACAGTAAGCGGTTATGGCGGTCGGCCAGCACGCCGGCGAAGAGGCCGAACAGCATTGCCGGAAGATGGGCCGCGAGTGCCACCAGCCCGGTCAGAGCAGTCGATCCGGTGATATCCAGAACCAGCCAGATCAGTGCAATCTGGTAGATGGCGTCACCGGTGCTCGAAATAAGCTGGGCCAGCCAGATGGGACCGATATTACGCATGCTTTGAAATTTCATGTCTGGGTCATGTAAACGACCCGCAAATTAGGCTGTAAAAGACTTTTTGTCTTTACTAAAAACCAGCTTAATTTCCCGTCGCTATAGCAAGTTTTTTCGAGGGATCATTTCCGGGCTGGTAAAAATTTGTTTGGTCCGGTCGTGAGTCGAGTAAGTACAATTAATAATTTGACAGGAGTTCTTATGTCTTTAACAATCACTGATGAATGTATCAACTGCGGAGCCTGCGAACCGGAATGCCCGAACGAAGCGATTTCCGAGGGCGATGAATTCTACGAGATCGATCCTGATCTCTGCACCGAATGCCACGGCCATTTTGATGAATCCCAATGCGTGGCAGTCTGCCCGGTGGACTGTATCATCATCGGCATCGATGAATCCGAAGACGTTTTGATGGATCGCTACAATCGCCTGACAGCCTGATTGATTGATTTCGTTCCGGCGGTTTGCCCTGATGCGGCGCCTCTGGACGGTAGTATCCTGCCCGGCAATTCCGAATCGAGCAGGGAACAATTGATCCGAAAGTCAGTACGATTAATGCGGCCGGAAGAGCGGCAGATTAATTTTCCATTTAGTTCAAAGCGGCTGTTTAAACGCAGCCGCTTTTATTATTTCGGAGTCGTATGAATAAGGAACAGGTTCGGGAACTGTTGAAGACAGTCAAATATCCCGGCTTCAGTCGCGACATCGTCTCGTTCGGGATGATATCC
>JBDRBK010000133.1:0-34463 GCA_043822705.1 Fidelibacterota bacterium
GGCAAACGGCCGCCTATGGTCATTTTGGCCGGAACGGTGATAATTTCTCCTGGGAAAAAACCGATCTGGTGGACCGGTTGAAGACATATTTACCATAAGGATCAGAAAATGAGTGTTGCCGAAAAACCGCTGAATGACACAGTGGATATAGTATATAAAGTCAAAGATATCAATCTGGCTGCGGCCGGACGCAAGGCGATCGAGATCGCCGAAAAGGAAATGCCGGGCTTGATGGCCGTACGGGCAAAATATGGTGTGGAAAAACCGCTGGCGGGTTTCCGGGTCAGTGGTTCCCTGCACATGACCGTGGAAACGGCGGTGCTGATCGAGACCCTTCACGATCTGGGCGCCGATGTACGCTGGGCCAGTTGTAATATTTTTTCCACCCAGGACCATGCCGCAGCCGCCATCGCCGCTAGCGGTATCCCGGTCTTTGCCTGGAAAGGGGAGACCCTGGAAGAGTACTGGTGGTGCACGCGCATGGCGCTGACTTTCCCGGGGAACCGGGGGCCGCAGTTGATCGTCGACGACGGCGGCGATGCGACGATGATGATTCATCGTGGCGTAGCGCTGGAAAAAGAACTCACCGTCCACGGAACTCTGGCCCCGGCTACGGCCACCAGCGGTGATGAAAAAGCGCTGGAAGAGAATTTACGGTCGGCCCTGGCCGCCGAACCGGAGCACTGGCAGCAGGTGGTCCGGGAAGTAATCGGTGCCTCGGAAGAGACCACCACCGGCGTTCATCGACTGGAACAGATGGAGGCCGCCAGGACGCTGCTGTTTGCCGCCTACAACGTCAACGACTCGGTGACGAAATCCAAGTTCGATAATGTTTACGGCTGCCGCGAATCGCTGGCCGACGGAATCAAACGGGCGACCGACGTGATGATCGCCGGCAAGACGGTAGTCATAGCCGGCTACGGCGACGTGGGCCGGGGTTGTGCTCAGTCCATGCGCGGCTTTGGCGCCAAGGTGCTGGTAACCGAAATCGATCCGATCTGCGCCCTGCAGGCCGCCATGGAAGGTTACCGGGTCGTCACCATGGAACAGGCGCTGGCGGAAGGCAATATCTTCGTCACCGCCACCGGCAACATTGATGTCATCACGCTGGCGCACATGAAAGCGATGAACGACCAGGCGATTGTCTGCAATATCGGTCACTTCGATAATGAAATCCAGGTCGACGATCTGAACGCGGCGCCGCTGGTCCAGCGGGAAACGATCAAACCGCAGGTGGACCGTTACACCTTTCCCGACGGCCACCAGATTTTCCTGCTGGCCGAGGGACGGCTGGTCAATCTTGGTTGCGGTACCGGGCACCCCAGTTTTGTCATGTCCAATTCCTTTACCAATCAGGTACTAGCTCAGATCGCCCTGGCCAAGGAACGGCCGGCGGTCGGTGTCTATCGTCTGCCTAAAGCGCTGGACGAGGAAGTCGCCCGGTTGCACCTGAGCCACCTGGGAGTGACACTGACGGAGTTGACCGACCGGCAGGCTGACTACCTGGGAATAGCCAAGGAAGGACCGTATAAATCAGAGCATTATCGCTATTGATTTCACCATGTTTCGAAAAAAACGCTCCGCTGCCGGCGGAGTGTTTTTTTTATGGCAAAGCTCATAAAAATGAGTGAACTTTATGGGGTCCATTCATTTGAGCAACTTAGCATGAAAGTGACGGGGAGAACCAAAAACATGACCGGAAACCGACCCAATCAGGGTAAATCGGCCGCACACGACGGCCGAAGTGTATCCGGTTTTGTCTGTCTGATCGCCCTGTTGCTCCTGCTGGCGGCCGGCTGTGATTTCCAGAGTCCGGCCGATTTCGAGACACCAACCTGGTACATGGACCTGACCATACCGCTGGTACAGGAACGCTATCCGTTCAGCAATATGGTCAATGGCGAGGAGATTACCGTCACCGACGATTCCCTGGGGATGCAGGTCGTTTTCGACGATTCGCTGCCGGGTGTTTCGATCGATCCCAGCTATCTGCAGATTCAACTCAACCAGAATATTGCCTTCAGTCAGGACCCGGTGTATGCGCCGGATATGGATTTTTCCTTTGATACGGTGCTGACGGTGGAAATTCCATTCGCCCCCAACGGGGAGTTCCTGGACGTCAGCGGCGCCACCTTCACGGTGCCATCGGCCAGCGATCATGATATCCTGGCCAGCCTGTGGAATGCCATCGCCGCCGCTTTCGATACGACGATTATCCTTGATATCGATATTCCCCAGGTCGATGAATCGGATTTGCCGGAATTCATCGCCAGCATCGAAGCGATCGAGATCGTCGCCGACTCCGATAGCGACTCCAGCCTGTTCCAATCGACCATTATTAACAATGGTCTGCCAACGGCAGTCAAAGATATTGAATTCAGCCTTTCCACCGATACCAGCAGCCCGCCGGATACCCTGGCACGGCATGTCAAAGACCGCCTGCTCAAGGACAGTACCTATTCCGAATATACTCTGCTGGGCGACAGCCAGTTGGGCACGCGTATCCGCATGACCGTCGGCTTCAGCCTGGAAGAGGAGACGGTGCTCGATACGATTACGATCAAGGCCGATGATTCGGTGAAGGTCAACCTGTCGTTTCGTATTCGGATCGCCGGTATCGACCAGGCGGTGGTGCAGATTGTCGAATACGACCTGGCGCCGGAAATCGATCCGGTTTCGTTTCCCTCCGATATTGAAATTTTTTCCGGTGTTTTCACCGATCCTTCTCCGCCCTTCAGCACCACCAACGAAATCCGGGTCACGAATCTGCGCAGCACGTTTCTATTCGATATCAATTTTTCAATGAATTTCCGCAATTTCCTGCCACCGGAGGGAGAAGACACGGTCAAGGTGGAGACGGTACTCAGCCGCAGTGCCCCGGCCTATGCCAGAACATTCGACGTGGACGGTTACCGTTTCGCCAATCCGGATGACACTACCAAGGCCATGTCTGCCATGGATATTGCCGTCTCGGCGGTAATTCCCGCCCAGACCGCCACGATTCCCCTGGACGGCAGCGAATTCGGGCGGCTGACCCTGGGAGTCGGCATTGATTCCCTGCATTTCGAATCCCTGAAAGCCAATCTGGTACGGGAATTTCCGTCGGTTTCCCAGGAAATGACCGGTATGCCGCGCGGTTTCACGGGAATGGCCTTTACCGATGTCAAGATCGAAATCACGATGCTGAACCAGATTCAATTGCCGGTGTTCCTGGATATCGATATGATCGGCGTGAATGTCTTCGGCGATTCGATGCTGGTGGGTATCAGTTCAAATCTGGGTACCCCGACCTCCAGCAGCGACACGATCAAAACGGTCATCCGCCTCAGCCGCGACGGGACGACCACGATCGTTTACGATTCACCCGGCGCCGTAACCTACGATCCGGCCGACAGCGTGACCGTGGCCCCCGGTCCCGGTGAATCCAATATTGTCGATCTGCTTTCCTTCAACCCGGAAACGATGGTCTTCAGCTCTTCCGCCAAGATCGACGGCCGTGGAACCATCACAATCGGCGCCGCGATCTGGGGCAGCTTCCGGCTGATCGCGCCCTTTGAAGTCCGCATGGCCCCGATGACCTTCATTCCGGTCAACGAATCGCCGATCGAGGAGTGGGACTATGAAATGCGCAATAGAATTCGCAGCGCACTGCGCAGTTCCAGCACCGTGGCCCGGGTCGTCAACAGCTTCCCGGTCGGCGGTGAGATTTCAATGTTGCTGTCCAACCAGGCCTACTTCCCGCTGGACCTGAGCCAGGAGAGCCTCGACAGTCTGGCGGTGGCGATGGGCTATGAGCCGTCCAACGGCGACAGCATCTACTACGTTTCGGAATGTGCCGCCATCGATCCGGCGCTTGATTCCACGATTTATATTTTCGATCTGATGTCCGATTTCAGCGAATGTACCGACGGCGTGGTTTATTTGGTCCGCAGTACCGGTAGTGGCGTCGATACCCTGATCGCCTACGTTGACACGCTGCTGAGCATTGTGCTGCCGGACCCGGAATTGAACAATTATGATTCGGACCTGAATGACGAACCACGGTTGGTGGGGCAGCCCGGCGATTATACCTCGGCCAGCATTTTGACACCGGAAACGATCCGTCTGCTGACCAGTCCCGGCCAGCATTTCACGGCGCCGCGGATTCACCTGAACGGGTCGCCGATCGATCCGGTTTCCGGCGACACCCTGCCGGTTTTTATATCACTGGAAGATTATATCGATATCAAGTCCTATATGACATTTGAGATCAGCAGTACCGGAGTCATGGAACCGGCGCCACCGGAACTGGTGCTGACTTATCCCAACGGTGGCGAAGTAATCAATGTACTCAGCCCGATTATCATCCGCTGGAAGACCTTCGGCAAAGTAAAGAAAGTTGATCTGGACTACTCGATCGTCAGCAATCCGGATATTGAGGATGAAGAGGACTGGACGCCGCTGGAATCGAACTGGATCGCCGTCGCCAATGTTGATTCCTTTGTCTGGAACGCCGCCACTGTCATTCAGGATATTCCCGGCGCCCAACGCGATTCTGTCCGTATCCGCGTCTCCGCCACCGGTTCCGACGCCACCGACATGAGCGGCTGGTATTTCACACTGATGGAGGTTTTACGCTCGGTCGTCGTCCGCGAGGCCGTGGAACCGCCTGTGATTAACAAACCCACGAAAGACCGGCGTTGAAGCGCTACCTGATCAGACTGGCAATGGTCGGCGGACTGATCTTAGCGGCCTGCTTCGGTCAGACCAAACGTGACGCCCGCGCCGTCGGACTAGCCGGCTCCTATGGTACCGTCGCCGATGGGATTTTCGCGGTCGGTTACAATCCGGCCTTACTGGCGCTGCAACAGGACAAACCCTTCATGCTGCAACTGGTAGGTCTGGATTACGGGCTGGTCAGCAATTATATCTCATTGGCTAATCTCAATGCCCTCAGCGGCGATACGCTTTCGACCGACGAAAAAGATTTGATCCTGAATAATCTTGATAAAAGCGGCGGTCTGCGAATATTTACCGACCTGCATCTGCCGTTGCCGCTGCTGAACTACGCCTCCGGGAACATGGCCCTGACTTCCAACACGATCATCGTCGGCGATTTGATCATACCGACCGGCATCCTGAGCCTGCTGCTGAACGGCAATCCCGTGGGCGAAGACCTCGATATGACCTTGAAATTTGATCTGTTGGGTGTGACCGAATACGGTTTTTCCTTTGCCATTCCATCGGACGATTTCGCCTGGGGAATGACCATCAAATATCTGCAGGGACTGTTTTATTTCGGCCTCGATCCCGAATTCAGCAATGCCACTCTGGTTACCGATACTACCGCCCTGTATGGCAGCGGTACATACTATTTTCGGCAGGGGATTGGCGGCAGCGGTCTGGGGCTGGACCTGGGTTTTGTTACCCAGGAAATCGCCGGCTGGCGGATCGGCGTTTCCATGATCAACGCCCTCGGCACGATCAGTTGGAACAAGCCCAGTCTGATCAAGGATCTGATGTCCGGCGGCGACAATATCTATGGCACGCGCGACGACCTGTTCCATATTGTCTGGGCCGGTACGGCCCTGAATGATTCGATGGCGGTAAGCTACGAATATACGATCGATACCCTGAATGCCCAGACCATGTCCCAGGGCGATATTTTCTATTCCAATCCGCCTGACGAACAGGTGGTTTACGACTTGACCGAGGACGGCAAACTGCGCCAATTCACGACGCGCTATCCGGCGCTCTTTCGTTTTTCTGTTTCAAAACGGTTCCCCGATCTACTGGTCGTTTCCGATCTGGTGGCCGGTTTCGAGGACCGCTTCTTCGCCCGCGATCGCTGGCGCTGGTCGATCGGCACCGAGATTCTCCGGAATCCCACCGTGCCGATCCGTTTCGGTTTTTCCTGGGCCGGCGGTGATTTCAAGCGGCTGGGGATGGGTATCGGCATCCACAAGGGACCGGTGATTTTTGATTTTGGTCTGGCATTTAAAAACGGAGTCTGGATTCACACCATGAAGGGTCTGGATCTTTCACTGGGGGTGACCCTGACCAGTTTCCGCGGCCGCAAGGATAAAACGCCGGAACCGGCGGAAGAACCGGTAGTCCCGCCCCAATAAAGAAAATTCTCCGGGCGTTATTTGCGGACGCCCAGCAGCAGCAAAATACCACCTACCGAAAAAACCACATTGCCGATCCAGGCCGACACCAATGGTTCGATGATCCCTTTATATCCCAGCGATTGGCCGAATTTAATGAAGGCATAATAGGAAAAAATCACCAGCACGCTCATGCCGGCGCCGAAGGACAATCCGCCTTTCGGCTTCAGTACCACCAGCGGCAGGCCGAACAGAACGACGATCAGATTGGTGAAAGCGAAGGAAATCTTGAAATGGCGGACCACTTCCCAACGGGTGGTGTCGACCCCGTTTTCTTCCAGTTGGGCGATGAAGTCGGTCAGATCGCGGTAATTCAGTTCCTCCGGTAGCGATGATTTCCGTTCGATATCGGCCGGCGTGAAACCCAGGCTGATCAGCGTATCGGCCTGTGAAACCCGGACCGTGCTTTCCTCGCCGTCGGGGTTGAAACTGCGGATCGAGAATTGTGAGGCCGCCCAGGCATCCAGCGTATCGATCCAGGTGATCTTGGCGATATCGATCCGTTCGCCGATCATGCCGGCTTCCATGATCTGGACGGTGACGCCGTCGGCGGACTGCTGGCGGTAATTATATCCGCCCAGGGCGATATGATATTTCTCGCCGCGCTGCAGAAACACATTGGTCCGCGTATCCTTGTTGCGGGGGCGGGCCTTCTGGATGTACTGTTCCTTGATTTCGGCGCGGTGAATATTGCCCCAGATTACCAGTTGATCCTCAAACACGAACGAAACCAGACTGATCAGAAAGCCCAGGCCGATCAGCGGAACGGCGATCCGGTACAGGCTGATGCCAGTGGCCTTCATGGCTGTCAGTTCATTCCGTTTGGCGGTCAGTCCGATCGCGAATACCGTGGCGATCAGCATCGCCATCGGCAGGCCGATATTGAAAAACCAGGGCAGGGAATAAAAATAATAGCGTAATATGATGGCGAGAGGGACGGTGCTGTCGATGAATTTATCCAGTTGCTCGAAGATGTCGACAATTATGAAAACACAGATAAAACCCAGCAGCGCCATCGCCAGGATGGTCAGAAACTGTCGCACCAGGTAGAGATCAAGCTTTTTAATCATTTTTAACGGTTAATATCCGGGCGGTAATTTGAATATAACCGCGCTATTAATGAAGCAATTTAGGGTGGTGCGGCATTGCCGGGGTCAGCAGGAATTTATAGCTCACCGCGGTCGGTCTTTTTCCGGCCGCTCAGCAACACCCAGTCGTCCCGCTGGACCGGCGCCGCCAGATCGAAATAGCGCCGGTAGACCCGGCAGACCGCGGCCGTCTGTGTTTCCAAAATACCCGATAGAATGATCATGCCACCGGGTATGGTAAACCGGACCAGTCGCGGTGCCAGTTCCTTGAGCGGATTGGCTAGAATATTGGCGAGAACGATATCGTATTGCATCGCCGGCATCACATCCGGCAGGCAGGCCGGGCATACGACTTGATTCAGTCGCGCATTGGCAATCGTGCTGTTAACGGCATTCTGATCGATATCGACGCCCAGGGCTTCGGCGGCTCCCAGTTTCAGGGCGGCAATAGCGAGAATGCCGGAACCGCAGCCGTAGTCCAGCACCCGTTCGCCGCCGCGGATATTGGTCTCCAGCCACTCCAGGCACAGGCTGGTGGTCGGGTGCGTGCCGCTGCCGAAGGCCACTCCCGGATCGAGGCGAATATTGACGGCCGCCGGATCGGGAACTCTGTCCCAGGTTGGTACGATCCACAAGCGCTCACCGATTTTCCACGGCCGGGATAATTTCTGGGTCGAACGCACCCAGTCCTGGTCGGGAACTTCGCTGATTTGATACACTGGTATGTCTTTCAAATTAAAATGTATCCGGACGGTTTCGAGGATCGGCTGCACGTCCGTGTCACCGGGCAGCAGCACGGTGACCGCCGCCGTTTCCGGATCGATAATCATCGACTGTCCGGGCTGATCGAACCAGGTATCCTCGGCCCGTCCATCGGGATCGGTATTGATCACCGAAACGGCCAGCCCGCCCAGTTCCAGCAGCAGGTCGGACAGAGCAGTCGGGTCGATTGCTGCCGGAATAATTTTAAGATTCAGCCAGCCCATGATCGGCTCAGAGGAATTCAATCCGTTGCCGGACGACGTCGGCCAGTTGCCAGTCTTCAATGGCAGCCAGGATTGTCCGTAGTTCCCGTTCCAGGTGCCGACGATCGTTGCCGACGGTGCAGATCGCCAGTGTCGCTGACTGCCATTTTTCGGTGTCGCCGACTTCGGCTACAGCTACGTTGAAACGGGCTTTAACCCGGTCCCGGATGCTGGCGACGACCTGGCGCCGATCCTTGAGCGATTGAGCGGCGGCGATGTGCAGTTCCAGGGTCAGGACGGCAATTGGCGGTGGTTTTGACATTTTGCTGGTGATCAGGATTATTTAGCGGCCTGAATTTGGTCATTTTAACCGGCAGAACCAAAAATATATGAGTTGGAAATAATCCGGGATATCTGGCAATTAGGACTGAAAATCTATCGTTTAAAACTTCTAAATTCCGCCATGGAAAATACGAAACCACAAGCACGCAAAGACCTGACGACCGAAAAACAGAACCCCAACTCGCACCGGATCGATCAGCGCTCGATCGCGGAAATTCTGGATATCATGAACCGCGAGGACCAAACCCTGGCCGCCAAGGTGCGGGCGGTTATGCCTGCGATCGCCGTGGCCGTTGAGCTGGCGGTGAAAGCACTCCGTTCCGGGGGCCATGTCTATTACATCGGCGCCGGTACCAGCGGCCGCCTGGGCGTCCTGGACGCCTCGGAGATTCCGCCGACTTTTTCCGCGCCGCGGGACTGGTTCCAGGGAATCATAGCCGGCGGTCGCGAAGCGCTGGTGCGCTCGATCGAAGGCGCCGAAGACGAGCCCAAGGATGCGGAAGACGCCCTGATCGCCGCCGGCTTCGGTCCCAATGATTTCCTGGTCGGTATCGCCAGCAGCAGCGCCACGCCGTATGTGGTGCAGGCCCTGAAATACGCCCACGGCATCGGTGCCGGCACGGCCTATCTGATCTGCAATCCCCGGCCGCTGACCGACGTGGATGTCGATACCCTGATTGCCGTGGATGTGGGCCCGGAAATCCTGACCGGATCGACCCGGATGAAGTCCGGTACGGTCACCAAAATGGTCCTGAACATGATCTCTACTGCCACCATGATCAAAATCGGCAAGGTTTACGGCAACCTGATGGTCGATCTGTCGGCCGTGAATCTTAAACTGGTCGATCGCGGTTCGCGGATCATCGAACAACTCACCGGGCTGTCCTATGATGCGGCGCGCACGCGATTATTCGAAGCCGACAAGGAAGTCAAGACCGCCATTGTCATGACCCTGAAAAACTGCGACAAGGACGAAGCGCACCGGTTGATCGCAGCCAATGACGGTATCCTGCGTAATATCATCGGGGATGTGGCCGGACAGTAATTATGCCGGGTAAGTAGTGAAAATTAAATATCATGCAACTATACCACCCGAAGCTGATTTCTATGCCTTATTTTCCACAACCGGCTGGAATGTCGATTATAAACTGACCGCCGCCGAACTGTACCTGGCCGCTACGAACAGTTGGTATTTTATAACCGCCAGCGACGGCGGTAAACTGGTCGGTAGCGGACGGATCGTCGGCGATGGCATCGTTCACGCCCTGATCCTGGATCTGATCGTTAATCCGGATTATCGCCGGCGGGGGATCGGCAGCGCTATCCTGCAAAAGATGCTGGAGCATTGTCGGCAGCATAATATCCGTGATATTCAGTTGTTCGCCGCCAGGGGCAGTCGGAAATTTTATGAAAAGAATGGTTTTTCCGTTCGGCCGGAAGCGGCGCCGGGAATGGAGGTCCGTTTCCGGAAAGAAGTCGATTTATTAAAGCGTGCCATAGTTACTGTCGAAGGTCAGGATTAGTCGACGATGTCCCGACCAGTACCGATTAAAAACCATCCCGGCCGGCCCGATCTGACCGGGGAACATCCCTGGGGCGATGTCGGGCAGGCCGTGCTGGCAATCCTGTTTTTAATCGTCTGGATCGCCGACTCGTTTTTTCTGAAGCTTACCACGGAACTCAGTCCTTGGCTGCCGCTGGTAATCCGGTTGCCTGTCGGGCTGGTCCTGCTGGGTCTGGCCTGGTACCTGGCCAGGACGACGATGCATATCGTGTTTGGACAACACCAAACTGAACCACAGGTCATCCGGCAGGGTATCTACAATCATATCCGCCATCCCATGTATCTGAGCGAAATTCTACTGTACCTTGGTCTGTTGGTGATTAAATATTCGCGGGCAGCCACTCTGGTGTGGCTGGTGGTAATCGTTTTTTTATACTACATCAGCCGTTATGAGGAAAAACTGCTGCTGAATCGGTTTGGTGTCGATTATGAGAATTACCGGCGGGATGTACCGCTCTTAATCCCCCGTTGGCATCATCGTCGATAAGCGCTTCCTAATTAGCGGACGGTAGTAATAGCGGTCCCCCACGGCTGATTTCTATTGTCAGTAAGACAGTACAAAGGTAAACTCTTGTTATGTCGCAAGCCAGACGGCAACATTAACAGTATGATCAGTAAAATAATTGCAACAGCAGCCATTAGCAGGATCAGATACCTATTACCAGGGCTGCTGATCATATTGCTGACGCATTGTACCACCGAGGAGTCTGTTCATCCCTATGCCGGTGTAAAGTCACGTGAAGTCAGGAAATTTGCGGTGACTATTGTCGGGCGGGACACTATTTTAACCGCGCAGACCCAGCAAATCATGGTCGATCACAGTATAAAATTCGTTTATGAATATATAATCGAAAATTTTGACCGGACCGGCAATCTGATCGAATCCGGCTGGTTCGATTCGGAACAGGTGGCAATCTGGAAGGAGTATTTTGATTACAATGCCGCCGCCCAATTAACGCGGGAGCGCCATTGTCTTGACCAGGGTAAAATATTCGAGGAAATCAGCTATCGTTATGACGAGCAGGGAAATCTGATTGAGAAGTCTTCTCAGCATGAGCATATAACAGAGGTGAATAAGCGAATCTATATTTACCGAGATGACGTACTGACGTCAATGACTCACTATATTAATGACTCGTTGAGGTACATCGATACCTATGAACTGGATTCCAATGACAAAATCATCCAGCGTGTCCGACACAGACCAAATGGTAAAATAATTTTTCGGGAAATACATCACCAGGTTAATCAGTACTATCTGAAAATGGATTATTTTTATCCTTTCCGCGATTCGTCGTTTTTTTCCGTGCTGGAAACTTATGATGATTACGACAACCCGGTATCCAACACCATGATCATCGAAGGACAGGTAAAAAAAGACCGGATGTTTCGCTATGAACGGCTGAACCGTCTTGATCAATTAATCAGCTCGGATCTGAACCGGAAAACGGGAGTGATCAGATCGTCTAAAAACGTTTATGTGTATAACGAGCAGGGAAGATTGTTGGAAGACCGGTTTTATGTTTTCGAAGGCTTCGAGGCGATACTCACAACAATTACTACCTACACCTATTCTTATTATTGATCCGAAAACCGACTGCCGCGACCTGCCGTTTGTCATGTGGTCCTTCAGATGAAAAAAAGATCAATTATCCCCACATAGAATCATATCCAATTAATCCGTAAATTTTTACCGGCAACTATTTGACACTTTAACCCGTTAACACCCGAATACGTTAGCACTTTTACGAGGTAATCAGTGAATATCAATCCTTATATGTTTCGTGAATACGATATCCGCGGCAATGTGGCGGAAGATTTTCCACCGGATGTGGTTGTACTGTTAGGCAAGGGTTTTGGCACCTTCGTTCGCAACCAGGGTGGCAAGGAAATCACCCTCTCCGGCGATGTCCGTTTGACTACGCCGACACTGATGGAGCAATTCAAGCGCGGCGTCCTGTCCACCGGCGTGGACGTGATTGATCTGGGCCAACTACCGACTCCGGTCAATTATTTTTCCATGTACCATCTGGATGTGGCCGGCGCCTGCCAGATCACCGGCAGTCATAATCCGCCGGAATACAACGGTTTCAAACTGAGTTACCAGCGCGGTGCCGTCTACGGCCAGCAGATTCAGGACATTCGGCAGATTATCGAGTCCAACGCTTTTGCCACCGGTGCAGGCAGCGAGATTCGCTATGAAATCAAGCGCGATTATGAGCAGATGATTCTTGGGAAAATCCATCTGGAACGGCCGGTGAAAGTTGTGATGGACTGCGGCAACGCCGCGGCCTGCATCAATGCGCCGGTGATTTTCCGGGAACTGGGAGTTGATCTGACTGAATTGTACTGCGATATCGATGGTAGTTTCCCCAATCATCATCCCGATCCCACCGTGGCAGCCAACCTGACTGAATTGATCCGGCTGATGAAGACCGGCCAGTATGACGTGGGCGTGGCTTTCGACGGCGATGCCGACCGGGTCGGCGTCGTGGACGAGACCGGTACGATCATCTGGGCCGATCAGTTGATGGCCCTGTTCCTGCCGGAGATCGTGACGCCGGGTGATGAAATCCTGTTCGACGTGAAATGCTCTCAGGCGCTGGAAGATATGATCATCAGGTACGGCGGCAAACCGGTGATGTGGAAAACCGGCCACTCACTGATCAAACAGCGGATGCGCGAACTGAACTGCAAATTCGGCGGCGAAATGAGTGGTCATATCTTTTTTGCCGATGATTATTTCGGCTACGACGATGCCCTGTATGTGGCGGCGCGGTTAGTGCAGCTAATTTCCCGCGGCAATAAAAAATTATCGGAACTGGCGGCGGAAATTCCCAAATATTATTCGACACCCGAAATGCGGATGATGTGCGAATCAGACGAAGAAAAATTCCGGATCGCCAAAGAAGCGGCGGAATATTTCAGCGCCAATTACGACGTGATCGCCGTGGACGGCGTGCGGATCAAATTCGGTGACGGCTGGGGCCTGGTGCGCTCCTCCAACACTCAACCGGTGATCGTCTGCCGCTTCGAAGCTGCTACCCAGGAACGGATGGAAGAAATTAAAAATCTGGTGCTCACCAAACTGCAATCCATTGGCAAGATAGAATTGGATGCCGGTCACTGATCAATTTCTCAAGCTGATTGCCGACCTGCACCGGCAGGTCGAAACCGGGCTGGCTGCGCTGCAATTGCCTGCTGAGCCGCGTTACCTGTACGAACCGCTACGTTATGCTCTTGCGGGCAAAGCCAAGCGCCTGCGGCCGATTCTGGTCCGTCTGGCCGGTGAAGCCTGCGGCGCCGATCCGGTCGATCTGCTCAACGCCGGCCTGGCGGTGGAACTGCTGCATAATTTCACCCTGGTGCATGATGATATCATGGACAGCGACGATCGCCGCCACGGACAGGCCACGGTCTATAGAAAATGGGATGAATCCACTGCGATCCTGGCTGGTGACGGTATTTTTGCCTTCAGCCAGTTGCTGATCGGTAGAGTGAAGGTCAATCCGCTGCAATGTTTCCTGCGGTTCAACCAGGCCACGCTGGCAATTTGCGAGGGACAGGCCTACGATAAGGAATTCGAAACCGCCGCTACTGTCGGCCTGGATCAATATCTGACAATGGTGGCCAAAAAAACCGGCAACCTGCTCGGCCTCTGTGCCGAACTGGGCGCGCTGCTGGGCGATCAGCCGGCCGCAACCTGCCAGGCCCTGTACGACTACGGTCTTGTTTTGGGTCAGGCCTTCCAGGTTCAGGATGACATTCTGGAGATCACCGCCGATTCGCGCGCGATGGGCAAGAGTCTGGGCAGCGATATTGCCGCCGGCAAACAGACCGTGCTGACGATCCTGGCCCGGGAACGGAACCAGGCGGAATGGCAGTTGTTCCGGTCCGAGCATTCCGACATGGCCGCAGCGCAGTTGTGCGCCATCTACCGCGATTATTTTACCGTCACCGGCATCCTGGCACATTCCCGGGAACTGGCCGGTGAACTGGTGCGGCAGGCGCTGGTGAAATTGCAGGTAATTCCGGAAGAACGCCGTGGCGATTTACTGGCATTTTCCGAGCTGGTGCTGAACCGCAAGAAATAATCTTACCCGATAATCCCGATGATATCCGTCCGATCAGGAACAGTAACATACAATTAAAGACATGCCGGAGTAAGCAATGACAGAAAAGTTTTCATCGAAATACGACCCACAGAACATGTACCAGGCGATCTATGATTTTCCCGACCATATCGCCGATGCGATCCGGATCGGCGCCGCAATCGTATTGAATCAGGATTACACAGATGTACATTCAATCGTCGTGGCCGGGATGGGTGGTTCCGCCATCGGTGGCGATGTAGCCAATATGCTGGTCGGCGAGCAACTGTCGGTACCGGTCAAGGTCGTCCGCGGCTATAAATTACCCAACTGGGCGAATGTCAAGACGCTGGTAATCTGTTCATCCTATTCCGGCAACACCGAGGAAACCCTGGCGATTTATGCCGAGGCCCGCACCCGCGGTATCCGGATTTGCGGTATCACCACCGGCGGTACGATCGGCGACCTTCTGGATCGCGATGGTCTCGATAAGGTGATGATCGTTCCCGGACTCCAGCCCCGGGCGGCGCTGGCCTATTCGTTTGTCACCCTGCTGTATCTGCTGAAGAACCTGGATGTAATCGATGGTGAGTTTGAAATCTGGCTGCAGCAGACGGTGGAACTGCTGAAAGTCGGCCGCGATAAATATTCCGCTGCCAGTAATAATCCCGCCCGCCACCTGGCTGGTGAGATCGCCGGGAAGTTGCCGATCATTTACGGCGAGACCGAATCGACGGCGGTCGTAGCCCGGCGCTGGTGCGGCCAGCTCAGCGAGAACGGCAAAATGCTGGCCTATTACAATGAATTGCCGGAAATGAACCACAACGAAATCGTGGGCTGGGAGAATAATCCCGAAATATTGAAAAAAATGGTTATCCTGTGGTTGAAAGACAGTGACGATCACCCCCGGGTGCAGATCCGCCAGCAGATCAGCGAACGACTGATTGCAAACTATTGTGACCAGGAAATTATCACTGTCGACGGTCCCAATCGCTTTGTGCGCCTGCTGCACCTGATTCATTTCGGCGACTGGCTCAGCTACTGGTGCGCCCTCGAACACCGGACCGACCCGACGCCGGTGACCAAAATCAACGCTTTGAAGAATAAACTGGCGGAACTTTAAACACCGTTAAAAATAATTGAACTTGAATTATGTACGGGATATATTAATAGCAGGATGCAGCTTGTTCCAGTCACAGTCGCCAAAATCACTTTTCATGCGCCCAGTCACAGCTACGCTGTACTGCTGAGCGAGATCGGTGGGCCGCGTTCGCTGCCGGTGATTGTCGGCGCTTATGAAGCCCAGGCGATCGCTCTGGCCGTCGAGAATATTAAGACGCCGCGGCCGCTGACTCATGATTTGCTGAGTAATCTGATCGATTCACTGACAATCAATCTGGTTTCGGCCGTAATCACCGATTTGAAAGACGGCGTCTACTATGCCCGGCTGGAATTCTCCGGCGGCGGAATCAGGCGCCACTCGATCGATTCCCGTCCCAGCGACGCCATCGCCATCGCTCTGCGCCTGGGTACGCCGATGTTCGTTGCGGAAACGGTGCTGCGGGAAGCGGCAATTGAAACAACCAAATCAGAGCCGGAAATTGGCGATCGTCCTGAGGAACAGGGTCAAGGGGATCGGCTGTATCTCGAGCAGCAACTGGCCCGGGCGGTCGAGCGGGAGGAATATGAGACTGCCGCCGAATTGCGGGATAAAATCCGCCAGTTGGATTCTTAGAGTTCGTCCAGCAGGGCGTCGAGTGCAATTTGAGCCGCGGACTGTTCCGCGGCTTTTTTATTACTACCTATACCGGTAGGGAATTCACGGTCGCCGATCTTGACATGGATCTCGAACATTTTTTGATGTTCCGGTCCGGTGACTGAAGCGACACAGAATTTGGGGTTCCCCTGCTGGCTGGAATGGCAGAATTCGATCAGGCGCCCTTTATAATTGGTTGCTTTCCAGGCCTCGACGCGATGGCGCCAGACCGTATCCAGGATCAGTTTTTCGCAGGGATCGATACCGCCGTCCATATACATCGCTCCGATCAGTGCCTCGTACACATTACCCAATTGTTTGACGGCAATCTTGTCAATGTCCAGGTCTACGGAAGCCTCGATTTTCAGGATGGACAGGAGGTCCAGCATATTTCCCATGACCGACAGGAACGATTTCTGCACCAAAGCGGATCGTTTCTGGGTCAGGATACCTTCGTCACCTTCGGGAAATTCGGACATCAGCGCCTCGCTGATGACCAGGTCGATTACGGCGTCGCCCAGAAATTCCAACCGTTCATAGTTCTGGCGCGGACCGGGATCAAGCGAACGGTGGGTGAAGGCCTGGATCAGGTATTCAATGCGTTGGAAGCGGTATCCGATCCGTTTTTCCAGCTTGGCGAAGCCATCATCTCGCCGCTGATCGGAACGTGCGAATAGTCTGGCAAAGAAACCCAAATTAATTCGACCAGCGTTTGATTAGCAGAACCGCGTTGTGCCCCCCGAACCCGAGGGAGTTGGATATGGCAACGTTGATGCTTGATGCAACGGCCTGGTTTGGTACATAATTCAGATCGCATTCCGGATCAGGTGTGGTCTGATTGATCGTGGGTGGAACCAGATCATTATTGATGGCCAGGATTGCGGCAATGGCCTCGATGCCGCCGCTGGCGCCCAGCAGGTGCCCGGTCATCGACTTGGTGGAACTTACCAGCAAGCGGCCGGTATGTTCGCCGAAAACGGTTTTGATGGCGGCGGTTTCGTTCTTGTCGTTATACGGTGTCGAAGTACCATGGGCGTTGATATAATCCACAGCGGTCACCGGCAGTCCGGCATCGCAGATCGCCAATCGCATCGCTTCGGCGGCGCCGGTGCCACCGGCCGCCGGCTGGGTGACGTGAAAAGCGTCATCGGTGGCGCCGTACCCGGCGACTTCCGCCAGGATGGTCGCCCCGCGGGAACGGGCATGTTCCAGTTCTTCCAGCACCAGGATACCGGAACCCTCGGCAATCACAAAGCCGTCACGCTCGGCATCGAAGGGCCGGCTGGCGCCGACGGGATCGTCATTGCGGGTGGACAGGGCCTTCATGTTGGCGAAACCAGCCACGGCCATTGGACAGACCGAAGCTTCGGCACCGCCGGTGATCATTACATCGGCGTCGCCATATTGAATCGCCCGCAACGCTTCGCCGATGGCGTCCGATCCGGAGGCGCAGGCCGAAACAACGACGTGGTTGGGACCCTTGAAGCCCCATTTAATAGCCACATGACCGGCCGCGATATTAGCAATCATCTTGGGTATGAAAAACGGTGAAATCCGGCGCGGACCTTTCTCAAGCATGATTTGATGCTGCTCTTCGAAGGTCTCGATCCCACCGATCCCGGAGCCGATGATGACCCCGACCCGTTCCGGGTCGATGCCGTCGTTGGTCAGGTGGGCCTGTTCGATTGCTTCGGCGGCGGCTACCAGAGCATAGAGGGCAAAACGGTCCAGTTTGCGGATTTCTTTATGTTCAAGATGATCCTCGGCGTTGAAGCCGGTCAATTCACCGGCAATCCGGACCGTGTAATCGGTCGTGTCGAAATGCGTGATCGGGCCGATACCGCTGGTACCGGTACGCAGCGCCCCCCAGTATTCAGGTATTGAATTACCGTTGGGGGCCAGGACCCCCATGCCGGTCACTACGACGCGCCGTCTGGGCATACTATATCAGGATTTGCTTTCGATATAATCGATGGCGGCGCCGACGGTGGTGATATTTTCGGCGTCTTCGTCAGGAATTTCGATTCCGAATTCTTCTTCCAATTGCATGATTAATTCGACCGTGTCCAGGGAATCGGCACCCAGATCATCCACGAAATGTGCATCGCGGGTGATTTTATCTTCCTCGACGCCGAGTTTGTCTACGATTACTTCTTTGATTTTTTCAAAAATATCCATTTTTCTCTCCTTATTGTTAAGTCATCGTCATTCCACCATCGACGGCAACTGTCTGGCCGGTAATATAGGCGGCGGCGTCAGACACTAAAAACAGCACCATGGCGGCAATGTCATTTATATTTCCAATTCGACCCAGAGGAATCTGCTTGACCAGCTCGGCCTTAATTTCTTCCTTCAGGTCTGCGGTCATGTCGGTGTCGACATAACCGGGCGCAACACAATTTACGGTAATGCCACGGGATGCCAGCTCCTGGGCGGTGGCCCTGGTGAAACCGATCAAACCGGCTTTGGAGGCGGCGTAATTGGTCTGGCCGGCATTGCCGGTGATTCCCACCACCGACGATATATTGATAATCCTTCCCGCACGCTGTTTCATCATCTGCCGGCAGACGGCCTTGGTGGTATTGAACGCGCCTTTCAGATTGGTGTTCAGCACCGCGTCCCAATCGGCTTCGGACATCCGCACCAGCAGGGTGTCGCGGGTGATGCCGGCATTGTTGACCAGAATGTCGATCCGATCATATTTATCAATGATATTTTTAATCAGCTGGCTGACGCTTTCCGCGGCACTGATATCGGCGGCGGCGGCTTCGGCCAGTAAACCGCTGGCGGTCAATTCAGCGGCTACCGACTGGACGGCGTCCAGATGCCGGCTGACACAGATTACCCGGGCGCCGGCGGTAGCCAGGGTCCGGGCGATACCATAACCGATACCGCGCGAGGCACCGGTTACAATTGCAATCTTATTAGTGAGTTCAAACATTTTTCAGGTTTTCGATATCGGCTAACGATTCCACTCCAACAGCCCCGAATTTACGATTAATTCGCCGCAATAATCCTTGTAAAACTCGTCCCGGACCGACTTCGATAAAATTGGTTATGCCGGCTGCTTCCATATTGGTGATTGCCCGGTGCCAACGCACGGGATTTTCGAGCTGGTCGATCAGTGAGCGACGAATTTCGTCGTCATGGGTGATCGGCAAGGCGGAAACATTGGCATAGAGCGGCGTGGTCAGGTCATTGATCGGCGTGGTCGCCAGTTTGGCGGCCAGTTTTTCCCGGGCCGGCGCCATCAGGGGCGAGTGAAAGGCGCCGCTGACATTCAATTCTACGACTTTAATAGCCCCGGCTGCCGTGGCCAGTTCCATGGCCTTGCGGACCGCCGTCACTGCACCGGAAATGACGATCTGGCTGGGGGCGTTGTAGTTGGCGGCAATCACCACGCCTTGGATCGAAGCCTGCCGGCAGACTTCATCGACAGCCTCGTCACTGAGACCCATCACCGCCGCCATCGTGCCCGCCGCCGCTTCGCCGGCCGCCTGCATACTTTCAGCCCGGATTTTAACCAGTTCCAGTCCGGTGGCGAAATCGAATGCGCCGGCAATAGTCAAAGCCGAATATTCCCCCAGACTGTGGCCGGCCACCGCAGCCGGTTGCAGGCCCGCTTCCAGCAGTAATTGACCGAGGATGACACTGACAATATAAATCGCCGGTTGGGTGTAGCGGGTTTGTTTCAGGACGTCTTCCGGTCCGTTGAAGGTGATCTCCTTGATATCAGCACCGAGAATTTGGTTCGCCTGATCGAAATATTGCCGGCCGATGGCGGTCTGCTGGTATAATTCCAGACCCATGCCCACTTTCTGGGAGGCCTGACCGGGGAATATGAATGCCTGGCTCATGCTATCACCAGCGTATCAGCATGCTGCCCCAGGTATAGCCGGCACCAAAAGCCGCCAGCAACAACAGATCACCGGTTTCCAGACGACCCTGTTCTACCGATTCGTCGATCCCGATCGGGATCGTGGCGGCGGTGGTGTTGCCGTACTTGCCGATATTGATCACGACCTGGTCGTCCCGCAGCCCGCAACGTTTGGCGGAGACGTCGATGATACGCTTGTTGGCCTGGTGGGGAATGAAAAGTTTCACGTCGTTACCGGTAAAATTATTGCGCTCCAGAATTTCCAGACTGACGTCGGCCATGCCTTTGGCAGCGACTTTGAAAACCGCTTTGCCGTCCTGGCGGACATAGTGTTCATCATTATCGACCGTTTCGTGGGAGGCTGGTCGCAAGCTGCCGCCGGCCGGCATGTAGAGGAATTGACCGCCGTTGCCGTCCAGATGCAGTTTGGCGTCGAGGACGCCACGACCGTCTGTGGCAGGTTCCAACAGGACGGCACCGGCACCGTCGCCGAACAGGACGCAGGTATTGCGATCTTTAAAATTCAGGATCGAGCTCATCGTATCGGCCCCGATGACGATCACCTTGCGATATTTTCCCGATTCGACAAATTTAGCTCCGGTTTCCAAAGCGAATAGAAAGCCGGTACAGGCACCGGACAGATCGAACCCCCAGGCGTTGGTGGCGCCGAGATTTTTCTGGATCAGGGCGGCGGTGGATGGAAACAGCATATCCGGCGTGACGGTGGCGACGATGATCACATCGATCTCGTCCGCGCTGCAACCGGCGCGCTCCAACAGGAGTCGGGCGGCACTGGTACCCATGGCGGCCGTGGCCTCACCGGGAGCGACCAGGCGTCGTTCGGTGATGCCGGTGCGGGTGCGGATCCACTCATCATTGGTGTTTACAATTTTTTCCAGTTCCTTGTTGGTCAGGATCCGTTCCGGCAGATAGCGCGCGGTGGCCGTAATTGCTGCTTTCAATTCTGTACTCCCAAATGTTCCGCTAAACTGGCTCTGGTGACGCCGATCAGGTTCTTCTCGACGCATGATTTGGCCACCAGGATTGAATTCTTGATTGCTTTTTCACTGGAACTACCGTGGCAGATGATGCTGATACCGTTCACACCCAGGAGCGGCGTGCCACCGTGTTCCTCATAATCAAACTGTTTTTTTAGTGCTGAAAAAACCGGTTTCAGCAGCAGTGCGCCGGCCAGAAACCGAGGGCGCCGCCCGATCCGCGTACGGATTTCATCGTTAAAAATTTTAATCAGACCTTCGGCGAATTTGAGGACCGTATTGCCGACAAATCCGTCACAGACCAGTACCTGGGCATCGCAGTCCATCAAGTGCCGGCCTTCCACGTTACCGACAAAATTATCCAGCTCCTGACTCAGCAGGGTGTAGGTTTCCAGATACAGTTCACTGCCCTTGTTGGATTCGGCCCCGATGTTGATCAATCCGACCGAAGGTTTCTTGATTTTCTCAACGTAACTCAGATAATGGGAGGCCATGATGGCGAATTGCAGCATGTGGTATGGTTTGGCGTCAGGATTGGCGCCGACGTCGCAGAGAATCTTGCTGCCTTTCAGGGTGGGAAGGATCGCACCCAGAGCCGGACGCCGGACGCCGGGAATGCGCCCCCAGGTCAGGAGTGAGGTGGACATGACCGCCCCGGTGTTACCGGCGCTGATAAAGGCGTCGGCCTGACCGTTCTTGACCAGTTTAATGCCCTGAACGATTGAGGAATCGGGTTTGGATTTGAGTACTTTGGAAGCCGAGTCATGCATGGAAACCACCTGGGTGGCGGCATGGATGCTGACCCGTTCGCTGGCCAGACCGCCCAGCTCGGCTTCAATCGCCGCCGGTTGGCCCACCAGAGTAAAATACAAGTCATCCGGGGTCTCCGATAGTGCCTGCAGCACCCCATTTATAACGGCCCTGGGGGCATAGTCGCCCCCCATGGCATCTATGGCCAGTCTCATGTGTGAAGCTGGTACTATTCCGTCGTCGAGATCACCGGCCGGCCGCGGTAATAACCGCAATTGGGGCAGGCGCGATGCGGCATTTTGGATTGTCCGCACTGGGGACAGGTACCGAAGGCCACCGCCGAGGCGGTATAGTGGGTGCGGCGTTTGCGGCCGCGAGCCCGGGAAATTCTGGTTTTTGGTAGTGCCATTGCTACTCCTAATTATTCTGACTGCCAGATGCAGTTATTCAACTAATTCTTTCAGGTCGTTCCAGAGATTATTATCAGCGGAATCGGAACAGCCACAGGTCTTTTCATTCAAATTCTGGCCGCAGTACGGGCAGAGACCGAGACAGTCGCTCCGGCATAATTTTTTAAATGGTTCATCAAGATAAACCAGATCACGAATTGGTTCCGATATGTCGATCCATTCCTGTTTATCGGCGAACAGGATAAGATCTTCATCTGATTCGGTGACTAAATCCTGTTTGGGTGTCAGCCATAGATTAACCGGTATATCATGATCCCGCGTGAAATCGGCCAGACATCGATCGCAGGTTTCGATCGTGACAATATTGATATTGCCGGTCAATTTGAAACCTGCCAAAGTCACTTCCGATGACAGTCTGCAGCGGAATATCGGTTCGCCAAACCGGATATCTTCAATCTTCAGATCATCGACTGGAATCTCAAAAAGCGAATCTTCTATGCCGACTGTTAAATCGGAACGATAAAGCTTCATTTTTAACCTGCAAAACTAATTCTGGATACTGTTTCAAACAAGAACAAAAGTGCCTGATCACTCAGACACTTTTATTCAGGTTATAGTGATAAGTAATTGTTTCGTATCAGGAATTTTCCGGTTCAGCCGCGGCTGAATCGACGGAATCAGCGTCCGGTTCGTCGTCGCCGGTATCGTCCTCCGCTTCTTCTTTTTCTTCTTCCTCGGCTTCCAGCTCTTCTTCGTCCTTCCGTTCCAGCAGATTATCATCGTCGGATTTTTTCTTGTAAATGACAAACATCAGCGTCTCGCCGACCGACAAGATTGATAAACCGTAGGCTACGATTGAGGCGAATAACAGGAACAGAAAGATCGCCACGATTACGCCGGCAATCGCCTGTACCACCGGAATATCACCGGCGGCGGCCGGGAACAGACAACATAAGCCACACCCGCCGCAACCGCTACAACCGCCACTGCAAAAGCTGGGGAAAACGATCTGGCTGGCATACCCGACGATATTCGTCAGCTTGGCACCCATTCCCATGAACCATTCGGCGCCAAAGACGATGTTGATTAATTTGTAGCCACCGTACCAGAACAGGCCGAAAATGTAGACACTCAGATATCCCAGGGGCAGCAGGATCAGATTGTACAACAAAATCCGCCAGGGCTGGGACCAGGTCAGGGAATAGCTCTGGAACACTGTTCCCATCGTGTCTTCTTCATAAGCGCCGACAATGGCCGGTGTATAGATGAAGGAAGTGATCAGTACGACGGCGGTGTAAACGGTGAATACCGCGCCGAAAAAGTAGAACAGATAGGGGAGGGCGAACAGGAATTCTCCCACATACGGGATTTTTCCGAATAGACTGAAAACCGCTGCCATGAACAGGAACAGGACGATTATCACGATGATGCTGAAAGAACCGAAAACGACCGGGTGCCAGTGTTTCTTGACATATTTCCAGGCATCGCCGGAGGAATAAAATTCATCGCCTTTAAGCTGTTTGTAGGTAACCCGGGCGACGGCGGTGCAGGCCAGATTAATCGTCAGGAACCAGATAATGATACCGATCCAGTATACAAGTTGTGCGTACCAGGGACCGCAACCGGTGGCATACAGGCAGGGGTACAAACCGAATTTTTCCCAGACGGTGGCGAACGAATAGCCCGCCAGCGCTAGCGCGATATTGGTCAACACCCAGTAGGCCACCCAGCCGCTGAGCAGGCCTAACAGGAAAATCAGAATTTTCTTGCCGCTGAGCGCCAGACGCGGGGCGCGGCATACATCTCTTACATCGAAGTACAATTTCATCGGACTCATTTGATACTCCTTTTAATTCTCCAGACGAACATGATCGACCCAGGTGTCGGTTTTGGTAATCGATTTGATATTTTTGGCCACAGCCAATGCGGCGGAATAGCTTTCAAAACTGCCGACCCTGACCCGGTACCAGGTTTCACTGGTTTCCTTGAAGTAGGCTTTCTGAATATAGGAATCGAATCCGGCATCGATCAGTTTCTCGGCAGCCATCTGGGCATCTTCAAAAGTGCGCTTGGCTGAAACTTGGATCGTGTACCGATATGGATCCTTGGGAATGGTGGCGCCAGGCACCGGTCTGGCCGGTTTCTTCGGCGTGACCCGGGTCGTTTTGGGGACCGACTTGACCGGCTGTGGTGTCGTCACCTTTGCCGCTGTCGGTAGGGGCTTTACGGCAGCTACGTAGCTGTCTTCTACCGTATCTTCGATGGTATCTTCGGTTTTGATTATTTCCTCTCGATCAGTAGCCCCGTCCGTAGCGGCCAGCGCGGCGATCGTGAACTCCTGAACCGATATTTCATCACCGAATTCATCGGCGACAACCACCTTAAAAACGAAGGTCCCGGGAAAATCGGGAATGAAGGTCATTTTCTGATCGCCGGCGGAAAATTCCAGATCATCAACGGTAATCTTCGATGCATCCGGCTGCTGAGTGATCGACCAGGTTAAGTCCAGGTTACCGCTGTCTTCCGGTATTTCGGCTTCGACTGACTGGTATTCGCCGACGATTCCCTCCTGAACGTCCTCGCCGCAGCCAGCCAATAAAAACAGCCCAACCACGATTGTAAGAAAGTGTTTTATACGCATAACCCTCGCTTGTAGTTTTTATTTAACGTCCTCAAGCACTGTGAATTTGACTGGGAGCGAAGAAAAATGCAATTTCTTTTTCGGCGTTTGTGTCGGAATCTGATCCATGAATGGCATTATTTTGAACACTTTCGGCAAAATCCCGGCGGATCGTGCCGGCGGCGGCCTCGGCCGGGTTGGTAGAACCGATGAATTTGCGGAAATTTTCCACGGCATTATCGTGTTCAATCACCATCGGCATACAGGGACCGGAGGTCATGAAGGCCACCAGATCGTTAAAAAAGGGACGCTCTCTGTGAACGGCGTAAAAGTCCTGTGCCTGCTCCACGCTCAGTTGCTCCAGCCGGGCGGCGACGATTTTGAAACCACCGCTTAAAATCCGGTCGATGATCTTGCCGGCATATTTATTACCGATTGCGTCAGGTTTGATGATTGCCAATGTGCGATTTCCCACTATTTGTTCCTGCCTTTTCCGTTATTAATTAGTTGCTGTTGTTCAGAACCCGGTGCATGGCCGCGCCGATTTCCGCCGGACTGGTAACGACCGTGATGCCGGCCTGTTTCAGGGCGGCCATTTTATCGGCGGCCGTGCCCTTGCCGCCGGCAATGATTGCGCCGGCATGGCCCATGCGGCGGCCCGGCGGTGCGGTCTGTCCGGCGATAAACGCCACGATCGGTTTCGTGAAATTATTAGCGACCACCCATTGTGCCGTATCCTCTTCCGCCGTACCGCCGATTTCACCGATCAGCACGACACCGGTCGTGTCCGGATCGTCTTTAAAAAAGCTCAGCATGTCAATGAAACTGGTGCCGATGATCGGATCGCCGCCGATCCCGATCGATGTCGACTGCCCCAACCCGAAGGCGCCCAGTTGATGCACCGCCTCGTAAGTCAGCGTGCCGGAACGGGAAACCACACCGATCGGTCCTGGTTTGTGAATAAAGCCCGGCATGATTCCGACTTTGGCCTGCCCGGGAGAAATAATCCCGGGACAGTTGGGTCCGATCAGCCGCAGCGGTTTGTCGCAGAGATATTTTTTTACCTGCACCATGTCACTGGTGGGGATTCCTTCGGTGATGCAGACCGCCAGGTCCAGGCCGGCCTCGGCCGCTTCCATGATCGCTTCCGCGGCGAAAGCCGGCGGCACGAATATTACCGTAGTGTTGGCGCCCGTCGCCCGTTGGGCGTCTTCGACAGTGTTGAATACCGGCACGCCCAGGGCCGTCTGGCCGCCTTTGCCGGGCGTGACGCCACCGACAATATTCGTTCCGTATTCCTGCATCTGTTCGCCGTGGAAACTACCTTCCTGCCCGGTGATGCCCTGGATGATCAGGCGTGTGTGCTTGCCGACCAGAACGCTCATTTTACACCTCCCCGGGCGGCCCGAACCGCTTTTTCCGCCGCTTCCTGCAGACTGCCGGCCACGATGAATTTCAACGGTGATTCCGCCAGAATCACACTTGCTTCCTGCGCATTGGTACCCTCCAGACGGATAATCACCGGGATTTTCACCTTGACTGTCTCCAGTGCTTCGATGATTCCATTGGCGACCCGGTCGCAGCGGACGATGCCGCCGAAAATATTGACCAGGATGGCTTTCACGTTGGGATCCGCCAGGATCAGGCGAAAGCCGTTGGCCACCGTCTCGGAATTGGCCACGCCGCCGACATCCAGAAAATTGGCCGGTTCGCCACCGTTGAGCTTGATGATATCCATGGTGGCCATCGCCAGACCGGCGCCGTTGACCATGCAGCCCACATTCCCATCCAGCTTGATGTAATTCAGGCTGAACTTGCTGGCGGCGGCCTCGGCGGGGTCTTCTTCGCTGACATCGCGTAATTCTTTTATTTCCGGATGACGGTAAAGTCCGTTATCGTCGAAATTGATTTTGGCATCGAGGGCGATGACACGGTTATCGGTCGTGATGACCAGGGGATTGATTTCGATTAGCGTGCAATCCTTGGCGGCGAAGACTTTCCACAATGCTTTGAAAATTGCCACGGCCGCCTTGATCTGAGTGTCTTCCAGCCCCAGGTCGAAAGCCAGTTTACGGGCCTGGAAAGTCATTAACCCGGTGGCGGGATTGATCCGTTCCATGATGATTTTTTCCGGCGTCTCGCGGGCGACTTTCTCGATTTCCATTCCACCGGCGGTGGATACCATAAAAACATATTCACCAGCTACCCGGTCCAGTACGATTCCGGCGTACAGTTCGCGGGCGATGTCGACTCCGGATTC
Source organism: Fidelibacterota bacterium (assembly GCA_043822705.1). Taxonomy (GTDB): domain Bacteria; phylum Fidelibacterota; class Marinisomatia; order Marinisomatales; family TCS56; genus JBDRBK01. The sequence goes on from JBDRBK010000133.1 coordinate 26,868, forward strand.
AATCAGCAGACGTTGCACTTGTTTGCCGGCCGGTCCGGTCTGGTGCGTGACCAGTTGCATACCCAGCATCCGCCGGGCGAAAGTGCGGACTTCCGTTTCATTGTGAGCCAGTTTGACGCCGCCGCCTTTGCCGCGGCCACCGGCATGGATTTGGGCTTTGACAACCGCCAGTTCACCGGACAGTTCGTTATAGACATGGACCGCTTCATCGATGCTGAAGGCCGGATAGCCTTCCGGAACGGCGACACCGAACTGGCGGAATATTTCTTTAGCCTGATACTCGTGAATCTTCAAATTGCCTCCCTCTGTCAGGACTTGACGATGGTGGTACCCGCCTCACCGTTGATTGCCTTAGCTACGTTGGGAATCGATGTAATCACCACTTTCTCGCCAAATCGGGAAAGAAAATATAAAGCCGCTTCTATCTTCGGTGCCATGCTGCCTTTCTGAAAATGACCGGCTTTCAGGTAATTTTCGGCTTCCGGCATGGTCATGCGAGGCACAGAGACCTGGTCCGGTTTGTTATAATTCAGATAGACCGCATCGATATCGGTGATGATCCATAATTCTTCGGCATGGATGATCCGTCCCAGCAGCGCCGCTGCTAGATCCTTGTCGATAACGGCGTCCAGGCCTTCCAACCGGCCGTCCGGCTCGTAAAATACGGGAATTCCGCCACCGCCGGCCGCCAGTACGATCGTGCCCCGTTCCACCAGGGCCCGCATACTTTTACCATGCATGATGTATTTGGGATGGGGACTAGGCACGACCTGACACCATTCGCCCGGATTCTTTTCCCGGATCGTCCAGTTGAACTTCGCCGCCAGTTCGCGGGCCTGGTCTTCGGGGTAGGTCCGGCCGATGAATTTGGTGGGATTGGCGATCGACGGGTCATCCCGGTCCACCACCACCTGGGTCACCAGCGTCACCACCTCACGGTCGACATCGGCGGCTTGAAGGGCATTCTGCAGCGACTGCTGGATCATGTAGCCGATCGTGCCCTGGGTGCCGGCGACGCAGACTCCCAGGGGCAGTGGCGCGATCGCTTCGTGGGTTAATTCCATGCGCAATAATTCATCCCCGACCTGGGGACCGTTGCCGTGGGTCAGACACAGGTTATAGTCCAGTTCGACGAAATGCATGACGGCGCTCAGACTTTCGCGGGTGTGGGCGAATTGCTGATAAATCGTTCCGGATTCGCCTTTGGGGGAAAGCGCGTTTCCCCCAAAGGCGATGATTGCCGTCCTGGCCATTACTTCAGAAAGGCTGCCAGTGCATCCACCAGGTTCGGCCGGCCGATTTCCTGCAGGTCGTAGGTCACCCGGACTGATGGCTGTTTAATCTTGCAGACCCGGCGCAGGTCGATCGGCGTGCCGATAATGACCACATCGCAGTCGCATTTGGCGATCGTCGCTTCCAGGTCCTTCATCTGTTTTTCACCGTAACCCATGGCCGGTAGCAGCAGGCCGATATCGGGATATTTTTCGAAAGTGTCGGTAATCGTTCCAACGGTGAATTCCCGCGGGTCGACGACTTCGGCCGCGCCGAATTTTTCGGCGGCTACGGTGCCGGCACCGAATTTCATTTCACCATGGGTCAGGGTCGGACCGTCTTCCACCACCAGCGCTTTTTTCCCGAGGATCAGGGACGAGTTCTCGACGGTAATCGGCGATGCGGCATCGATGATGATCGCATCCGGGTTGGCTTCGCGGATGTTCCAACGCACTTCCTCGATATCCTGCGAATCGGCGGTGTCGATCTTATTGATGATCACCACATCGGCCATCAGCAGGTTGGTTTCGCCAGGATAGTAAGTCAGTTCGTGGCCCGGCCGGTGGGGGTCGACCACGACAATATTCAGGTCCAGCTCATAGAACGGCAGGTCGTTATTACCGCCGTCCCAGAGGATGATGTCCGCTTCCTTTTCCGCTTCCCGCAGGATCGCGGCATAATCCACACCGGCATAGATAATCGTGCCGGTGGTGATATGCGGCTCGTATTCCTCCATCTCTTCGATGGTGCATTTGTGCTTCTTTAGGTCGTCGATGGAGGCGAAGCGCTGGACTTTCTGGGCGACCAAGTCGCCGTAGGGCATGGGATGACGGATGGCGACGACTTGCTTGCCGGCGTCCTTCAGTATCTGGGCCACGCGGCGGGTAGTCTGACTCTTCCCGCAGCCGGTGCGGACGGCGCCGATCCCGATCACCGGTTTGGTCGATTTAATCATCGTTTGTTTAGCCCCCAGCATTTTGAAATGGGCGCCGGTGGCGATTACCCGCGAGGCTTTATGCATGACCATTTCATGGGGAATATCGGAATAGGCAAAGACGACTTCGACCACCTGGTGACGTTCGATCAAAACTTCCAGGTCCGATTCATCGTGGATGTTAATCCCGGCGGGATAGAGCTTACCGGCCAGCTCGGCGGGGTAGACCCGGCCATCGATATCGGGAATCTGTGTGGCGGTAAAGGCCACTACTTCGTATTGGGGGTTGTCCCGGTAAATCACATTAAAATTGTGAAAATCGCGCCCGGCGGCCCCCATAATCAGTGTCTTAATAGGTTTCATGAGTACTCCATTGGAAAATTTTTGGTTTATCATCTCTGGATGCGAACCCCGATCCGGAACCCGGACCGGCGGTAGCGCACCGCTGTGCGGTTGTTGAAGGGCCGGTTATTTAAAACCGAATTCCTGACGGAAGGACAATAATTCGCAGATCAGTTTGATCATTTTTCCGCCATGAAGGGATAACGATAGTCGGTGGGTGGAACAAAAGTTTCCTTGATCGTCCGCTGCGAAACCCAGCGCAGCAGATTGAACATCGAACCGGCCTTGTCATTGGTACCCGAGGCCCGGCCGCCGCCGAATGGCTGCTGCCCGACCACGGCGCCGGTGGGTTTATCGTTGATATAGAAATTGCCGGCGGCGTGGGTCAATGCGCCCGCCGCTTCGATCACGGCCTGGCGATCGTTGGCAAAAACACAGCCGGTCAAAGCGTAGGGTGAGGTCCGGTCGACCAGCCGCAAAGTTTCGGACCACTTGTTCGAATCATAGACATAGATCGTCAGGACGGGACCGAAAATTTCGTCCTGCATCGTTTTGAACTGGGGATCGGTGGTAACGATCGTAGTCGGCTCGATGAAATAGCCTTCCGAGTCGTCGTAATTGCCACCGGTGATGATAGTGGCCGCAGCAGAATTGCGGGCATAGTCAATATAGGCGGTGATGGAATCGAACGCGCCCTTATCGATGACGGCATTCATGAAATTACTGAAATCCTCCACATCGCCCATTCTGATGTCATTGACCTGTTCGACGTAACGTTCGCGAATTTCATCCCAGATTACGTTCGGGATGTAGGCACGCGAGAGAGCCGAACATTTTTGTCCCTGGTATTCGAAAGCGCCGCGGACCATGGCCGTTGCCAGCCCGGCGATGTCGGCCGATTCATGGGCGATGCAAAAGTCCTTACCGCCGGTTTCGCCGACGATCCGCGGGTAGCTTTTATACCTGTTGATGTTATTTCCCAGTGACCGCCACATACTTTGGAAAACGCCCGTGGAACCGGTGAAATGAATACCGGCCAGGTCGGGACTATCCAGCACCACCGGACCGACTTTGGAACCGGGACCCGGTATGAAATTGACCACACCGTCGGGCAGTCCGGCCTTCTTGAAAAGCTGCATCAGGTAATAGGCCGGGTACACGGCGCTGGACGCCGGTTTCCACAGAGAGACATTGCCCATCAGGGCCGGGGCCGTCGGCAGATTTCCGGCGATCGAGGCGAAGTTGAAGGGCGTTACGGCGAAGATGAAGCCTTCCAGCGGCCGATGTTCCATCATATTCCAGGTGCCGTTGGGCGAATACAGTGGTTGCTGCTCGAAGATCTCCTGCGCATACATGGTGTTGAAATCGTAAAAATTGACCAGTTCGCAGGCGGAATCGATCTCGGCCTGGTAGGCGTTTTTACTCATGTTCAGCATGGTGGCGGCATTGACGGTCTGCCGGTAGGGACCGGCCAGCAGCGAGGCCATTTTCCGGAAGATCGCCACCCGATCTTCCCAAGGCATTTTCGACCAGGTTTTCCAGGCCTGCCGTGCGGCAGCGATGGCTTCCGCTACTTCTTTTTCACCAGCCAGATGATATTTAGCGATTGTTGTTTTATGATTATGTGGAAGTACGCAATCAGCTGTTTTTCCGGTCCGGACTTCCTTCCCGCCGATAATCAACGGTATTTCAATTTCGGTGGACCGCAGTTCGGCCAGCTTCGATTTCAGTTCCGCCTTCTCCGGGGAGCCGGGTGCATATTCCTTGATCGGCTCGTTCACTGCTTTGGGGACGGAAACTTTAATATTCGGCATTATACGCCTCCATTTGGGATGATTGATAAAATATCATGAGAAAAAGCCCCAAAATTTACCAGCCGATAAAAATCATAAGCAAGGTAGATCGACCGGCGGCAAGTCCGTGGTAGACCGGGCAAGTGCTGTTTTAAGTCTGTACCAATAAAAATATTTCATCCAGGATGGCATTCATGTAGTCGGCGTCCCGGGCGGTCACCAGGCGGTGACGAAATCCGGCCGCTCCCGGAAAGCCCTTCAGGTAGTAGCCGAAATGTTTCCGCATCAGGTTGGGACCGGCCACCGGTCCGCGGTAATCGACCTGCATTTGCAGATGCCGGCGGCACAGTTCCAGGCGATCAGACAACGATGGGGTAGTAGTAAGATCACTGTTGTTCCAGGCCTCCGACAATTCCCGGAAAATAAAGGGATTGCCCAGGGCCGCCCGGCCGATCATGACACCGTCGCAACCGGTCTCGGCCAGCATTCGTTGCATATCCGCGGCCGAACGAATATCGCCGTTGCCGATCACCGGTATATTAATATAGGACTTCAGGTCCCGGATCAGGGACCAATCCGCCTGGCCGTCATAATTCTGTTTGGTGGTGCGCGGGTGCAGGGTAATGGCCTTGACGCCCAGTTTTTCCAGCAGTCCGCCGGCTTCCAGCGCCACGATCGAATTTTTATCCCAACCCGAGCGCATCTTGACCGTCACCGGCACTTTCTTGACGGCACCGACCACCGCTGCCGTTATCTCATCCATCAGGCAAAGATCGCGCAGGGCGGCCGAGCCGGCCCCTTTTTTGGTGACTTTCGGCACCGGGCAGCCATAGTTGATGTCGATGATGTCAGGTTTGAAGCGGTTCACCAGCATCCGCGCCGCATCGGCCATGACCTGCGGATCGTCGCCGAAGATTTGAATGCCGATCGGTCGTTCGAATTCGCTGAAGCGAACCATGTCCAGTGTTTTGGCGTTTTCGCGGATGATGCCGTCGGCAGAAACAAATTCCGAATACACGACACCGGCACCGAATTCCTTGCAGAGGATTCGAAACGGATAGTCGCTGACACCGGCCATCGGTGCCAGAAAAACAGGTGTTTTGATATTCAGTCGGCCGATTTGCATTATTTGTCCGATTGTGTCAAACCAGGGAAATTTTCTTCGTACATCAGGTAACGGGACTGTTGCATTCCCAGATTTTCGTAGGCACGTTGAGCCCGGATGTTGTCACTGTCAACATACAGCCGTAAGCCGCAGATGTTCCCCGTCGTCCGTGCCAGTTCACGGGCATGCCCATAAAGTCGGCTGAAAATCCCGGATTTGCGAAATTCCGGGGCGATGTAAACCGACTGTATCCACCAGAAATAACCGTCGCGCCAGTCGGACCATTCCCGGGTGATCAGCAACTGACCGACGATTCGACTTTCGGTTTCGGCCACCAGATAAAAACCGCGATTGTCGTCACCCAGCAGAGTGTTTACACCGTGTGTCACGGTAGCCGTGTCCAGGTTCAGATTCTCGGTCTCACTGGCGATGCCGCGGTTGAATTTAACGATCACGGGCGCATCGTCCGCTGTCGCCCGGCGGATAATCACAGTATTCATAGGCAACCTTTTCATTTGTGCTTTTAAAAATGAAGCGTAAATTTGCTGGCTTTTTAAGCTAAGAACAAATTAATTATCTGGAGAATATAATGAGCCGAGTCTGCGACGTAACAGGAAAAAAACCGTTATATGGCAATAACGTCAGCCACGCTCACAATAAATCGCGCCGGCGGTTCAATATCAACCTGAAAACCAAGCGCTTCTGGTTGCCCGATGAAAAACGGTTCGTCACCCTGACCGTTTCCACCCAGGGGATGCGCCTGATCGATAAAAAGGGTATCCGCCGAGTCATCAACGACATGCGGGCCGACGGGCAGAAAATCTGACCGGCACTTTACCTGCTAAAGACTATTAAATGCCCGGTATTACCGGGCATTTCTTTTATCAGGAATGTGTTTCGTCAAAGGAAGTTGGACAGATTTGATTATTGGATAAGAGAGACATTGAGCGCTACTGTTTGATGGTTATCTGCTCTCATATTGGCAAATTTACGATTGTTTAGAGTTTGTATCTTTAACCTTTCCCCTTAGTTTCACCCACTCCTATGATTGGCAGATATTTAGAGTCCGAGTTTGGTTAATATTCATCCCTCATCATTCGCTGGTGGCTGGTAGATTTCATCGATATTGCAATATGACATCTAGTCCCCGTATTCTATTTTTCATGAAGATATGAAGCAACTGAATACTTTTTGCCGTGTTTCTCAAATAACTCCACAATAAACTCATTGGGGTTAATGATCAGAATCTCACCAGGGTAGAATTCACCGGAGCCCAGGTATGCGTCACCTTGGATTTCCACTATATCAACACCACAGGTCTTTAGCATTGGCCTACCTTCATGCTGAATCCATTTTAATACAACTGAACGATAGGGAGGTTCTTTAAAATCCATTAATGAAGCCTTTGGAAACGGGAAATACATTATTACCCCATCTCCACCTATTTTCTTAGCATCGCCTAATTTGAAGCTCTCGTAAGTCGCATATAAATCCTTCAAATGCTGTGGATCGTATCCTTCATCGGTTAATCCGCCTGCCTCATTACAGCCAATAAAACCACCCACGATTATGGGTACTGCGATGCCGATTGCCATAAAGATAAATTTACGCCTTGATATTTGATCTGTGGACATGAAACCTCCACTCAGTGTAAGTTTTTTGATTCTTTCGGACACTTCAGCTGAAAAACCAAGGTGCACTTTTGTGGTTAAGAGTTGGTGGTAATTTACTGTTTTATTGATTGACCCGCCCCCAATTTATTATACCAAGTTTAATGAGAAAACTCGCATTTTAACCGGACCAATTTCCGGGGAGGAGGTCACAACCAAACTCGAACTCTACAAGTGGGCCAATCAATGGGGGCGGGTCATTAATCGGTTCCGGTCTATTGACCAATTAGCCTGCTATATTGGTCTTATTCCAAGAGAAAAATCCAGTGGTGAAAAGCAGAATGTCTTCGGCATCGACACCAGAGGTAACCGAATATTAAAAACCTTGTTGATTGAAAACCCGCGCGATTTTTAATTCTTGTCGTGTTTTGTAGGATTTAATAAGCTATAGCAATAAGATTGTAATATGGCGTGAGCGTAGCTGACGGAGCATTACAATCATGGCCTGAACCATTTCCTCAAGCAATAGAGGAACCATGA
>JBDRBK010000134.1:0-2780 GCA_043822705.1 Fidelibacterota bacterium
TCCCGCATCTTGGAATCGACGTATTCGGCGATATTGAGGATATACGATGAATCCGCCGGCGCTTTTACGGTGTATTCCTGATCGAAAATTTCGACGCGAACCAAATTGTCATTATCGTTCATGATTTCCTCCAGAAGGAAATTTTAATGGAACTCCCGATTGCCTGGCAAGATGATTGCCAATTCCGCCGGGATGCTGAATCAGGTCCTTAATTTAGCTCCAAAATCTTTTTCGACGACTACGATAATTTCATTAATAATTGAAGTTACCTCATTGTCTTCCAGTGTTCTGTCAGGGCTCTGAAACAGCAGTCTGAATGTCATGCTCATTTTCCCGGGACCCAGTGATTCGTGCCGGAAAATATTCAGCGGCTGCACCGATCGCAGCAGTTGTCCCCCGGTAGAGGTAATACTGTTTATGATCGTCTGCGCCGCAATCCTTTCATCCAGTACGAAATTAAGGTCACGCTCCATCCGGGGATAGATGCTGATCGGTTGATAGCGCAAGGTCGCTTTGTCGGCGGCGATTTCACGCAGGAGCAGTGTCAGGTCTAAGTCAAATCCGAATACCGGTCCGGCGGTAATCCCCAGTCCGGAGATGTAGCCGGGATTGATTTCACCGAACTGCCCGATTAGTTGTTTTTTATACCGGATCTGGAATTCCCGCGTAAAAATAGTATTGCCGTCGCTGGATTTGATCTTGCAGCCTGTCAGTTTCAGGTACGACAGAAGCGTCTGGACAATCCCCTTGACCGAAAAATGGGAGTGGGCAATCGCCGCATTACGGTGAATATCGACACTTTGCCACAAACCGTGTACGATTCCTGTCAAACGCATATTTTCGACGATACCGGCGAAACCATCACCCTCCTGCCGGAAAACCTGGCCGACTTCGTACAGCATCAGGTCCGGCGCGCCGTTCTTGATATTAAAATCGGCCGTAAATAAAAGTCCCGGCAATAGCGTTGTCCGAACGTGACTCATTTCTTCATTTAGCGGGTTCAACAGTTTTACCGGCTTTGCGCCACTGCTGCGGGCCGTGGCCGCGCTTTGCAGGGAATTGGAAAAACACTGGTTGAAGCCCATCCCGGACAGAATCTGAACGATTGCCCCGATATCGGACTGTTCATCCTGCACGTGTAAGTCATAGACGCCGGAGTACGTGTGCTTCACGGGAATATTATCATATCCGTGGATCCGGACAATTTCTTCGATCAGATCGATCTCACGTTCCAGGTCAGGTCGAAATGTCGGTGGTATACAGGTCCAGCCGCTGTCATTCCGCTGCCAGTCGATTCCCAGTCCGGTAAAACTGGTTTCGATAAATTCGTCGGTGATAACGCAACCGGACACCAGATCCAGCTCCGTCCGGCGCAGATCGATGACCGGTGTAGTGATTTTTCCCGGGTATTCGTCGACAAAACCGGGAACAGCTTGCCCACTGGCTAAATCTTCCAGCAGGTTGACAATGCGCCAGAATGCAGCCGGCGCGGCGTTCGGGTCGGCCCCTCGTTCGAACCGGCGCGATGATTCGGTTATCAATCCCAGAGCTTTCGATCCTTTACGGATCGTTACCGGGTCGAAATAAGCGCTTTCGATCAAAACCGTCGTTGTCTCCGCCGAAACGCCCGAGCGTTCACCACCCATGATTCCGGCGATGGCGATTGGTGACTGTCCATCGGTGATCAGCAGGTGCTGATCTGTGAGCCGTCGTTCAACCTCATCCAGCGTTACGATGGCTTCGTTGGCGGCGGCCCGCCGGACTACAATTTTTTTGGTTGGTACAAATTTATAATCAAAAATATGCGTCGGGTGACCGGTTTCCAGCAGTACATAATTGGATATGTCGACGACATTATTGATACTGCGCATCCCCGCCGCTTCCAGTCGTTTGACCAGCCACTGCGGAGACGGACCGATCTTGATATTCCTGACGATACCGGCGATGTACCGCGGGCAACCGACCGGATCGTCAATTTCGACCGTCACATAATCGCACACCGCATTGGATAGGGCGTCGCCGACCCGGATCGGCGGCAGGCGCAATGCACGGCCGGTCTTGACGGCGATTTCCCGGGCAATACCGAGATGCGAGAGACAATCCGGCCGGTTGGGGGTAATATCGAATTCGACGGCCGGCAGCGGGAACGGCAGCAGGTCAGTCACAGCCTGTCCGGGTTGAGCACTATCCGGCAGATGGATGATTCCTTCATGCTGGTCCGACAGGTTCAATTCCCGTTCCGAACAGAGCATGCCGTGACTTTCCTCGCCGCGAATTTTCGCTTTTTTGATAATCATTCCGTCGGGCAGCACGGCACCAACCCGGGCCAGCACCGCCATCTGGCCTTCCCGGACATTCGGCGCCCCACACAGTATCTGGTAGCTGTCGGTACCATCGAAAACTTCGCAAACGGTCAGTTTATCGGCATTGGGATGTTTTGCAGTCTTGGTAACCCGCGCCGCGACAATATTATCCAGATTAGAAGCGGCCGTGTCAGATTCGGCCTCGAACCCCAGCATTGTCAGCAGGTCCGCCAGTTCGGACGGAGCTTCGCCGATATCGACAAAATCTTTGAGCCAGTCCAGTGCAACAATCATCAGAATTGCTCCAGAAAACGGATGTCGCCCTGAAAGAACAGACGAATATCATCGATCTTATATTTCAGCATGGCGATTCGTTCCACACCGAATCCAAAGGCAAAACCATGCCAGATTTGGGGATCGTAACCGATATTTCTGAATACGTTGGGGTCGACCATCCCACAGCCGACGATTTCCATC
>JBDRBK010000135.1:0-34695 GCA_043822705.1 Fidelibacterota bacterium
TCATGGTTCCTCTATTGCTTGAGGAAATGGTTCAGGCCATGATTGTAATGCTCCGTCAGCTACGCTCACGCCATATTACAATCTTATTGCTATAGCTTATTAAATCCTACAAAACACGACAAGAATTAAAAATCGCGCGGGGTCTAAATTGGAGTATCTGTTAAAGAACTACATTGTGTTTTATGATGAAATTACCTTGCAAAATGGTCGATTTACTTGCACTGTGGGAGAAACAGGTGCAATTGATATGTTTGTTCCGATAGATCAAATTGATAGAACTAAAATACGATATTTTAAACCAGGGGAAACCTTTAAATTGTTAATTGGTCCTATAGGTGAAGTACCCACTCAGGAAGTTTTCGGTGGTCGGGCAATTGCTTATTATGAAGTTGACTATTTCCCAATTTTGAATGATGCTGAGATATCTAATGAACCTTATCTTAAGTGGATAAATGTAGATTTAAATGATCAAGATAAGAGAACTGCAAAAGAAGAGATTAAAAAAGATAAAGCTGATTTAGAAAACATAGAGGGATTACCAGACTTTCGGCTATATAAAAATAAGATAATTGAAGCTTTTTATTTTGATTCATTGCTAGCGTTTAGGTTAAATAAGTCATTTTTAGTGCATAAAAACATTTACCCTATTATTGATAAGAAAAATCAAAACATACAGAGATGGTATCCTTCAATTAATAATTTATTTTTTAGTAATTGGATTAAACTTGGACTGCCAGATTTTGGCAATTCTTCTTGGGAAAAAGTACATGAATTAAGACAATCAATAATTGGAAAAGATTTTCGTCGGATGATATCAGACATTTCTATTCGTGTATATAACGAAATGTTCAATCTTAAGAATGTTAACGATCTAGCCAATCTAATTAACCAAGAATTCAGCAAAGAGTTAATTAATGAGGTACAAATGCGAATGAAAACACAAAGCGAAATTGTACTTAATTCTGCTATTAATATGATACCTTATGGTTCTGTCATATCAGTAGCAAAGGATATTAATGATTTTCTTAATGATAAAACTAGCTGGGTTTCATTATTGTCAAAGAGTTTTTCTCTCTAACAACTACTACACGAGACGTTTTTGGAATTGAAAATTTGAAATTGAAAAATACAAGCGCCCGGTGAGTTTGACTGTTAGCAAAACTAACTACTAATAGTACTTTTTCATTCAATAAGACATGCAAGGCAAAAAGAATACCACCCGTTTCACCGGGTGGTATTCTCTATTTAAGAAGGGCGCTGAAAATAAGGTAGGACTCAGCGCCCTTCGTCGACTCGTTGGGGAGGAAAGCTAATTTCTGAGCGGCTTGCCCGTTTTCAGCATGTGCTTCATGCGGGCCTGTGACAATGGCTCCCCGGCCAGTGACACGAAGGCCTCCCGCTCGATATCCAGCAGGTACTGTTCATCGACTTTTTTGGTCAGGCCGGCACGGTCGCCGCCGGTGAGAACCCAGGCCAGTTTCTGGCCGATCTTCTCGTCGTGGTCCGACAATTTGCCCTGCATCTTGAAACCCTTGATCGCCAGGTTCATGGCGGTGCGGCCGCCGGCGCCGGGCAGTTTGATGTCGTCCCGGTAAACGGGCGGCTGGTAGCCTTCGGCCAGTTCCAGCACCTTGTCCTTGGCGACCTTGATCAGGTGCTCGCTGTTGAGAACGATCGTATCGGTTTTAAGGAAGTAGCCCACATATTTAGCCTCTTCGGCGCTGGTGGCGACTTTGGCAAAACCGATGGTCTGGAAGGCGTTCTGGGCGAGCTGGAAGGGGCTCTGTGGTTTTTTACCGGCATTGGCCAGCAGGTTCAGCAGCAGCCGCAGATTGCCGCCGGCCCCGGGGATCAGTCCCACGCCGACTTCCACGGCGCCGATGTAGGTTTCGGCGGAAGCCACGCGATGGGCGGCCGGGGCGGTGATTTCGAAACCGCCGCCCAGACAGAGCTGGAACGGCACTGCCACCACCGGCGCCTTGGCGAAGCGAATCCGCTGGGCGATATCCTGGAATAGTTTGCTGGTCTTTTCCAGGTTGTCGTATTCGCCGTTTTCGGCGTAGCCCAGGATCAGCGCCAGGTTGGCCCCGACCGAGAAATTACCGTTCTGGTGACCCAGCACCATACCCTTGTAGCGGCCGGTTTCCAGCAGATCCAGGCCCTGGTTGACCATATCGAGGATCGAGCCGTCGATCGGATTGAAACCGGGCGTCAGCACCGAATGGAATTCCACATCGATGACGCCGTCGCCCAGGTCGATCAGGCTGGCGCTCCAGCCGCGCTTGATCAGGTTGCCCTTCTGCTTTTCCAGATTGAGGAAAATCGCCTTGTCGGACAGCGGCACGGCGGCGGATTTTTTAACCGGCAGGTCGTAATAGGTCTTGGCGCCGTCTTCGAAATTGTAGAACGAAGTCCGGCCGCCGGCCAGCATTTCCGTGACCCAGGCCGGGACCGCCTTGCCCTCGGCTTTCATCCGCTCCACCGAGCGCCGCACGCCGATGGTGTCCCAGGTTTCGAAGGGGCCCAGCTCCCAGCCGTAACCCCATTTCATGGCGTTATCGATATTGACGATATCGTCGCTGATTTCCGGGATGCGTTTGGCGGAGTAGATCAGGGTGGCGGCCAGAATTTCCCAGAAGAATTTACCGGCCTTGTCCTCACTGTAGGTCAGGGCGGCGATTTTCTCACCGATGGTCTGACGGTCTTTAGCTAGCCGGAAGCCATCGAAACGGACCTGCTTCTGGGGTGTATATTCGCCGCTTTGCAGGTCGATCGAAAGGATATCCTTTTCGACTTTTTTATAAAAACCGGCCTTAGTTTTCTGCCCCAGGTTGCCGGCGTCGATCAGGTTTTTCAGCACGGCGGGCACCTGGAACAGGTTCCGTTCCTCGTCACCGGCGCCTTTGTCGTAGCTGGTCTGGGCCACGTGCGCCAGGGTATCCAGTCCCACCACATCAGCGGTGCGGAAGGTGGCGCTCTTGGCCCGGCCGACGATCGTGCCGGTGAGCTTGTCCACTTCTTCCACCGTCAGGTTCATCACCTGTGCCTGCTGGATGGTTTTCATCATCCCGTAGACGCCGATCCGGTTGCCGATGAAGTTGGGCGTATCCTTGGCGTGCACGATGCCTTTGCCGAGGACATTCTCGCCGAAATCGGCGATAAAATCATAGACCTCCTGGTCGGTCTGCTCACCCTTCACCAGTTCCAGCAGCCGCATATAGCGCGGCGGGTTGAAGAAGTGGGTGATCAGGAAGCGGCTGCGGAATTTTTCCGGCAGCGTGCCCACCAGATCGGCCAGGGGAATGCCGGAGGTGTTAGAGCTGATGATGACCGTATCCTTGAGATGCGGAGCGATGTTGCCGAATACCTTCTTCTTGATATCCAGGCGTTCGGCCACCGCTTCCAGAATCCAGTCGGCTTCCTTCAGCAATTCCAGGTGGTCGTTGTAATTGCAGGGCTTGATCAGTTCGGCGTTTTTCGGTTTGTAAAGCGGGGCCGGCTTCAGTTTGCCCAAAACCTCCACGCCCTTCTCAGCCAGCTCCTGGCTGATGTCGAACAGCAGCGAGGGGATGCCGGCGTTGGCCAGGTGACCGGCCAACTGGGCGCCCATGACTCCCGCGCCCAGGACGGCTACTTTTTCAATTTTGTTGGACATGATTTTCTCCCCTCAACGCTTGATGATGGTGGCGATGCCCTGACCGGAACCGATGCACATCGTCGCCAGTCCGGTATGGGTATTCTGCTGTTCCATCACATTGATCAGCGTCGTCAGGATGCGGGCGCCGGAGCAGCCCAGGGGATGGCCCAGGGCGATGGCGCCGCCGTTCAGGTTGATTTTTTTCGCATCCCAGCCGCCTTTGCGAATTACATACAGGGATTGGGCGGCGAAGGCCTCGTTCAGTTCGATCGTGTCGATGTCGCCGATTTTAAGCCCCGCTTTTGCCAGTGCTTTTTCCGTGGCGGGCAGGGGACCGGCGCCCATGCGGGTCCAATCCACCCCGGCCACCGCCCGGCTGACGATCTCGGCGCGGATTTGCAGGCCATGTTTTTTGGCGAATTCATCACTGCAGACGATCACCGCGGCGGCGCCGATGGAGATCGGGCTGGAGGTGGCGGCGGTGATTGAACCGCCTTCGAAAAAGGCCGGTTTCAGTGACTTGATTTTTTCCACATCGGGTGTCCGGGGACCTTCATCCTTGGTCACGGTGGCTTCACCGTAAACATCGATGGGGACGATTTCGTTCGTGAAATTGCCGGTGGCCTGGGCCTTCAGGGCCTTCTCATGGGAGGCGATGGCGAATACTTCCTGGTCTTCCCGGCTGATATTCAGGTCGTTGGCCAGGTTCTCAGCGGTTTCGCCCATGCCGATGTAAAATTCCATTTCCGCCAGTTCCGGGTGGAAATCGGGGCTGAAGCCGCCCATCGGCACCGAGAACATGTCCTCCACACCGACGGCGATGCCGCAGTCGATATCACCGGCGACAATGGCGGTGCTGAGCTGGTGGACCGCATCCATCGAGGAGCCGCAGAAGCGGTTGGTGACCTTGCCGGGCACTTCCTTGGGCAAGCCGGCCAGGATGCCGACCGAGCGGCCCATGATCATCCCCTGGGGGCCTTCCGGGAAGGCGCAGCCGAGGCTCAGATCTTCCACCAGTTCTGGTTTCAGCTTGGGATTGCGAGCCAGCAGCGCTTTGACCACCTGGGCCGCCAGATCGTCGGCACGCATGCCGACCAGTTCGCCGTTTTTAATTCCGATGGGCGAACGCATCACATCAACGATAACGGATTTCTTACTCATGATTCCCTCCTAAAATGGATAACGTTGTTGGGCATAGATAGCTTCGGCGATCTGCCGCTTGAGCCCAAGAATATCGGTTTTTGGTAACATGTGGCGCTGGAAGGTCCGCAGCTTGGCCATCACCTCCTGGGGCAGGTTACCGCGGTAGACGCCGTTCCAGCCGGCCAGGGCCATGTTCATCAACTGGATCGAAACTTCGGCGGCATGCACGCGGGCGATGTCGACCAGGGTCTGGTTCATGCCGCTGGCGGCGATGACCTGCCGGACCCGGCTGATGGTACTGTCGGCGGTGTAGATCAGGGTGAACATGTTGGCCAAAATTTCCATCAACTGCTGCTGGTGCTTAAGATCCTGCCCGTATTCGCAGAGCGCCTCGTTGAACAGGCTGGCGGCCAGCCGTTTGCCGGCTTCGATCGACTTGATTTCATCGGCGCACAGGCCGTCGGCGGCGATTTCCTCGTCGCCGTTCAGGAAGGCCTCGATCGTATTGATGTAATCGCGGACCGGCAGCTCTTCCATCAGCGCTTTTTTCATCATGTAACCGGTGATGATCTGGCGGTTGATCTCGTTGGTGCCTTCCCAGATCCGGTCGATACGGGTATCGCGGAAGGGTGCGGCCATCGGGTATTCTTCGCTGAAGCCGTAGCCGCCCAGAATCTGGATGCCGGTGTCGGCACAGAAACCGAATGATTCGCTGACATAGACTTTGGCCATCGAAGCTTCGATGGCGAAGCGCTCGGTGGCCTCGCCGGCCTGCAGGTAGTAATCGGGAGCTTTTTTGTCCAGTGTGTCGATTTCATCCTGGATCAGGCCGATGGTGCGATAGGCCATGCTGTCGGAGGAATAGGTGCGGATCACCATATCGGCCACCTTACCCTTGATGGCGTCGAAATGGGCGATCGGCTGTCCGAACTGCCGGCGTTCCAGCGCATATTTCACTGCTTCGCCGATCACGCCCTTGCAGCCACCCAGATCGGCCGCGGCCAGCTTGAACCGTCCCAGGTTCAGGGCATTGAAAGCGATCGTGGCGCCTTTGCCGACTTCATACAGCAGGTTCCCAACCGGTACCTTGCAGTCGGTGAATTTCAGTGCGACCGTTGATGAACCCTTCATGCCCATCTTTTTTTCTTCGGGGCCGATCTCAAAACCGGGCATGCCGCGTTCGAGGATGAATGCCGAAAATTTCGATCCGTCGACCTGGGCGAATACGGTAAATACGGTAGCCCAGCCACCATTGGTGATAAACTGTTTTTCGCCGTTCATGATATAGTGTTGGCCGTCCTCGGACAGGATCGCGGTGGTCTTGGCCGACAGGGCGTCGGATCCGGAGCTGGGTTCGGTCAGGGCATAGGCGCCCATCCATTCGCCGGACCCCAGTTTGGGCAGGAATTTGGCTTTCTGTTCCGGTGTTCCGAACCAGACGATCGGCAGCGAGCCGATGCCGACATGAGCGGTGAAGGTGGCGGTGAAAGAGGCGTCGTAACCGCCGCTGAGCGCTTCCACCACCAGGGCCGAGGTAATCTTGTCCAACTCCATACCGCCATACTGCTCCGGTATGTCGATCGATAAAATGCCCAGTTCGCCCAGTTCCTGAAACAGTTCAAAGGTCAGCTCTTTATTGAAGGCATCGAGCTTCTCTCGGTTGGGGCGGATCCGCTCGGCCGCGAAATCGCTGACCATCTGTAAGATTTCTTTCTGTTCATCATTGAATTTTTCCCGGATGAAGACCGGTTTCGATCCAATGGATTCCGTCAAAAACCGACCGCCGGTGTTGCGGTAGGTCAGGTTGTCACTCATTGTTGAGCCCTCCGTGGTCATCCTTGACCAGACCGGTCAGGATGAAGTTGGAAATGGTTTCGATGTACTCAGTTGCCGTAACATCGGGCACATCGAAGATCGTGAACCAGATAATTCCTTCGATATTGACCATAATCGACAGGGCGGCGATTTTGGTATCAAGGAGGTCGAATTCCCCCAATTCGACCCCCCTGCGCAAAATGTTTTCGATTAATTTCAGAAATTCGGAATATACTTTCTGCATCTTGACCCGGACATCCACGTCGCGGGATGCCAGGGACCAGAATTCCATCAGTGCTTTGAAGGGGCGGGGATTAGTCTGGTACTGATTGGCAAAGAAGTGGAACAGTTCCCGGAGCTGGACTGCGGCCGGCTGGTTGTCTTCGACGATGTGATTGAGCGTGGCGCTGTAGCGGAAGACCCAGTGATTGACGAGTGAAAGGTATACTTCCTTCTTTGACTTATAGTACCAGTAAATGGCTCCCTTACTCAGTTGGGACGCTTGCACAATGTCATCCATCCGGCTGCTTTCATAGCCCTTCTCGACAATTACGTCCAGGGCAGCCTCCAGAATTTGCTCGCGGCGCTGATTTTCTTTGGAATTAGCCATTGTATAAACCGACTGGTCGGTCCATTTTATAAAGAAGGGCTTTTATTGTCAAGCAAAATCGGATATCCCGGAGCGAATTCCGACGAATTTCCACTGGTGAAATTTGCTGATTGATGGAATGTTGATATTTGCCTATGACCTGTCTTGTGAATAAACTTTTGCCATGCCAGTAACCACTTCCTTTAACAAAGACCAGGGTTTTATCTATCACCTGCTCACTGGTGATATTACCCAAAAAGAGATTATTACGGCATTTGATAACAGTCAGACCTATCCCGACCTGGCGGCGGATACGCACGTGATTTGGGAATTCCAAAATGTTCGGTTGCCCAAATTATCCGAGACGATCAGCCATGTCAAAGCGATCGCCAATTATGTCAAAAACAGCCAGTCACTGAAACGGACCGGTTTCAAAGTAGCCCTGGTGGCCGATAATGATCTGGTATTCGGCATGTCGCGGATGTATCAGTCCGTAGCGACTTTCCTGCCGGTGCAATTCATGGTTTTCAGGAAATATGAAGCGGCTGAAAACTGGGTGCAGGGACAGGATCAGGAATAGAAGAGCCCGCGTTCAGCCTTGACCAGCCGCATGTAAAATGGTTTGATTTAAAGTCCAGCAGGTGTGCCTGGGCAGGAAATTTTAGATATCGTAATGTATTGCCAGCAAGTGCCGGAAAGCACCACGCCGGGTAACACCGGCTATTTTCTTCGGATGCTGAAATTTGATCGGACTGTCATCGGCGCGTTTCAGAATCGGCGGGAAGAATCCGAACTCGTAGCCGACGGTGAAATGACCGAATTGCCTTTGCGCGCCGGCGATGATCTCGAACAGGTGCAAATAGTATCGCAAAGGATAATCGATCGGCATTGAGGCCAGGTCGAATTCCAGCCGGGCGGTACCTTTCAACCGGAAATCATAATACCCGTGATAATAACCGGTACTGGTATGGAAGGTGTATTTTAATCCTGACCAGCGATAACCGATCTTTATGTTCTGGCTGGTTACCGGGCCTGCGATTTCGACACCGGCCGCATGCGCTACCGGCAATATATAACGACCCAACACGGGAGTAGTCAGGTCCGCGCTGGCGGAAATATTGCTGTAACCTAAACCAATTGAATAATTGAAATTGTTTTTCGTACCATCGATTTTGATTGCGCCGCCGGTACGATCGCCAGTGATCCAGCCCAATTCCCGGAAATCGGTGATAATTCCCTCGGCTAACTGATTGGCAACATCGATTTCCAGGGCTGTTTTAAAAATCGTGATGGCAGGAGTCATATCGGATCGGCTGGCGCCAACTCCCATTTCCAGAACTTGATCCAGAAATTTTCCCTTGCTGGTGACGGTCCGGAGGCCGGTCAGTTGATCAATATTGGATGTATTAGTATAACACAGGCGCGTGTCGAAAACCATTTGGGTCCGGCAGTAGTTTAAATTCAGTTTATATTCGTTAGAAATCGGCAGTGTGGCGAAGAACCGGGGCTGGAAATGGCTGATCGAAATTTCCAGATCCAGATCGCGGCCAAAAGCAGGCTCGAGATAATTCAGAAAATATTTATTCAGGTTTTTATCATCGGAAACGGGATAGTTGTTAATCACCAGTGGTGTTTGACTGGTATTACCGGCCGTTTGCAGGCCTCCACCCAGCAGCAGATTATTATTGGTGAGCGCCGCGAGCAGGGAAGCGTTCCAGCCATTTTGCCGGTAGTGTCCGGTAATCGAACCGGCTTCCTCGCGATTCTGGAAATCGGAAACCGGGCTGCCGGCCCTGATGGTGAAACCGTAATTACATATGTTCCCCGGCCGGATATTCGTGAAACCGGCAATTCTTTCCCAGTTCTGGCAAGCGACAATTTCCTTACCAGTCAGGGTCTGGCGGTAATAATCATTGACACTGTGACTGATGAAATATTCCGTTCCTGATTGATTCAGCCGGGCAATCGTGAAACGCTCCAGGCGGTAATCATTCAGAAGTATCGGCAGAAGCTGATAGAAATTCTGCGCGCTGGTCGGTATGGTGGATTGAAATAAAAGCCAGAGGATAATTACTATCCTCTGGCTGGTCAAACGATTCAATTTGTTAGTTGTAATTACTTCAACAGCATTACTTTATGCGTTCGGGACTGGTTTTCAAAAGTTACGCGATAGAAGTAAACACCGGAGGGCTGGCTGGCTGCATTCCAGGGAATCAGATTGTACCCGGCGCTCATCTCCCGGTTCAACAGTGTGGCGACCTTCACACCCAGCAGATTGTAAACACTGACGTCAGCCGCGCCGGCCTGAGGCAGGTCGAAGCTGATCCAGGTGACCGGATTGAACGGATTGGGATAGGCCGCCCGGACGACAAAGCTCCGGGGAAGCGCCGGCAGACCACCGGGAACAATATCCAGTTTATAGCGATCCGGGAATACGCCACCCAGGGTGCTGTCGGTCCCCAGAATGAAGTTCTTCCACATCACCAGGAAACTGGCCGGTGGATTATCGAACCAGGCGGATAGATTCGTGCGCTCGCCATCGATGATCGTTACCGAATCCGGATAGGCGAAATCCTGCCAGACTTCGTAGGTGGCGTCATCC
The DNA here is from genome assembly GCA_043822705.1 of Fidelibacterota bacterium. Taxonomy (GTDB): domain Bacteria; phylum Fidelibacterota; class Marinisomatia; order Marinisomatales; family TCS56; genus JBDRBK01. The sequence goes on from JBDRBK010000135.1 coordinate 9,787, forward strand.
ATTTCTTCCATATCGGCGATGAATTGCAGGCCGTCCATGTCGAAATCCGTCTCGTAAGGTTGCATGGCGCGCGCAAGGTCCGTCATCAAGGCGAAGAATTCGTTGATTTCCGCCAGTCCCTCTTCCAGCATATCGCCGGCTTCGATAAAGCGCTGGACACCGAGCGGTGTGAGCGTCAGAAATGCCGGGTTGGACAGTTCCAGCAATTGAACCAAATCGGTATCGCTCTCGACTGTACTGAAGTCCAGAACGGTGGGATCGAGGTCGAGGATAAAAATATCATCCAATTCAGCGTACAGGGCGCTTACACCGTCGATTACCAGCTCAATTCCGGTTTTAGCGACGGCCAACTGTATTTGTACGATTTGTACAAGCGGTACCGGGATATTGATGATTTCAAACTCACTGGCTGGTCCGATAATATACCGACCAAGTCCGTCATCGGCGGTTTTGACCAGCGCCACGAAATGCGCCGGCCGATCGGCATCGGTGAAATATGACAGGTGCTCGTCAATCATATCCAGGTCATCGAGGAAATTGACTGCTTCCCAATCGTAATAATAGGTCAAGCTGTCAATTCTGCCAGCATCCAGGTAATAAAAAATATCATCGATTATCTGAGCCTGATCATTAATCAATTCAAAGGTCTGAATCAGGGCAAGACCCAGGTGGGCATCCGGATCGGTGGGATCGGTCATCCCCAGTTTTAGTGACCACATTGCCTGCAGTGCATCCAGGCGCAGATCAAAATCATTTTCATTGTCCCAATTATTAACGATTACGTCGGGACTCAGCAGGCCGAGAGTTTCCGAATCGAGGCCGTACGGGAAGATTCCACCGAAAATGTAAGCGGCTGGTGTTGTCGAGCGGTAGAAATCCCAGTAAATATTCGGTAGACCATCTCCAGGCAGGTTCTGGATTATCGCCAGCGGCTTGATGGTTTTCCCTTCCGCTTCCGGTCCGAATTGGTATTCCTCACCGGCCAGCAGTAAATCCAGTTCGGTCAAGCCTTCCTGAATTGAGTCGATCGGAGCGGTGTCAATTTCAAATGGTCCGAATGGTTGGGTCGTGAGGATTACCTGCAACGTGTCCAGTAATTCCGACAGGTTGTTCAGTCCGGTCCTCAGGTGAGCGATCCCCGGCATCACGTCGCCGCCGGTGATAGCCATGACCGAATCCATCCAGGAACCAAACTGGTCGAAATTATTTCCGATTTCATCACCGATTTCCTGCAGATCTTCGATATGATCGAATAAAACCCGGTCGAAGATGAATGTGGTATCGGGAAAATCGGCGGCCAGTACCTGCAGTGCGAAACTGAAATCGGCGGTACTGTTAAAGATCGAATCGATATGGCTGCTGAAATTCTCATTGGTGAAATTGAAATCGAGGTCGGAGAAAAATTCATCGACGATCGTTCCGAAGTCGTTGAAATTCGTATCCAGTTCGTCAAATTTCAGATCCATGAAATCCCGGAAAGCAACGTAATCGCCGTTGTTGAAAAAATCTGTCAGAGCGGGAATTACCGCATTAATCTGGAACGGATCCAGGATCGGGATAATATCATCTCCGATTCGATCGCCAATAGCAATCAGATTATTATCGATCGATTCCATGACCGGTTCCAGTTCCGTTATCATCGTGTCGCCGTCGACATGGCTCCAGGCGAAAGCCATAATTGCCAGACCCATATGGGCCCGCATGACCGCTTCTTCGTCAACGCCGAGATAGATGTCCACCAGCCAGTTGGCCTCTTTATTGACCAGATAGTTAATATAGTCAACCGTAATATCTTCGGTCAGAACCAAGTCCGGCGCCGGCTGGGCGGCCAGATTCAGTGCCAGCGTCAAAAAGATTATTGTGGTACAAAATCGGTTTAACTTCATGGTAAATGTCCTTACTGACAATTATCTGTTAATCAGCGGTTTGTTACTTCCCTGCAAAGATGCTTATCTTAATATGGATCAATAGCATATTCGTAACACCCATATTTGAATTTATACAATAATACGATCAATTGAATTAACAATATGTGATGAATGCCACAATATTATTGGGCAGATGAATATTCGGGAGGATGCTTCCACCGGAGGCATAGATTTGTTAAAATTTGGACGAAAAAACATGGATAAAACAACAATTATCAATCAACTTCCAATCACCGGCCGGCGATTTCTAAAGGAACTGGAATTGAATAACGACCGGGTCTGGTTCGAAAAACATCGCCGGGAATATGAAGATTCTCTACTGAATCCAGCCCGGGATCTGGTTGTCGCCCTGGGTGCACGGTTGCGCCAGTTGTGCCCCGATATTGTCGCCGATCCGCGGGTCGACCGTTCCATTTTTAGGATCAATCGTGATGTCCGCTTCAGCAAGGACAAATCTCCTTATAAAACCCATCTGGGAATATTTTTCTGGGAAGGTCATGCCCCTAAAATAGAAAACTCAGGCTACTACTGGCATCTGGAAGCGCAGGAGCTGTTCTTTGGAGCCGGATTATATATTTTCCCCAAATGGGCGCTGGAACGTTATCGCACTGCCGTCAGTGATGAGCAGAAGAACCTGAAATTGGCTGAAGCGATTGCCGGGGTCCGGGAACAGGGCGGCGACATCGGCGGTGAGCGCAGTAAACGTTTCCCGGTCGGCTATGGCCGGGATGTGACCGAACCGGAATTGCTACTGTATAAAGGCATCTACAGTCTATACCGGATAAGTGATTTTGATATGATCAGGAATAAAGACCTGGTCGAATTCAGTTACTCGATATTCCGGAAACTTGCTCCTGTGCATGAGTGGCTGCGTTCAATCCTTTGATTCAATTCGATAACTGATTTGTCTGCCCCACAAAGCAGCAACAGTTCGCCCCGAACATACTCCACAAGGTGCCTTCCTTCGAGTGGGATTGATTTGTAATTTATTTCCAATATTAAATGGTGGTGCCAATGATTACATGGGCAATTACACGCCTTCCGGCGGAAAACCTGGGACTGGGACTGACAACGGCGAATCTGGGATCGCCTGATTACGCTGTGGCACTCCGGCAACACGCTGCCTATGTCGCTGCATTGAAGGTTATCGGACTGGAGGTCACGGTATTAGAACCGCTGCCGGATTTTCCTGACGCCCATTTCGTCGAAGATACGGCGGTCGTCTTTCCGGAACTGGCGGTCATCACCCGACCAGGTGCGACGGCGCGCCGGGGTGAAATTGAATCGATGGAACCGGTCCTGGCCCGCCACCGGCCCACGGTTCGGATAACGGCTCCTGGTACTTTGGACGGGGGTGACGTACTGACAATCGGCGACCGCGTGTATGTCGGTCTGACCGATCGTACCAACCAGGCCGGATTCGAACAATTGCGGGACTTGTTGAAGCCCTACGGTTATAACTGCCACGCGATCCCGGTGGCGGCGGGTCTGCATCTGAAATCCAGCGTGAATTATGCCGGCAAAAACACCTTGCTGGTCACCGCAGCGCTGGCTGATTGTCCGGAATGGTCCGGTTATCAGCTGATCGTGACTGCCGCCGGGGAGGAGTATGCCTGTAACACGTTGCTGGTTAATGACCATTTGCTCACCCCCGGTGGTTTTCCGAATACCAACCGTCAACTGGCGGTGCTGGAATTGCCGCTAATCAAGCTGGACATGAGTGAGATGCGCAAAATGGACGGCGGGTTGACCTGTCTGTCACTCCGATTTTAGCGATTGTAGGATGAGGCCAGCGCTATCTGTGCTCCTGCTGATCGTCACCAGCCAGTTACTGTCGGCAGGTCACTGGGAGGTTACATTGACATCCGGGGAGAAATTTCCTCGGGTAAATGGTCTGCGGCTGGACCAGACCATCCTCTATCTGGTGCCGGAAAACCCGGCCCCGGATGATTTGCCGATTCCGGTATATCTGGGAGATCTGAAAACCGTCCGGCGCGTCCGGGATAACCGGTGTCTGACGTTGGTGGCCTGCGGCTGTTTTGGCCGGCTGCTGGGGCAGTTTGTCGTCCCGGAGTTCATTGACTTGAATGAAACCGGCAGGTTCGGCATCCGGGAAATGGGCTGGGCCGGTTCAATTGCCGGCAGCCTGCTGGCCCTGGCGGTGTCCGGCCGCCGGGTTGACCTCTCCCGCTGCGCCCTCGATGAACGGAAAATAATTATCGATAAATTTATTCTACGGGAACGATTTCGCTGATTGCGAATTACCTGCCCAAACATGATCAGACATCGGAAATCCCCCGGCACGGTCGAGCTGCGCACGATCCGCGTGATGATCGCCATTTACTGCGGCCCGCATCACAAATCCGACACTGGTCTCTGCAGCGACTGCCACGGACTGTTCGAATACGCCAGCGCCCGGCTGGATAATTGTCCTTTCGGTGCAGCCAAACCAACCTGTCAGAACTGCCCGATCCATTGCTATAAACCGGAAGTGCGGGAGCAGGTGCGCGCGGTGATGCGCTTCGCCGGCCCCCGGATGTTGTGGCGCTACCCGTTGCTGACGATCCGGCATTTGTGGCATAATCGTAAACGCATACCGCTAAAAACCGGCAATTCCGTCGGTTCCGGTAGCGAAACAGGTTAAATCCGGACGGTCTGTTCCGGTTCATAGAAGGGTGCGGACAGGGAATATTTTGTCTATGCCGACGGGAGTGAAATTCTTGAGATATTCCGGTGATTGTATTGGAAGCGTGTGTTCAAAATGGTATAATTTCAAACAGGACATACGGACTTTTAACAACTCAATACTGTTCATTAACAATAGGACTAAGAGATGAAGAGCGGAGCCTACAATGCCTTCGAAATGGCACAGGCGCAGTTTGACAAGGTAGCCGAATTGATGAATCTGGACGCCGGGACCAGGGCGCTGCTGCGTCGTCCCCTGCGGGAGTATCATTTCAGCATCCCGGTGCGCATGGATGACGGACCTGTTCAGGTTTTTCAGGGCTTTCGGGTGCAGCATAATGATGCCCGCGGTCCGGGAAAGGGCGGGATTCGTTTCCATCCCATGGAAACAATCGATACCGTGCGCGCCCTGGCCACGTGGATGACCTGGAAAACGGCGGTCGTGGATATACCGCTGGGCGGCAGCAAGGGTGGTGTCGTCTGCGATCCCCATAATTTAAGCGACCGCGAACTGGAGCAGATATCCCGCAACTGGGTCCGCCAGATATCTCAGAACGTTGGTCCTTTATTGGATGTACCGGCCCCCGATGTGATGACGACCCCCCAGATCATGTTATGGATGCTGGACGAATATGAAGTTCTGAACCGTGGCAGATACCCGGGCTTTATTACCGGCAAACCGGTGGGGAGCGGCGGTTCCCTGGGCCGGACCGAAGCAACCGGCTACGGCGTAATATTTACCCTGCGGGAAGCGCTCAAGGAAAAAAATATCGCTCCCAAGGATACCATTGCCAGTGTACAGGGATTCGGCAATGTGGCCCAATACGCCATTCGTTTGTACAAGCAGATCGGCGGCCGAGTGATTGCGGTGTCGTGCTGGGACCAGAACGAGCAGAAATCCTACACCTACCGGAAACAAGAAGGTATCGACCTGGATGCCCTGTTGAAAATCACCGACCGTTTCGGCGGCATCAAGAAATCCGCAGCCGTGGAACTGGGCTACGAAGTTCTGCCCGGTGAAGCCTGGCTGGAACAGGAAGTGGATATCCTGATCCCGGCCGCCCTCGAAAACCAGATCACGATCGACAATGTCGAACGGATTCACCCGCGGGTTAAAATTATTGCCGAGGGTGCCAACGGTCCTACTGCCCCGGATGCCGATACGGTTATCCATCAGCGCGGGATTTTCATGATACCTGACCTGCTGGCCAATGCCGGCGGTGTCACCTGCAGCTATTTCGAGCAGGTTCAGAGCAATCTGAACTATTTCTGGGAAAAAGACGAGGTACTCAGCAAGCTGGACGTTAAAATGACCAGCGCCTTTATCGCCGTCAGCGACCTGGCCCGGAAAAGGAATCTGTACATGCGCGATGCGGCCTTCATGATTGCGGTGGCCCGCGTGGCCCAGGCTTGTAAAGACCGTGGTTGGGTCTGATCCAGCCGGAATTGAATAATACGGTCCGGCCGGAGGAAATCGTCGTTCCGCCGGACATTCACCGAGGAGGTGACGATGAGTGAACCCAAACCGGTGGGTCCGCATCCCGGGGTTCCCTTCGAGCGTAAGTTTTTCGATGCTGAAGCTGATTTCATGACAATCGGGGCTGCTGCCGTAGGCGGAAAAGCCCAGGGTCTGGCCTTTGTCAGCACGATTCTCGAATCCGATTTCGAGCGCGCCGCTTTCCCCGATTTTTCCGTTGCCATTCCCCGGATGGCGGTGCTTGCCACCGATGTTTTCGACCTGTTCATGGAGCGTAACGGCCTGAGGGAAGTCGCCGGTTCCGACCTGCCCGACGACCGCATCGCCCATGCCTTCCTGAAGGCGGAGTTCCCGACCGAGTACCTTGGTGATCTGCGCGCCTTGATCAGCAAGATCAACCAGCCGCTGGCCATTCGATCCTCCAGCTTGCTGGAGGACGCCCTGCACCATCCTTTCGCCGGTGTCTACGGGACAAAAATGATCCCCAACAATCAGCCGGATATCTCCAGCCGTTTCCAGCGGTTGATTGAGGCAATCAAATTCGTGTATGCCTCGACTTTTTTCCGTGAAGCCAAGGCCTATATCAGTGCCACCAACTGCCGCCCGGAGGACGAGAAAATGGCGGTCATCATTCAGGAGGTAGTGGGGCGGCGCAGCGGTGACCGCTTCTATCCGGCGATTTCGGGCGTAGGCCGGTCCTTCAATTATTATCCGGTCGGTAAAATACGGCCGGCGGACGGAGTAGTCAATCTGGCCCTGGGGTTGGGCAAGACCATTGTCGATGGCGGTCGCTGCTGGAGTTATTCGCCGGCCTTTCCGCGGGCCAACCCGCCCTATGGCTCCCCTCGTGACCTGCTGAAACTTACGCAAGTTGATTTTTTCGCCGTTAATATGGGCAAGCCGCCCGCCTACGATCCGATCCGGGAAAGCGAATTTCTGGTGCAAAGCGGGCTGGAAGAGGCCGAGAGCGATGGTAATCTGAAATTGATTGCCGCCACTTACGATGGCGCCTCGGATCGGGTAGTTCCCGGTATCGGTCAACCGGGACCGCGGATCATCAATTTCGCGCCGATCCTGCTCTATGAACAATTACCGCTCAACAACCTTGTCCGACATCTGCTGGAACTGAGTCGCGAGAAAGTCGGCGCCGAAGTAGAAATTGAGTTCGCCGTGGATATCGATCCGCAGCGGAAAGAGCCGGCGCGACTGGGTTTTCTTCAGGTCCGTTCGCAGGCCAGCTCGACCAGCAAGGTGACTATCGACCAGGCAGCGCTTGCCGCGCGGGAAATTGTAGTATATTCGGAGACGGTACTGGGCAACGGCGAAATTGACAATATTCACGATATTGTCTATGTTCGACCGGAACTGTTCGCCGCCCGTCATTCGCCGGCCGTTGCCGCCGAGATTGAGGAATTGAACCGGATAATGGTAGCCGCCGCCCGGCCCTATCTGTTGATCGGATTCGGCCGCTGGGGCAGCAGCGATCCGTGGCTGGGAATTCCGGTCAATTGGGGCCAGATTTCCGCCGCCCGGGTGATCGTGGAAGCAACGCTGCCGGAGATGAATGTGGAGCCGAGTCAGGGGTCGCATTTTTTCCATAATCTGACTAGTTTCAGCGTACCCTATTTCTCCGTTGCGCATGGTTCGCGGACCGCCCGGATCAACTGGCCGTGGCTGGAACACCAGGCGGTGGTCAGCGAGTCCCGGTTTGTCCGCCTGGTTCATTCGGACCAGCCGCTGACGGTGCAAGTTGACGGATTACAGGGTTTGGGAGTAATACATCATGGTTAAATCAAATTCATCGGTCGATCAGATTATCGATGCTTTGCAGGAACGCTCCAAAGAATTATACTGCCTGTATCAGGTCGAGGAATTGCTGCGGAATTATAATGAACCGACGGAGACGGTACTACAGTGGGTGGTCCAGATAATCCCGGCCGGCTGGCAGTACCCGGACCTGTGTCAGGCGCTGATCGAATACGATTCCCGGATTTATGCCACGAACAATTTTGAAGCGACTGCCTGGCAGATCGAGGCACCGATCCGTGTACACGATGAAGACCTGGGGCGGGTGGTGGTCAATTACCGTTCGACCGTTCCCGACGAAGATAACGGTCCGTTCTTCAAGGAAGAAAAAAAATTACTCAAGGCCATCGCCGAACGGATCAGCAATTTTGTCATGCACCAACAGCTCAAGCAGATCAAGCAGGAGTTGAGTGAAGTCAGGGCCGGCCGGCGGAGGATGGATGACCGGGAAACACTGATCGTCACGGAATTGCTGTATCGCACCGATACCGATTTGTTCCTGCGGATTGCCCGCAAAATGCTGAATTTTCTATGCCGCAAGGGCATTCCGGAAGCGGAAGCGATCCTGCACGACCTGAGTTCTGACAAACTGATCAGTAACAATGCCAGAATTCTGGGCTCTAATCGTCCCACCAAACCCAAGGCCAAGAAAAATATCATTGAATTAAGCAAACTGACGTTTGATATTGCCGGCCGTTTCCTCAGCGACGAGGATATCATCGATCGCATCCAAAACTGGATTCACGAGGACAAAATCAATTTTTTGATCAAATCATTGAACGATCCGCACAGCACTATCGATGAAATTGCCGACGATTTTCGCCGCTTCCGGCAACTGGAAGTCCGGGAGAATATCCGGGTCTCGGAACATACCCTGCGCAGTATCCGGGTTCAGGCGATTCAACGGCTGTTGACCGAACAGACCGGTTACGTCACGGTCGCCAAGGAATTCATTGAAATGGATGATCTGGCCGGTCTGATGGAGCGTCTGATTTATCCGGTCAACAGTCACGGTCAGTTGGGCGGCAAGGGCGCAGGGATGTTTCTGGCATCCCGGATCGTCAAGCGATTGAGCCGTAACTATCCCGGACTGAAAAACGTACGCACCCCCAAAACCTGGTACATCGCCTCCGATGGTCTGATCCGCTTTCTGTACCATAATGACTTGCAGGATATAGTCAATCAGAAATATAAGGATATCGACCAGATCCACCAGGAATATCCCCAGATCATCGAGATTTTCAAGAATTCCAAATTTCCGCCCGAGATGGTGCAGAAGCTGGCGGTCGCGCTGGATGAATTAGGCGATGTGCCGATCATTGTCCGCAGCTCCAGCCTGCTCGAAGACCGGCTGGGGTCGGCCTTTTCGGGCAAATACGAAAGTTTGTTTTTAGGCAACCAGGGCAACAAGAAGGACCGCCTGGCCGCCCTGCTGGACGCGATCGCTGAGGTTTATGCCTCGACTTTCTGTCCCGATGCCATTGAGTACCGGACCGAGCGCAATCTGCTCGATTCGCAAGAGCAGATGGGCGTCCTGATCCAGGAGGTGGTGGGTCGGCGGGTCGGGCCCTATTTTCTGCCAGCCTTCGGTGGCGTGGCCCTCAGCAACAATGAATTCCGCTGGTCCCATCGGATCAAGCGCGAGGATGGTCTGATTCGGCTCGCTCCGGGGCTGGGTACCCGGGCAGTGGACCGCCTCAGCGACGATTACCCGGTCCTGATCGCACCGGGCCAGCCCGGTCTCCGGGTCAACGTTTCGATCGACGAAATCGTGCGCTACTCGCCGAACAAGATCGATCTGATAAATCTGGAATCCAATTCTTTCGAAACCGTCGATCTGAAAAAGTTTATCCGTGATTACGGCGAAGATTTTCCCCCGCTCCAGAATATGATTTCGATCCTCCGCGATAATCATCTGCGGCCGCCGTCCCTGCTCGACACCGATCTGACCGAGGTCGAGGTGGTGGCGACTTTTGACGGCCTGATCAAGAACACTTCCTTTGTGGCCGACATCCGTGAAATGCTGCTTGGGCTGCAGGACAGTTTGGGCTTTCCGGTGGATATTGAATTTGCCTCGGACGGTGAAAATTTCTATTTGCTGCAATGTCGGGCCCAGAGTTACAGCAAGCTTACGCAACCGACCGAGATACCCAAGAATATTGACGTAAAATCAATCCTGTTTTCAGCCAAACGCTATATCTCCAACGGCTACGTTCCGGAAATCACTCATATCGTGTATGTCGATCCCAACCGTTACAGCGAGATTGGTGAGCGCGATATCATGCTGCGGGTCGGAAGGGCGGTCAGCCGCCTGAATCTGGAACTGCCGAAGCGTAAATTTATCCTGATGGGTCCCGGTCGCTGGGGCAGCCGTGGCGATATCCGACTGGGGGTAAGCATCACCTATTCCGATATCAATAATACGGCGGTCCTGATCGAAATCGCCCGTAAAAAAGGCAATTATCTGCCGGATCTTTCTTTCGGCACCCACTTTTTCCAGGATCTGGTCGAGTCGGAAATTCGCTACCTGCCGCTCTATCCCGATGATCAGGGAATCCAATTCAACGATGCCTTTCTGCTGGAATCGCCCAGCATTCTGACCGCTCTGCTGCCGGGCTACGAGGCCTTGCAGGATATCATTCGGGTGATCGACGTTCCCCAGGTCACCGGGGGACAGATACTGCGTATTTACATGAATGCCGACCGCGATGAGGCACTGGCCGTTTTGGTTTCCAAAGATAACTGACCGGTTTGCCCGTCGGTATGAAGGGTTGTTGTGGTTTGCGGCGTAGCGCAAACCGGCACAAGTGCCCGGTAGGTGCGAAAAATTATTGTCAAATAACCATAACTGCGGATTCACTTAAATTCCCAAGGGACTGCCTGATGAAATTGAAAATATCGAAACTGATTGTGGCCGCTGCTGCACCGCTGCTTTGGCAGAATTTTGCGTTGGCCGCGGATAGTCCGGCCGGACAAGCGGCGCCGGAATTGGTGTTTACCGTGGATATGAGCGAAAACCGCTGTCTGCTGGGAATCTGGCTCGAGCAACCCGCCGGCGAATTTGTGGAGACGGTTTTTGTCAGTAATAAACTGGGGCAGAAGGGCCTGGCGAACCGGGGCGGCGCCATTGATGATAAAAAAGGCGGCTCCCGGATCAGTTCGCTGCCGGTCTGGGCGTACCACCGCGGCATTGATTACGGTAATGGAAATTTCAACCCACCCAAGGATCGGCCCCTGCCGGACGCCGTTTCCGGGGCCACGCCCCGGGCCGGTGAATTTACCTGGTCCTATCGGCCGGAGACGGCGCTGCCTTATGGCAAGTACTATTATTTTGTGGAAGTTAATAAAAGTTTTGACAACAACGACCAGCACAATTATTCCTGGTATCGGGGACAACCATCGGTGATCTGGCGCGGTGAGCTGATTTTAGGTGAGCAATCTTCCGTCACCGCCGCCGCAATCATCGGTCACGGCCACCCGGCCGGCGCCGATGGCTCGATCAATCCTGATATAGCAACGTTGACCTCGGCGCTGGACCTGATCCACGCCGTAAATGTGACCATTATTCCCTGACCGGAGCAGCGGATGGACCGTAATTCAATCCCCCAGGTATTCGGAACGCACAAGCCGGTGGTGGGCATGATCCATGTGTCGGCCCTCCCGGGGACGCCCGGCTACGGCGGTGACATGAAAAATATTATTGCCGGTGCGGTGAGTGAAGCGCGGCAGTACCGCGACGCCGGCATCGATGCCCTGGCCATCGAAAACATGCATGATCGCCCCTATCTCAAGCGTGCAGTGGGGCCGGAAATTGTCGCTGCCATGGCGGTGATCGGGTATGCAGTGAAACAGGCAGCCGGTTTGCCCACGGGGATTCAAATCCTGGCCGGCGCCAATCAGGCGGCGCTGGCAGCCGCGCTGGTAGCGGGCCTCGATTTCGCCCGGACCGAAGGCTTTGTTTTCGGTCACCTGGCCGATGAAGGTTTGATCGAATCGGACGCCGGCGAATTGTTGCGGTACCGCCGGCAGATCGGCGCCGACCATATCCCGCTGTTGACTGATATCAAGAAAAAACACAGCTCGCATGCGATCACGATGGATATTGATATCAGCGAAACTGCCCGCGCTGCCGAATTTTTTCAGAGTGATGGTATTGTGATCACCGGTAGTTCTACCGGCCGACCGGCTGCTATGGAGGAAATTGTGGCGGTGCGGGAAGCGATTGACCTGCCGGTATTCGTCGGCTCCGGAATCACCGCCGAAAATGTGAACGATTATTTACCGATCTGCGACGGGCTGATCGTCGGATCATATTTAAAAGTGGATGGCCGCTGGTATAATCAGCCGGATAGTGTTCGGATCGGTCGCCTGTTGACGATCGTTCATGAATTTCACAATCGTCGGACCGACTGAGCGGCCCCGGGGATTTATTCTATCGATCTGGTGAGTTTTACGGCCGTTCCATAGACCAGTAATTCGGCTGTGGAGGCCAGGATCATCGATGTCTGGAAACGAATCCCGACGATGGCATCGGCCCCCAGATGCTGCGCCTGCAAAATCATCCGTTGCAGGGATTGCTCCCGCGACTCCGCCAGCATTTTGGTGTATTCCTTGATTTCGCCGCCGATGAGCGTCCGCAGACCGGCCATTATATCACGGCCGATATGCCGCGCCCGGATGGTGTTACCGACGACCGTTCCCAGATGTTCGGTGGTCCGGTAACCAGCGATGGTTTCGGTGGTGGCTAATATCATTTATCCACTTTTTTCAGCGCGTCGGCTTCCGGATCGTCCCGCCGCTCATTATAAATTGCTATCAAAATCATCACCAGGCCGACCAGGATTGCCAGCAGGGCCAGCCCCAGTAAAGGATTGCTGACGATAAAACTGATTATTTTACCGATGAAGACGACGATGAATAAAATCGCTCCACCGATGGTCAGATAAATACCGGTCTGTTTCATAATGTCTCCTCAGAAAATTGAAACCGTTCCCGATGGTCCAAGCCGCTGCTTGACCAGAAAGACAGTACTGAAAATAGCACTATTTGATCTAATTCTTCTGCAAGAAAATCAATGATTTTACTGCGCCGGTAGTGGCTCGCACGCCTGCCGCGATGTCAGTCGGACAATTCGCTCGTGATTTACCAATCGGTACCGGCAATTGTTTTATAGTAAATTGACTGTGGAAAATCTGGATTTAAATCGGAGGTAATATGAAACGCTATTTAGCGGGAATTGCCACGGGAGCCCTGGTGGCTATATTGACGTTGATCTTTTTGGGAGCCCGGCCGGCGCCGGATGATTCGGTTAAATTTTATATCGAGCGCCTGGAAACGCTGATGAAAAATGAAATTGCCAAAAACCAGGATAACGGGCGTTATCAGTTGCAGTCCTTTGCCATCGACCGCACCCACTGGCATTATGTGCTGGATACGGCCACCGGCGAGCTGTACCGACTCGAATTGAACCAGTCTCCGGCCAACAGTAAATGGGTCCTGTTGACTGAAGCCAATTTTACCCGGCCGTGATCGATGATGCGGTATAATATGCTGAAAGGTCTGCTGGCCGCGTTTATCCTGGCGGCCACCGTACTGTGGAGCCCCGGTTGCGACAACGAAGCCTGCGGCGACTGTGGCGGCGGTTTAATCGACGGATATTTTTACAAAAAAGTCACGACCGAGGACCTGGGTTTCATCGGTAGCGAAAACGATAATATCCCCGACCTTGAGCTGGATGCCTGTATTCGTTTCCAATTTGATCTTAATAACGAGATCAATGTGGAATCGGTCAAAGTTGTCGATGATTGCTGTTGCGAGATTTACCTCTGACCAGTCCATGATAATTGAAACCCTGCAATTAGAGGCCTATCCGGTCAAAGCAATTATCGGCCTACACGGCTGGAGCGGCGACGAACAGTCACTGTTGCCGGTGGCCCGGGGGGTACGCTGCCGCGAAGCCCACTGGCTGCTGCCCCGGGGGCCCTACCCGGCGCAGGACGGCGATGGATTCGCCTGGTTTGCCGGATCGGACCGGCGCACCTGGCAGGCCGACCGGTCCTTTATCCTGCTGGATGAATTACTGGCCGGCTTGCGTGAGGACGGTTTCGCTGCCGCCGATATATATTTTTGCGGCTTTTCAATGGGAGCCTGCCTGGCGCTGGAATATGCCCTGCGGTTACCGCATGCATTGGGTGGCATCGTGCCGATCGCCGGATTTATCCGTGATCCGCAGATGCTGGCGAAAGCGGCGACCGCCGCCAGCCGGGCCACGCCGGTGCTGCTGCTGCACGGCGCCGAAGATGAAATTGTACCATCGGAGTCCAGCCAAACCGCATATCAATTTTTAAAGGATCGCGGGCAGCCGGTAACGCTCGAACTCTATCCTGCCGCTCACAAAATTCCGGTCGACCGGTTCGGATTGATCCGCGGTTTTATCGCCGGTGACAGCGTGCCGGTCGCCGCCTCCGCCCCTTGATGGGGAAATCTGATATGGCTACCGTACATCCGCTGTTGGACCGGGAAAAACAACAACAGGCCCGGCGCTACGAGCAGGAAAAACGCATCCTGGGACTGACCGATTCTCTGATTTCGCTGGCACTGCTGCTGGCTGTCTATTTCAGCGGTTTTTCCCACAGGCTGGCCCATCTGGCACCTGAACAGCCGGTGGTTGCGGCTTTCCTGATTTACATTGTTGTTTTAATAATTATTTTCACCCTGGCCGAACTGCCACTGGGCTATTTTTCCGGATATGTTCGGGAGCGGCACTGGGGCTTCTCGAATCAGACGCCCGGGGCCTGGCTGGTCGACCAAGTCAAAGCATTGGGCCTGAGCCTGGTACTGGCGCCGCTGCTGCTGGGCCTGCTGTTCTGGATAATGGCTGTCGCGCCGATCTGGTGGTGGCTGTACACCGGTCTGGCCACCGCCCTGGTCGGAGTCGTTTTCACCACGATTTTTCCGGTGCTGATCCTGCCGATTTTCAATAAATATACGCCAATCGACGATGATGAACTGACCGGGCGCCTGGAAAGGATTTTGCTGCAGGCCGGACTGAAATCCAGCGGTTTCTTTATGGAAGACCTGAGCCGCCGGACCAAGAAAGAGAACGCTTTCCTGGCCGGGTTGGGACGTACCCGGCGGGTGGTCCTGTCCGATAATCTGCTGCGGAATATGTCGATGGCGGAAATCGAAGTGGTGATCGCCCATGAAGTCGGACATTACCGCTATCGGCATATCTGGAAGAACCTGTTCGTCGGAACGCTACAGCAACTGATAGTGTTTTTCCTGTTGGATTGGCTGATGCGGACGCTGTTTTCAGCATTCCCGGGTCCGACCCGCTGGAATCTGACCCTGTTCCCGGTCTTTGTCCTGCTGATGGGCGCTATCAGCGGATTCCTGTTCGGTCCGCTGGGGAATGCTCTGTCGCGCCATTTTGAACGGCAGGCCGATCGTAGCGCCCTGGAGCTGGTCCCGGACCGGCGATCGTTCCTGGCGGCCATGGCGGGCCTGGCCAACCGTAATCTGTCCAACGCCTATCCGGCGCGTTGGATCAAATGGCTGTACTATTCCCATCCGCCGATCGGTGAGCGACTGGCGGCGGGAGAGGCTTATCAAGCGAGTAGCAACCCGGATGTAAAAATCAACCACATAAGCACTAAACTGTCATGATGCGAAAATTAATAATCATTGCCCTGATAACATTATTAGGTCAACCGGCCGCCGGTAAAGCTCGTATGACCTTCGAAGATTTATACGGTTTTCCCCTGATTAAGAACCTGGCCCTGTCACCCGACGGTAAGACGCTGGCACTGACGATTCAGGTCAATGATATACCCGGCAATCGTAAGCTGGAATCGATCTGGATGATGAAAACCAACGGCCGTGACCTGCGCCAGGTTTCTCCGGCAGGTTACTGGGCCTGGAAACCGCGCTGGTCCGCCGACGGCCAGTCGCTGGCCTATCTGCTGGCGGGAAGCACCGCCGATGAGGTCTGGGTTTATAACAAAGTCAGTGGTGAAAATTCCCGGTTAACCGGATTTGCCAGCGATATCACCGATTTCATCTGGTTCCCGATCGGTGGCTGTATCCTGTTTGCTGCGGAAACCTTTACTGAATGTGGCACCGATGCCGACTGTATCCGGCGCCAGGTTTTAAACCGTGCCGGTCAATCCGCCAGCGGCCGGACCTACGACCAGTTGCTGTTCCGCCATTATAAAACCTGGGAGAACGGCGCCGTATCACATGTTTTCCGGCATGATTTTGCGACCGACAAGATTATTGATCTGACACCGGGGACTGACGATGCGCCGGGCTTGTATCTGGGAGGGAATTGCGATCTGGCGGTTCACCCCGCCGGCAGCCTGGTGGTGTTTACGATGAATACCGATTCGGTCCTGGCGATCAGTACTAATAATGATATATTTACTGTCAATTGTGACGGCACCGCCCGGAAGCGGGTCAGCGCGGGAAAAGGCAATGACACCGACCCGCGCTTCTCACCGGACGGCCGTTATCTGGCCTACGCCCGGATGGCGCGGGCCGGGTATGAATCGGATCAGTGCGACCTGGTTATAGTCGATATGGAAACCGGCGCTGAGCGCAATCTCACGGCCGCACTGGACCGTTCCGTGGATGAAATCATCTGGAGTACTGATTCGCGCTCAATTTACTTCAATGTGGGAGACCGGGCCCTGACAACTCTCTACCGGGTCACCCTGGAAGATGGGAAAATCACCCGGTTATTCGGCGATATATTTTTCGAATTCCTCAATGTCTCCGCCGATCAGCGCTACCTGTACTGTTCCGCCAGCGAACCGCACCGTCCGCCGGAAGTGTACCGGGTCGATCTGAAAAATGGTGCGTTGAAACAATTGACCAGCTTCGGCGCCGATCTGGTGGAAAAAGTATCAATGTCTCCGGCCGCGACCTTCTGGTTCAGCGGCGCCGACGGCGACAGTGTGATGGGTCTGTTGACCTATCCGCCGGATTTCAAGCCACAGAAGAAATATCCCCTGGTGCTGTTGATCCATGGCGGTCCCCAGGCTTTGTGGTATAAATATTTCAATTTTTACGGCTGGAACACCCAATTGCTGACGGCCCAGGGCTATATCGTCGCCCAGATCAATCCCCATGGCTCCGGCAGTTACGGCATAAAATTCAAGGAGGCGGTCAGCGGCGACTGGGCCGGCCGCGATTTTACCGACCTCATGCTGGGACTTGATTATCTGATTGCGACCCAGACTGCCATCGATCCCGACCGGCTGGCGGCCCTGGGTCGGTCCTACGGCGGCTACATGATCAACTGGATCAACGGTCACAGCGACCGCTTCCGCTGCCTGGTCACGATCGATGGAACCTTCGATAAAATTTCATCCTACTATTCCACCGAAGAACTGTGGTTCCCGGAATGGGATTTTGCCGGAACGCCTTGGACCAACCGCGAGCTTTATCTCGAGCGGTCGCCGTCGACCTATGTCGAGCACTTCCGGACTCCGACCCTGGTGATTCACGGCGGACTGGATTACCGGGTCGATCCTGCCCAGGGCCTGAGCGTATTCACCGCCTTGCGGCGGCGGGGGATTCCGGCGCAGTTGCTGTATTATCCCGATGAAGGCCATTCGATCCTGAAATTGCAGAATCTGAAACAGTCCTACCAAGTCCAACTGGAATGGCTGGCACGCTGGCTGAAACAGTGAAGACTTTTACTTGCCAGTGAGTATTCGACTTGGTATAATTCGATGGACCGGTGAACAACCGCACGGTCTGTGATAATTCTATGATAACAGATGTAGCACCTGTCGCCCGCTGGTGGGTTAAGCAGGAGAACGGCCGGATCAGGTGTACCCTGTGCCCACGTTTCTGTGAAATTCCAGCCGGGTCCCGGGGTTTCTGCCAGGTCCGGCGTAATTTAAACAACGAGCTGGTCAGTACAGCCTACGGTCGCTCGACCGGTTTTGCGGCCGACCCGATCGAGAAGAAGCCGCTGTATCATTTTTATCCGGGATCGACCGTGTTAAGTTTCGGCACCATCGGCTGCAACCTGGGCTGCAAATTCTGTCAGAACTGGCAGATGAGCAAAAACCGCGACGACCGCCACATGCCGCAACTCTTCACGCCGGAGCAGGTTGTTCAGTTGGCGATTGACCGTGGTTGCCAGGGGATTGCTTACACCTACAACGACCCGATTATTTTTGGCGAATGGGTCATCGCTATTGCCGACCGCGCTCGCTCGGCGGGCCTTAAAAATGTTCTGGTATCGAATGGCTATATCACCGCCGAAGCCCGGGAGGATATCTATCGCCGGGCCGATGCGATCAATGTCGACCTGAAGGCATTCAGCAACGATTTTTACCGGCGGCTGACCCTGTCGAAGCTGGCGCCGGTGCTGGATACGCTGCGCTGGCTGGTACGTGAGACCGCCGTCTGGGTCG
Organism: Fidelibacterota bacterium; assembly: GCA_043822705.1. Classification (GTDB taxonomy): domain Bacteria; phylum Fidelibacterota; class Marinisomatia; order Marinisomatales; family TCS56; genus JBDRBK01. The sequence continues at coordinate 28,110 of JBDRBK010000135.1, forward strand.
AAATAACCACCCTGGTGATTCCCGGCGAAAATGACAGTGAAGTCGAATTACGGGAGCTGACCAGGTTTGTTGCCGGCGAACTGGGACCCGATATACCGCTGCATTTTTCCGCTTTTCACCCCGATTTCAAGTTGCACGATCATTCCCGGACACCGCTGACTACCCTGACCCGGGCCTATGAAATCGCCCGGATGAACGGTCTGAATTATGTCTATCTGGGAAATGTCGACAGCGCCACCGGACGAAATACGGTTTGCCATCATTGCGGCAGTGTCCTGATCGAGCGACGTTATTACCAGGCATCGGTTAGCGGTTTGCGAGATGGCGCCTGTGCCCATTGCGGACAATCCGTGCCGGGTTGGTTTGGCTCCGGGGTGCGGTCATGAAGCCGGTTCGGTTGCCGGTGGCCAGGAATTTTTATTCCGGTAACTGCCGCATGCAAATGGATGATTTTCTGACTGGTTTTAGAAAACCGGCGGCTATTCCGGATCGACCGCTGGCCGCCGTGGTGCCCCACGCCGGCTGGCTGTACTCCGGTCGCACCGCCGCCCGGACGCTGGCCTGTCTGGCCGGCCGCGTCAAGCCGCAGACGGCAATCGTATTAGGCGCCGACCACAGCGGTGTTTACCGGCACACCGTCTATCCCGAGGGCGCCTGGCAGACGCCGCTGGGCGAATTGGCGGTCGACAGCGACCTGGCGCTGCTTATCTGCGATAATCTGCCCGAACTGCTGTTGGCCGACCCGGATGTTCATGCCGGGGAACATTCCATTGAAGTGCTGACACCCATGCTGAAATATTTCTGGCCCGAGCTGAAATTTGTGCCCATTACTGTCAAGGTGGCGGCGGACAGCCTGGATTTGGGGCAGCGGATCGGGGACCTGGTGAATCAGCGTGACGACATCATCGTGCTGGCCAGTTCGGACCTGACCCATTATGGTCGGGGCTACGATCTGGCGCCGGCGGGAAGCGGCGCCGCCGGGTTGGAATGGCTGATTGCCAACGACCGGCGGATGATTGACACGATCTGCGGTGGTGCGGCAGCGTCCGTTTTGCCGGAGGCCCGCCGCCAGCGGAATGCCTGTGGCGCCGGCGCCATCACAACCCTAATGGGACTGGCCGACCGGTTTGGTCGGGACAAGGGTTATCTGATCGAGCATACCACCAGTCATGGTGACCGGCCACCGGAGCGTTTCGATTATGGCGTGGGCTATGCCGGAATTATATTTTAAATCAATCCCGCCGGAATCTCAGCTAGAGTACCGGTCTACTTAAATTTTACCGAACAGCTTGCCTGCCTGTTCCTGGCGGATTCGCATCAGAATTGACCGGTGACAGTCGATTTACGATTGTTCCCCATCAATCTCATCCAATAGCGCCACGGCCCGGCGTAGGTGCGGGATAACGATCGAACCGCCGGCGATCAGGGCAACGTTGAAGGCTTCCATGAGACTCTCACGGTCAACCCCCAGCTCGCGGCAGCGGATCACGTGGTAGGCAATACAATCATCGCAGCGCAGTACCGTACTGGCCACCAGTCCCAGCATTTCTTTGGTGGTCTGCGGCAGGCGGCCGTCTTCATAAACCCGCGAATCCAGACCGAAGAAGCGTTTGGTGTCCAGGTTACCGGTTTCCAGAATACGCTGGTTCATTTTTTCCCGAAAGTAGCGAAATTCTTCCAGGCGGGACGATTTTTTCTTGCTCATGGTATTTTCCTGTTCACCAGTAACGTTCCAGATGAAGGTTACCGGGGTTTTTACGCGAATGTTCCTGGTCCCCCTCGATGGTCAGTTGTTCGGCCATATGGTCGATCATCCCGGGATTGCCGCAGAGAAAAACATGGGTGCCGGCGGCCGTCGGTGGGTGCGGCCAGTCCCGGGCGAAGGAACGGTCCTTCTAGACCTGCAACGCACCTGTTTTGGGCACGACCCGTAGAATGATCAATTCCGGGGTCACTTCAATTTTCTGGCTGACCAGTGCGTTCAAATCCATGGTGTTTCCTGCGCTGATTTTATTCCTGTTGCAGACTGTCGATCATTTTGTATCCGACCAATAAATCCTGGCTGCTGTTCCCGAATTTAAACTGGCCGGCCTCGGTAAAAATAAAACCCCGGCGACGGTACCAGTCATGAGCCAAATGATTATTGACCATCACATCCAGCCAGATTCGATCAAAGCCCAACTGACCAGCAGTGATGGCCTGTTCTTCCAGCAGCCGTCCACCAAGTCCCAGACCGCGATACTGCGCCAGAACGTGCAACGACAGGACGTGGAAATGGTTTTTGTCGGGATGAATTTCGGCCAAAGCGTAGGCCACAATAGTCTCATCGGCCAGGCCGAGCCGGCCGTACTGCCGCGGGAAGCGTTCCCGCAGTTGCCACAGGGAATAGTGCTGCCGGTGGCAGAGCTCGATATCCGCGGCCGACAGGAAATCGCCGTAGGCGTCGCGCCAGGATTGAAGGGCGATCGCCCGGATCGTTTCCAGATCGCCGATCCGCCAGGGACGGGTAGTTATTTCAGTGTTTTTTCTCATCTTTTCCGCCGGTAATTATTACCGGAACCGGCAGTGCCCGGAAAATTCATCCTGCCCGGCTGGCCGCGGTCCGGGGTGAAATATACGCTTAATTCGATATGTATCGTATACGGAAGTGTCTGATTCTGCGCCGACCGGCATGATTATTGTGGTTTTTTGTGACTGTGAATATCGCTGCTCATTTATGTAAATTCCCTATGTTAGCATCCGCTGGGTACAGGAAACATGACACCTGGTGCCTGCTATTACCATCTAATCAGCCGCAGGCGGTACGGTAGAGAGGATTTTATTATTTGGATCGTATAAGCGATTTACTGCATCAGATCGCGGGACTGGAGCAACGCGTCCGGGCCAGTGAAGAACGCTACCTGAGCGTGGCCGAGAATTCGCCGACCGGAATCCTGATCACCAACAACAGTTTTCAACTGGTCTATGCCAATAAGCGACTGAGCACTATCCTCGGCTATTCCTTCAGTGAGCTGATCGGTATGGATTTTCGCGAATTGTTGGATGACGACAGTCGGGAACTGGTGATCGAGCGTTACCTGCGCCGGCAGCGGTTGGAAGAAGTCCCCTCCCAGTACGATTTCAATATCATCTGTAAGAATGGCGAACGTAAACGGGTCGAGGTAAACAGCGCCATCCTGCATGATGACGAAGGACGGATATATACGGTAGCCCATCTGCTGGATGTTTCCGACAGTTGGCAGGCGATCATGCTCCAGTCAGCCGTATTTAAAATATCCGAAGCAGTCAGCGCCACCAAGGACATGCCCAGCCTGTTTCAGTCGATCCACCGCATCATGGGGTCGATCCTTGATGTTACCAATTTTTTCATTGCCCTGTACGATGAGCAACAGCAATTAATTACTTTTCCGTATTTCATCGATGAAGTCGACCCGCCGCCGGAGCCGCAGAAATTTGGTGACGGGCTCACCGAATACATCATCAAAACCGGGGAACCGTTGTACGTCACGGAAGCGGGCATTTACGAGCTGGCACAAAACGGTAAAATCGATCTGTTGGGAACGCCATCGATAATCTGGATGGGCTCGCCATTGCGGATCGAAAACCGGATCATCGGCGTGGTCGTGGTCCAGACCTACCGTGATGCCGCCCTGTACAACCGCGATGATCTGCATATCCTGAATTATGTCTCGGAACAGATTGCCACTTCGATCCGCAACAAGCAGGCCGAAGAAGCGCTGAACGTTGAGAAGTCGCATTTTGAAGGACTGTTTCAGACTTCTCCGGAAGCGATCGTGCTGGTGGACCGGAGCAGTATCATCCGCCGGATCAACAGCGAATTCACGCGCTTGTTCGGCTATACGGCGGCCGAGGCGATCGGAAAAAATATCGACAATCTTATCACCGATGCCCAGCGGTTCGAAGAGGCACGTGCCACCACCCGCAAGGTGGCCGGCGGTGAACGCATCCGCTTTGAAACCATCCGCTTCCGCAAGGATGGCAGTCCGGTACATGTTTCAATTCTCAGCGCTCCGGTCGTGACCCATGAGGGCTCCCAGGCCGTATATGCTATCTACCGGGACATTACCGAGCGCAAACAGGCTGAGGAACTGATCAAGGCCTCCGAGGAGAAATACCGGTTGCTAGTCGAATCCGTGAATGACGCCATTGTGATCAGCCAGCATGACAAATTTATTTTCTTCAATCGCCGTTTCATGGACATGCTGGGGTACTCCTACGAAGAGCTGCAGACCAAGGACTATCGTGAAATCTACACCCCGGCGGGGATTCAAATACTCCAGGACCGCAAGCGATTGCGCGATCGCGGGGAACCGGTCCCGGACCGTTATGAAACATCGTTCAAAAAGAAGGATGGCACGGTAATCAATATCGAAGCCCATGTGGTGATCATCGACTATCACGATGACGCAGCCACGTTTGCGGTGCTGAATGACATTACCGAGCGCAAAAAGGGTGAGCGCAAGCTGATCGCATCGGAAAAAAAGTACCGCCAGCTTTCCACTCAATTGGCTCATACCAACGATTTCAAGGACCTGCTCTTGGATGTCATCACCCATGATTTAAAGAACCCGGCCGGTGTCATCAGCGGCATGGCCGAGTTACTGGAGTCGGAGTATCCCGAACTGGCCGGTATCGATATAATCCGGGAATCCAGTAACAATCTCCTGAAAGTCATCGAAAATGCCGTGACCCTGTCCAAGGTCACCATCGGCGAAGAGATCGACCGCGAGCAAATCGACCTGACTGATTTGATACGGACCATCGCCAGGGAATTTTCCCAGAGCCTGAAACAGGCCGGCATGTCGATCACGGTAAATATTGACGAACCGCTGCCGGTACTGGCCAATCCGATCATTGCTGAAGTATTCAGAAATTATATCAGCAACGCCATCAAGTATGCCGCCGCCGGTGGTGAAATCAGCATTACCGCCCAGGAGGATGCGACCGCGGTGACTATCCGCGTCAATGATTTTGGTACTGTCATCCCCGAAGCGAGCCGGCACCAGATATTCGGCCGTACCGTGCAACTGGCCCGTGAGGAAAAGCGCGGTCGCGGTCTCGGTCTGGCGATTGTAGATCGAATTGCCAAAGCGCACAAGGCCGCGGTCTGGGTCGAGCCGAACCGACCGACCGGCAATTCCTTCTGTCTGAAGATCCCAAGAACCTGATTACTGGTTATTTGTCGCACCGGAAATCCGGAATCAAGCATTTACCGATAATGCAGCACAAGAACGAAACGAAATTGAAAGAAAATACAACATCTACCGGTTTCTCAGGCGGTCAGCAGGTACTAATCGTTGAAGATGACCCCAATATACTGGCCCAGTTGGCGTTTCATCTGAACAGTGCCGGCTATCAGGTCGATACCGCCACCGACGGTGATGTCGCCATCAATAAAATTAATAATGACCAGAAATACGATCTGATCGTCCTGGATATCATGATGCCTCGGGTGACCGGGCTGGATGTCTGCCGGGCGGTCCGGAAGCAGTATAACCTTTACGAATTACCGATTCTGATTTCATCCGCTCTGTCGGAATCTCAGGATGTGGTCACCGGTCTGGAAACCGGGGCTAATGATTATATAACCAAGCCCTTTCAGCGAGTCGAACTGTTGGCCCGGGTAAAGAACCTGCTGTCGCTAAAACACATGAGCGATCTAGCGCGGGCTAATGAACAACTGGCCACCAACCGAGCCCTGTACGACGGGTTGACCGGGCTGCCCAACCGGACGTCGCTGTACGGCAAATTGCAGGAAGCGATCATCGAAGCCAATCGGGAGAATACGGCGATCGGGACGATTTTTGTCAATATCGACCGGTTCAAGTCCATCAATAATTCCATGGGCCATGCCGTTGGCGATATTTATCTGCGTGAAATCGGCCAGCGCCTGCGCGAGCATGCCGGCCCCAACGATATCGTGACGCGCTTGTACACCGATACATTCGCCGTCGTCAAACCACGGATCAAACGGAATGGCCGGGAGAAGGTTATTCTGGCCGAATATGCCCAGGAAATTCTACAGTTGATCAATGAACCGATCATCGTAAATCAATACGAGTTGAGACGTACCGCCGGTGTCGGTATTTCGCAATATCCGGAAGGCGCCCGTTCCGTTGATGAAATTCTACGTTTCGCCGATTCGGCTATGTACTATGCCAAGGCCAAGAGCACTAATTCCTTTATTTTTCACTCCAGCGAGGTGCATCTGAACGAAACCGAAAAATTCGCCCTCGAACGGAAAATCAAACAAGCCCTCAAGAATAATGAATTTGTCATGTACTACCAGCCCCAGATTTCCGTAACCGACGAATCGATCGTCGGGGTGGAGGCGCTGATCCGCTGGAACCATCCCAAGGACGGCCTGATCTCGCCCACTAAATTCATTCCGGTAGCGGAAGAGACCGGCATGATTATTCCCCTCAGTCGCTGGGTTCTGGAAACCGCCGCCCGCCAGAACAAGACCTGGCAGAAGCTGGGCCTGAATCCGATTCGGGTCGGCGTTAATCTTTCACCCCAGCATTTTTACACACCGGGACTGATTGAACAGGTCGATGGAATAATC
>JBDRBK010000136.1:0-50067 GCA_043822705.1 Fidelibacterota bacterium
TCATGGTTCCTCTATTGCTTGAGGAAATGGTTCAGGCCATGATTGTAATGCTCCGTCAGCTACGCTCACGCCATATTACAATCTTATTGCTATAGCTTATTAAATCCTACAAAACACGACAAGAATTAAAAATCGCGCGGAAGTCCATAAGTGCTAAGTGCTACTTTAATTTATAATCTCAATTTTCATATTGAATTTTAGAAGCAATACATGTTTTACTCATGAATTTGAGTTATCAATCCTGTAATCAATCTCCCCGGCAACAATCCCTCATAAAAACCAGCGTGGGTCTTCCCATATCCGGTTGCGGCACAGGAGTTTAATGCGCCGGTTGGGGAGGAGGCAAGAGAATTATTGTGGAGTAATGGAGTGTTGGAGTCCGTCTGCGGCAGGTGAGAGCCGTGAGATTAGCTTCGCTGAGTGAGAAACATGGGATCTGGTGTCATGCTGCCTGTGCGCCGTAGCGTCAGCGCAGACGTATCGAAGCATAGATACAGCCAATGTATTAATCACCCTTCGACCATTCTACATTTCGTTACGACAGGCAGGCAAGCTCAGGGTGACTGATTATTCCATGACCCGGCCCTTTCCCGCAGGGACTCCTATGGAGCAGGGCTGGGCTCTTCGATCATAACACCAGCGCGCACCGTTTCAGCGGCTTGTGCAAATATATTGTAAGGGCACGGCGCGCCGTGCCCCTACCACACGGTACTACCTGGAAGGGTGGGAAAATACGTGCATTGGACCACCCATCGACGGCAATGGCACCTCCCATGCACGGGGATTGGCCAGGCAAAACACGTGTAAGGGACCACTAAAATGCGTGCACAGGCCAGGTAAAGCACGCATATGGGTAGGGTAAAGTGCGCGTATGGGCGTGGTAAAACGCGTGCACGGGCCAGGTAAAACCCGCATATGGAACTGGTAAAGTGCGCGTATGATCACACTAAAACGCGCAGTCAGACCAATCGGAATGCACGGTCAGACCTCCCGGAACATGCGTTCATACCCATCGGAATGCACGGTCAGACCTCCCGGAACATGCGTTCATACCCATCGGAATGCACGGTCAGACCCCCCGGAACGTGCGTTCATACCCATCGAAATGCACGGTCAGACCCCCCGGAACGTGCGGTCAGACCCATCGGAACGGTCGGTCAGACCCATTGGAATACGTGGTTGGGGACAGGTGTTAGCCGTGGTGATGGATTTATTTTATGAGCACCAGCTTATTGGTCCGGTCGAAGCCGCTGCCGGTGCGCAGGCGGCAGAAGTAGGTCCCGGCGGCGAACTGGTCGGCCTGCCAGATCAACCGGTGGAGACCGGGTTGCTGATCGGCTGACAATAGATTGACCACCAATTGTCCCCGTAGATCATAAACGGTCAGATCAACCCGGGTCGGCTCGGCCAGGGTGTAGGATATTACCGTCTGCGGATTGAACGGATTGGGATAATTAGGTAACAATTGGCATTCCCGGGGCAGCTGTGCCGCGGGATCGCCGGTGGATATTACGATCAGGTTGATCAGATCAACGCTGTTGCCGTTAAAATTGGGGACCGCCAGAACATCTTCGGCGGAAATGTAGATATCGGCGGGACCGGCATGGCCGCTGGACACTGCGTCGGCCATGGTAAACAGGTTATTGTAGCGGTAAACGACGCCACTGCCCCAGGAAGAGACATAGATGCTGCCCTGGCTGTCAAAGGCCAGACCGTCCAGGTCGGAGTAGGGCGTGCTCACCACCCAGGAAACGCTGCCGTTGCTCAGATCGACGGCGCTGATTTTCGCGTTCGCGCCCCAGTGACAGACCAGCAGGCGGTTATTGGCCGCATCGAAAAGCAACCCGTTGGGGCTGGCAAGACCGGAAACGAAGGTGCTCCAGGATTGGTCGGCCGAATTAACCCTGAAAATCTTGCCGGAACTGGAATCGGAAATATAGAGGTAACCGTCCCCATCGGCGGTGATATCGTTGAGAAATACCCGCTCGCTGATGGCGACCGTCATAACTTTGGCGGCGGTGGCCAGATTGAACGCAACGACACCGGCGTCGCAGGCCGCGTAAAGCCTATCGGACAGAATCTGCAGGCCGCGCACCGACGACTGGCTGCTGCTGAAGATCGCCTGGTTGCCGTTAAGATCGAGACTGATTATTTTACCATCGCCCTTGTTGGAAACCAGGTAACGGGAACGTTCGGCATCAAAGGTGACGCTTTCGGGATTGACGAAATAGTTCTGGGCCGGCAACGGTATGGCGGTCAGCAGTGGAACAAACATTATAATTGTCTTGAAACGCATTGTAAAATCCTCCCGGTGTATTTTACGCCTGAATATAATCCCCGCCGGATAAACTAGTTACTGATTTTGTCCGGCAGCCCGCTGGCGCACGATCAGTCCCAGCGCTACCAGACCGATCCCGCCGACCATGATGAAGACATCGGCCAGGTTGAAGATGCCCGTGCGCAGGGGACCGATGCCGAGGTTGAGGAAGTCCACCACCCGGCCGTCGCGGAAGATACGGTCGATCAGGTTGCCGATACCGCCGCCGGCCACCAGCGCCAGCAGCAGCACCTCCAGACCGGTCAGACGCTGCGACAGAGCAGTGAAAATAACGATTCCGCTCAGTCCGATGACCGGTAATACCTGCATCAGCCAGAACCGGATGCCGGCCGGCAGCCGGGCGCCCAGACTCAAAAAGCCGCCGGTATTCTCGATATAGTGCAGACGGAAAGTATCAGCGGCGAACGACTCCGGCGGGTAACCGCGCAAGGTCTGGCGGGCCACTTCCTTGGCGGCCTGGTCGCAGCCGATGCAAAGCGCCAGCACCGTAACCAGCAACAGAATTTTTTTGCGGCGGAGCATGGCGGCAGTTTAGCCAGAAATTCCCGCGCCGGGCAATGCTAAAAGCCGGCCCCGATTTGGCCGCTACCGGTGACCGGAAAACCGTTGCAGCCGCAGTGGTTTAATCACAAATCCGCTGATCGTTTTTTGCGGACGCTTAGTTAAATTAATTCTACCTTTTAAGTTCAAACTGTCATCGTTCGAGGGAGAAAATGATCTCAGTAAAAAGACTGCCGCTGCTAATTACCATCCTGGTGTTGCTAATCAAAATTTGCCCGGCGCAGATCGCGCCGGTGGAGGGCATCCGATCCAATCCGCCGCGGGTCTGGGCGCTGACCGGCGCCACGGTGCACAGCGAACCGGGACAGGTGCTGGCGGCGGCGACGATAATCGTCAGGGACGGGCTGATCGCGGCGGTCGGCAAGGATCTGACCATTCCCGCCGATGCGACTGTCGTCGACTGCGCCGGCCTGACGATCTATGCCGGTTTCATCGACAGCTGGTTGCCGCTGGCGGTCCCCGCCGATCCGGTATCGCCGGTGGACCACTGGCATGGAAAAGTCCGCGCCGACCGGCTGGCGGTCGCTCTGCAACCACCCGAGGGCAAGCGACTGCAGGAATTGCGTTCCCTGGGGTTCACGGCCGCCCAGGCAGTGGCCGGTAAAGGCATTTTCCGGGGGTCTGCCGGCCTGATCCAACTGCAGGACAAACCGGCGGTTTTTGGTGCCGAAACGGCCCAGGTAGTAGCCTTCGAAACCGCCGGTTACGAAGCCAAGGAATATCCCAATTCGCTGATGGGCGCGATCGCCCTGGTGCGCCAGACCCTGCTGGATGCGGAATGGTACCGCAGCGCCAACGAGATATACCGGCGCTTCCCGGACCAGAACGAGGCCGTGCCCCAGGACCAGAGCCTGGCCGCGCTGGACCGTGCCCGCCAGGCCGGAACGCCGTTCCTGTTCCCGGCCGGCGATGAGCAGGAGGTCCTGCGGGCGGCCAAGGTGGCGGCCGAATTCAAGCTGTCGCTGCTGTTGCGCGGCAGCGGTTACGAGTACCGCCGGGCCGCCGAGATCGCTGCCCTGAAAACATTTTTAATCCTGGATATGAATTATCCCGCTGCGCCGGCGGTGGAGCAGCCCTGGCTGGCCCGCCTGGTAACGACGGAAGAATTGAAACACTGGGACCTGGCTCCCGATAATGCCCGGATCATGGTCGCCGCCGGCATGCCGCTGGGATTAACTCCGGCGGGACTGAAAAAGTGCGGCGATTTCCGCAAAAACCTAATCCGGTCGATCGAACGCGGCCTGCCGCCGGTCAACGCCCTGGCCGCCCTGACAACCACGCCGGCCCGCTACCTGGGGCAGGCCGACCGGATGGGCAAGATAGCTCCCGGATTTATCGCCAACCTGACGGTGGTAGAAGGTGATTATTTTGACAGCCAGGCGCCGTTGCGGGCGGTCTGGATCGCCGGTGAACAATTTAAGATCGAACGCGACTCGCGGACGGAAATCGCCGGCGACTGGGATTTGCGCTGGCTGGAGCGGGATCTGCGCCTGACCGTCCGGGAAAAGCAGGGTCGCCTGACCGCCGCTATTGAACTGGATTCGCTGAAACTGGAATGTAAGCAGTTTGTCTTCAGCGCCGGCCGTCTGAGCTGGCTGACGGCCACCGACAGTCTCGGTTTGGCCGGCTGGACCCGCTTCAGCGGTGCCCTGAATGGCGGCCGGTTGAACGGCAGCGCCGTGCTGCCGACCGGTCAAGCCGTCGCTTGGGAAGCCCGGCGCCGGGATGACCAGCCAGAAGATAATGCCACCGCGCCACCGGAGGCCGCCAGCGATTTGGCGGTGTTTTATCCCGAAGGCGCCTGCGGATTTGAGCAGACGCCGCAAACCGTGCCGGTGATTCTGGTCAACGACGCCACGATCTGGACCTGCGGTCCCCAGGGCATCCGGGAGGGCTGGGACGCTTTGTTCATCAATGGTAAAATCGAACAGGTCGCCCCGGCCATTGCCTATCCCCAGGGCGGGGCGCTGATCATCGACGGCACCGGCAAACACCTGACACCGGGGATCATCGATTGCCACAGCCATACCGCTGGACTGGGTGTCAACGAAGGCACCCACAGTAACGCCGCCGAGGTGCGGATCGAGGATGTGCTCGATGCCGACGATATTTCAATCTACCGCCAACTGGCGGGGGGCGTGACCACGATCCATGTGCTGCATGGTTCGGCCAACACGATCGGCGGCCAGAATGCCGTGATTAAACTGCGCTGGGGCAACCGTGACCGCGACCTGGTCCTGAAAAACGCGCCCCCTGGAATCAAATTCGCCCTGGGCGAAAACGTCAAGCAATCCAATTGGGGCGATGACTATAAGACCCGTTATCCCCAGACCCGCCTCGGTACGGAGCAGTTCCTGCGCGATTCCTTCACTGCCGCCCGCGACTACCGGGCCGAGCTGCGCCGCTTCGAGCGCGACGGCCGCCTGCGCAAGACCAGGATACCGCCGCGCCGCGACCTGGGGTTGGAGGCACTGGCGGAAGTCATTGACGGCAAACGCCTGTTGCATTGCCACGCCTACCGCCAGGATGAGATGCTGGCCCTGATCCGGCTGGCCGAAGAGTTCGGTTTCCGGCTGGCTACCTTCCAGCACACCCTGGAGGGTTATAAAATCGCCGACGAACTCAAGGCCCACGGGGTGGCGGCTTCGTCGTTTTCCGACTGGTGGGCTTATAAATTCGAGGTCTATGATGCCATTCCCCACAACGGCAGCCTGATGCACGCGGTTGGTGTCAGCGTTTCGTTCAATTCCGACGACGACGAATTGGCCCGGCGGCTGAATACCGAGGCTGCCAAGGCGATCAAATACGGCGGCATGAGCGAGGAGGATGCCCTGAAGCTGGTGACGATCAATTCCGCCCGGCAACTGGGGATCGACCGCTGGGTGGGATCGCTGGAACCGGGCAAGGATGCCGATTTCGTGCTGTGGAACGCCAATCCGCTGTCAACCCTGGCCGTGCCCGAGCAGACCTGGATCGACGGCAAGTTGTATTTTTCGCTGGAACAGGATCAAGAACTGCGCCGACGCGACGAGCAACTGCGCAACCGGCTGATTCAGAAGGTACTGGACAGCAAATTGGGCAAACAAACCGAACAGCCGGGAGGTGTGCAATGATCCGCCGGATTTTATTCACGATTTTCCTGACCGGCCTGGTGGCTGCATCAGACCAGATACCGGGGGCGGTCCAGCAGCGGCCGGTGCTGCTGCGCAACGGCACGATCCATACCGTGGTGGGAGCGGTCCTGCCGCGGACCGACATCCTGTTCCGCGACGGTAAAATCAGCGCCATCGGCAAGAACCTGAAAGCATTCCCCGAATTCGAGGTGATCGATATTAGCGGTAAACAGGTTTATCCCGGGCTGATCGCCGCCAGCACGCCGCTGGGGCTGGTGGAAATTGATGAGGTGCGCGCTACCGTCGATATTACCGAGGTCGGCGATCTGAACCCCAATATCATCGCCAACCGGGCTTACAACCCAGATTCGGAGGCGATCCCGGTTACCCGTTCCAACGGCGTGCTGCTGGCCAATGTTACGCCACAGGGCACGCTGCTGGCAGGGCAGTCATCGCTGATGCAATTGGACGGCTGGACCTGGGAGGACGCCACCCTGTCGGAGTCGTCGGGGATGCACCTTACCTGGCCGGCCGTGAGCGCCAAGCCCTGGGTGCCTGACGGTAAAACGGTAAGCGAACGGCTGCAGGCGGGGGTGGAGAAAATCCGGCTGGTCGACGACCTGCTGGCTGACGCCCGGGCTTATGAGCGCATCCGCACCGCCGAAACCGCCGGTCAGCGCACCGCCAGCCAGAAACGCGACCTGCGTCTGGAGAGTCTGCTCCCGGTGATCCAGAGCCGGATGCCGGTCTTCATCCATGCCCATGAGGCCGCCCAGATCGAGCAGGCCGTGAACTGGTCCCGGCGTCAGGGGCTGAAAATGATCCTGGTCGGCGGACACGACGCCGCACTGTTGACCGGGCTGCTGAAGAGCAATAATATTCCGGTGATCCTGGAAAGCGTACTGGTCCTGCCCTTAAAGCGCCAGGATGGCTATGACCAGTTGTATCGCACGCCGCTGGCGTTGCACCAGGCCGGAATCAGGTTCGCCCTGGCAGCCAGCCCGAATGGTTTTGATGCGCCGCACCAGCGCAATCTGCCCTATGAGGCGGGGATGGCGGCGGCTTTCGGTCTGCCGGCTACGGCGGCCCTGCGGGCAATCACTCTCGGTCCGGCGGAAATTTTAGGCGTGGCCGACCGTGTAGGCTCGCTGGCGGTGGGGAAGGACGCCACCCTGTTCATCGCCGACGGTGATATACTGGACATCCGGACCCAGGTGGAGCAGGCCTGGATTCAGGGCCGCCGGGTCGATCTGGATGACCGCCATAAGCAGCTCTATCGCAAATACCGGGAAAAATACCGCCAGATGGGGATTTTGGAATAATTTAAGAACAGAGAGCGGCGCTAACCAGCCGCTCTCTGGTTAATATATAATTCTTTATCAGGTGACTTTAATTTTGCGGATCACCTTGCTGAACAAGGCTGGGGACAGGCGCTTGAGGTAGACCATCACCTTCTCCTTGCCGGAAATCAGCACTTCTTCCTTGCCGGCCTGCACCGCTTTCAGAATCGCCGCGGCGCATTCCGCCGGCGACATGCCCTTGTCGGTGGTCTTGTCCATCGTGGCATGTTTCGAGCCGTCGCCGGTCAATGCGTTGAGCGACGCGTTGGTGCGCACAAAACCGGGCATGATGGCATGGACGCGGATACCGTCGTCCCAGACCTCGGCCCGCAGGGCGTCGGCGAAACCAAGCAGAGCGTGCTTCGATGAGGCATAGATCGAGCGCAGGGCGGTGCCGAATTTGCCGGTCAGGCTGGAAATGAAAATGATATTGCCGGACCGCCGCTCGATCATCCCCGGCAGCACGGCCTTGGACAGGGCCACGGCGCTGAAATAATTGGTCTCCATGATTTTCCGCACCACCGTCATGCTGGTATCCTTGATCAGCGAGCGCTGGGTGATGCCGCCGTTATTGACCAGGATGTCGATCCGGCCGAATTTCTCTTCCATCAGCCGCACCTTGTCCACCAGCACGTCGGGAATCGTCAGATCCAGTTGCAGGACGTAGTGGCGCTTCGGGCTGGTGCATTCCTGGCGCACTTTTTCCAGTTCCTCGGGCCGCCGCGATGCCAGTATCACCTGCGCGCCCTCCCGGCTGAACGCCAGGGCCAGTGCTTTGCCGATACCCGACGAGGCGCCGGTAATCATGATGACTTTATCTTTGAATTCCATAGCTGTTTCCCTCATATAATCTTGGCATTATTTTGGCGGAAGTTAAGAGTTAATAGGTCTTACAACCAATCAGTGATTCTTATGCCGATCCTGGGGATTTTAAATTCTGCAGTGAATGACCAGGCTACTACTTCATTACCGCAAAAGAACAATTTCCGGTTGTACTGACCCGAATTGACCCTCAGAGTACAATTTAGTCCGTGGGATGTTTTAATCTTTTGCCAGACAACGCATTATTATATTTGCCGCTAGTTTTGAGGTTATATCCCCTGAATCGTATTGGGGATTTACCTCTGTTATCTCGATTAGTTTAGTACGGTGATCAGCTGCCGCCACGTCGGCTATTGCACAGATTTCACGTGCCGTAAATCCCATGGGACTTGGATCACTAACACCAGGTGCCTCCACCGCCCGGACTGCATCAAGATCAAACCCGAAGAAGATCCCGTTTGCCGATGATTTGGTGACGATGCTCTGGATGGCAGTCTTTATTCCTGTTGCTCTTATTACACCGATATAATGAATATTTGCTCCAATATCATTGACATAATCAATATAGACCGGTGAATTGGCAAATGAATTGATACCGACTTCATGAAACAATTCGGGACAAATGATTCTTTCATCCAGCAGTTGTCGATATGGTGTACCACTGTTAATGCGGTCAGCAACCCGTACATCCAGGTGCCGATCAATATTAAACACCAGCAGTGGGTCAATCACACCGGCTAAAGCCCTGCAATCAGGATAGGAAATATCATTGCCTCCACCCAGCACGATTACCTTTTTCCCATCCTGAATCAACTGTGTTACCACATGAAATTGGAGTTCGTGAATCTGCTCAAGATTTTCAACTGAGGGGAGGTTGCCAATATCAAACAATCGGAGGTATTTATGGGAGTTGCTGATAGGATAACGATAAAGTGCTTTCCTGATCTCCTGCGGTGCCATGCGTGCGCCGGTACGACCATTATTTCTTCTAATTCCTTCATCCTGTGGACAACCCAGCATAACTACATTACAGTTGCGATAATCCTTTTCCTCTGACATTGCAATATCGCCAAGGCGAATATCATTCGGGTCATTTCTGGTATAAAATACGCTTTTATCTACCGGATTAAGTCTGCTGAATAATTCCATCCCGCTTTAGATTTCCATTCAGAGGTATTAAACGTTACCGACCGTCTGAATAATGGTGCCGGTGTGCCTGACTGCTTTATCTTTGAATTCCATACCGCTCTCCCAGTCTGAAAAACTGAAGTAATTCAGGCCGAAGTTAGTACCGATCGGATTATTTCACCAATCAGTGATTCATTAGCGAGCTGTCGGGTTTTAAATTCGCCGCGGAATTAAAACGGAATAATATCAATATACATAAAACGATGACTGCCAGCGGCCTGATTTTCGACATCAAACACTTCGCCATCCATGATGGTCCCGGCATCCGGACGACGGTCTTCTTCAAGGGCTGTCCCCTTAATTGCTGGTGGTGCCACAATCCTGAAAGCCGCCGACCGGAAGTCGAAGAATTGAACGTCAACCACCCAGGCCGCAACGGGGATAATCCCGAACCGGCGACGGTCGGCCGGCTGGTGTCGGTGGATGAAGTCATGACGGATGTGCTGAAGGACCGGGTGTTCTATGAACAGTCCGGTGGCGGAATCACCATCTCCGGCGGCGAGCCGCTGCTGCAGCCTGATTTTCTGGTCGATCTGTTGAACGCCTGCCGGCGGGAGTCGGTGGCCACCACAATCGATACCAGCGGGCATGCTACCGTCAAGACCCTGGAACGATTGACCGGTCTGGTGGACCTGTACCTCTATGACCTGAAACTCATGGACGAGGAGGCGCACCGCAAACATACCGGTTTATCGAATGCTGCGCTGATTGGTAATCTGGCGTGGCTGGCGGAAACCGGTGTGCCGATTCGGGTGCGGGTGCCGCTGATCCCCGGAGTCACCGATGGCGATGCCAACCTGGCCGCCATTGCCCGGTTCGTGAAAGCACTGGACCGGGATATCGCCGTCGATATATTACCATTCAATCTGCTGGCCCGCGATAAATTTTCTAAATTCAACCTGCCCAACAAGCTTATGCATATGCAAACACAGTCACCCGAGAAAATCGAGCTGATGGGGGATCATTTCCGGGCCCTGGATATTCCGGTAATTATTGGAGGATGAACCCATGAACGAGCGAATCAGACGTCTGCGGGAGGAAAGCCTGGCGGCCGTATCGGTTATTTCGCTGGAACGGGCGGCGCTGTTGACCGAATTTTACCAGAGCGGCAAGGCCGATAAAGTAGCGGTGCCGGTAGCCCGCGCCCTGGCCTTCAAGTATCTGCTGGAGCACAAATCCATCCATATCGGCGCCGGTGAACTGATCGTCGGCGAACGCGGTCCCGCCCCCAAGGCCACGCCCACTTACCCGGAAATCTGCAGCCACACGATCGCCGATTTCGAACTGCTGGACAGCCGCCCCAAGATACCCTTTCGGGCCGATGCCGAAGCCAAGAAGATCCAGAAAAATTACATTATGCCGTTCTGGAAAGGCCGCTCGCTGCGGGACCGGATTTTCGAGGAAGTCGACCAGGACTGGCTGGATTCATTTGCCGCCGGCGTTTTCACTGAGTTCATGGAACAGCGCGCCCCGGGGCACACGGTGGCGGACGATAAAATTTATAGTCACGGTATGCGTGATTTCCAGAAGGCGATCGCTGCCGCCGGCAAAAAACTTGACAGCTTCAACGATCCCGAATTTTTCGACAAGCGCGAACAACTGCGCGCCATGAATATCGCCGCCGCTGCCCTGATTCGTTATGCCGAGCGGCATGCCGAAAAAGCCGATGAATTAATGCGGTCCGAACCGGATGTACTGCGCCGGGCCGAACTGGTCGAAATCAGCCGTATCTGCCGTAAAGTGCCGGCCGGCCGGCCCGAGACCTTTCATGAAGCGCTGCAATATTACTGGTTCGTCCACCTGGGCGTGATCACCGAGCTCAACACCTGGGATTCATTCAATCCCGGCCGCCTGGACCAGCACCTGTACCCGTTCTTTCAGGTGGAGCTGGCGACGGGCGAGCTGACCGAAGAACACGCCCGCGAGCTGTTGCAGGCTTTCTGGATCAAATTCAATAATCAGCCGGCGCCGCCCAAGGTCGGTGTCACCGCCCAGGAAAGCAACACCTACACCGATTTCTGTCTGATTAACATTGGCGGTGTCGATGCCAACGGCGGCGATGCCACCAATGCGTTATCCTACCTGATTCTGGATGTGATCGAAGAAATGCGCCTGCTGCAGCCCAGTTCGATGGTGCAGATCAGTAAAAGATCGCCGGACCGCCTGTTGAAACGGGCGCTGCAGATCATCAAGACCGGGTACGGTCAACCGTCATTGTTCAATACCGACGCCATCGTGGCGGAACTGGTGCGCCAGGGCAAGTCAATTGCGGATGCCCGCAACGGCGGCGCCAGCGGTTGCGTCGAAGCCGGCGCTTTCGGCAAGGAAGCCTACATCCTGACCGGCTATCTCAATTTGACCAAGATTCTGGAAATAACGCTCCACAATGGATTCGATCCACGGACCGGACTACAGCTGGGACCCCGGACCGGTGAGCCGGCCACTTTCCGCACCTTCGACCAACTATACACCGCCTTTGAAAAACAATTGCGGCATTTCATCGATGTTAAAATCAAAGGCAATCGCGTCATCGAACGCCTGTGGGCCAAATATCTGCCGGCGCCGTTTCTGTCGCTGCTGATCGACGACTGCATCGCCACCGGCCGCGATTATAACGCCGGGGGTGCCCGCTACAATTCCTCCTATATTCAGGGTGTCGGGCTGGGCACGCTGACCGACTCGCTGGCGGCAATCCGCTATCACGTTTATGATCAGAAAAAATTGAGCCTGGACCAGCTGCTGGCCGCCCTGGAAAATAATTTTGAAGGGGCCGGGGAGCTACGGCAACTGCTGTTGGAAGCGACACCGCGTTACGGCAATGATGACGACTACCCCGACAGTCTGGCCCGGCGGGTATTTGAAAGTTTTTTCCAGGCTGTGGACGGCCGCCCCAACACCAAGGGCGGGCACTATCGGATTAACCTGCTGCCCACGACTTCGCACGTGTATTTCGGCAGTGTCATCGGGGCAACGCCCGAAGGGCGCTTTTCCGGGCAACCGTTGTCGGAAGGAATCTCGCCGGTGCAGGGCGCCGACCGCAAGGGACCCACCGCCGTGCTGAAATCCGCTGCGAAAATCGATCACCTGCGTACCGGCGGAACGCTGCTGAACCAGAAATTCACGCCGCAACTGCTGGCCGATGAAACCGGTCTGAACAAAGTGGCTGATCTGGTACGCTCATATTTCCGGCTGGATGGGCACCACATCCAGTTCAATGTGGTCACCGCCGACACTTTGCGCCAGGCCCAGGCCAATCCGGAAGCCTATCGTGATCTGATTGTGCGGGTGGCGGGCTACAGTGATTATTTTGTCGATCTCGGTCCCGACTTGCAGGATGAGATCATTCGCCGGACGGAACACGCCGAATCCTGATAAACAGTCGATCGTCGCCGGCCACGACCGCGGTCGATCGGACCGGCTGTTTCTTTGTGGTCGATTAACCACGGGGCGCTAATATTTAATTTAACGGAAGGGGATGAATATGCAACAGATTCTGAATCGGTCGCGGTTTTGGGAACCGCCGGCCGATTGGCGCAAGATCACTACTCTGGAGGTCCACACCGCCGGGGAGCCGCTGCGCATCTTCATTTCCGGTTACCCGGAATTACCGGGTAATACGATTCTGGAACGGCGGCAGGCTGCGCTGGAAAAATTTGATTTTCTGCGTATGATCGCCATGTGGGAACCGCGCGGTCATGCCGATATGTACGGTTGCGTGATTACGCCGCCGGTATCGCCGGAGGCCGATTTCGGTGTCGTTTTCATGCACAACGAAGGTTACAGCAGCATGTGCGGACACGGTATAATTGCCGTTACCACCGCCGTCCTGGAAACCGGGATACTGACGGCCAGCGAACCCTACACCACCGTTCGGATCGATACTCCGGCGGGACTGATCACCGCCCGTGCCCGGGTGGCAGAGGATCGTGTGAAAAGTGTGAAATTCCTCAACGTGCCGTCTTTTGTCTACGGACTCGATCAAACCATCGATGTCCCGGGTCTCGGGGAAATTCGTTACGACCTGGCCTTTGGCGGCGCCTATTACGCCTTCGTGCCGGCCAGTGCCGTGGGACTAACCTGCGATCCTGATGAATTCAGTCAACTGGTGGATTGCGGCATGCGGATCAAACGGGCGATCATGGCCGACCGCAAGATTGAACATCCGTTTGAACCCGATCTGGGTTTTTTATACGGTACCATTTTCACGGCACCGGCGCGTAACGATGCCACGGACAGCCGCAACGTCTGCATCTTCGCCGATGGCGAGGTGGATCGCAGTCCCACCGGCACCGGCGTCGCCGGCCGGCTGGCAATCCTGCATACCCGTGATGAAGTGGCCATCGACCAACCGTTCGTAGTCGAGAGTATTTTGGGCACAAAATTCACTGGCACGATTGTTAAAGAAACCACTTTTGGTCCGCATAAGGCCGTGCTGCCCACGGTGGAGGGACAGGCGTTCATTACCGGTCGCAACGAAATGTTGATCGACCCTGCCGATCCGTTGAAATTAGGCTTTATCCTGCGCTGAATAAATGTTGTGGTGGGTTGGGGGACAGGCTCACCGTCTTGCAGTCGGTCGCCATTGCCTTTCGGGCAGGTTGATCTGGGACTATCGAAATGTATTAATCCTTGGCCGAGTACAACTCAAAGCTGCCGACTTCCTTGTAATTTATTTTGGAGCCGGTGGTCGGTAGCATTTGCAGTAAATCCTGAATATTGGCATCGATAATAATCAGGCTGTGGGTCAGAAAGGAGCTGTTGGCGTTCTGCTGGTCCGGATCATCGCTGGTGATCCCGGCAGGTTCCGGGTAGTCTTTCCCCGTGCCATAAATGGTATGGATCAGGTTTTTCCGTGCCCGCAACAGTGAATCGAGCGATTTCTGAAACGGGTGGCTGGAGTTGATCCAGCAGTTATTCGCCCGTTCCATCAGCCGGCCGAAATACTCCTGTTCCTCCCACAGCAGGCGTTTGACTGAATTATCGATTTCAGGATTTTGATTCATCCTTGACTACCTGGAAATTTTCTATTGCCTGCGGTGGTGATTCTGTCGCGACCGGCCTGGGGCGGTTGCTTGTTGCTGTTGGTGCTGTAGGTGCTGTAGCATTCATATTAATAATAATCGGTTATATTTCTATAATCGGTGGTACGGTCAGACGTCTTTATGATTCACGCCTTTTATTTTTTACTGGATTTGCCGGTTCCAGCGATCAGCTAAATAGAACAAAATCGGATAAAAAATCATTAACCGGAACATTTGGTAAAATAAATGCGGGCGATCGACTGGCGATGATATTTGGTGGCGAAGCCGGAAAATCATCATGATCGGCTAAAAAATTTAATGCCTGCTGCTTCTGAGCGGTGTATTTTTTGACGGCAATTATTTAGGGACAAGGTACATGAAACAGAAGATACTGATCGTCGACGATCTGGAATCAATCCGGGATTTGATGCGCGATGCCTTTACTAAAGTCGGTTTTGAGGTGTTCACCTGCGAAAGTGCCGAGGAAGCGCTGCAGGTGGCGATTCGGGAAAATATTCAGGTCCATTTTTACGATCTGCACCTGCCGGGAATGAATGGCATCGAACTATGTCGGGAAATACGCAAAAAGCGTCCCGTGGACTTGATCTACGCTATGACCGGCCATCCGTCAATTTATGCCCTGGTGGAATGCCGGGAGGCTGGCTTCGACGACTATTTTATTAAACCATTCGATCTGCGGACGATCCTGGAAACGACCGAGCGGGCGTTTGACACAATCAAGCGCTGGAAACGGCAGTAATCCTGCCGGAGCCAGCTGGCGATACCGGCTGATTGACGCCTACCAATCCGGCCGCCCGGTCCGGTTCCGCTTTAGACCAACCGACCTCAATCATTGTGACCAGCGATTATCCGCATCTCCTGCTTAATGCAAGAAATGTTGCTCGGCCAGTATCTGATTATATCCTTCTGTAAATTCAATTGATATATTGCAAGTGCCAATGAGCCATCGAAGGAGAACAAAATGCTGGCTGCCTGGCTTACTCTGGACAATACCGGCGATCGGAAACTGGATGATCTGATCCGGGATTTGGCGCAACGCTATTCCGCTCCTGTTTTCCGGCCCCACATCACGGTGCTGGGAGGGATCGATCTGACGCCATCCCGGTTGGCTGGTCTGACCGATGCGGTTTTCAAGACTGTCGCCCCATTCAGGGTCCGGCCGGTGGCTCTCTGCCAGACCGCCGATATCTGGCGCACCGTAATCATCGAACTGGCAGCGTCGGAAGAGTTAGCGCAGATCAATCGGCACCTGGTACAATTGGCACGGCCGCCCGTTATAAAGCCATTTGCACCGCATATCAGTCTGCTCTACAAAAAATTACAACCGGAAATCCGGGCGCGGATAGTCAGCGGGATCACCATCGATGCCGAATATCGGGTCACCGGCGCGGCGCTGGTCGATATCGGCGGCCCGGTGGAAAACTGGCAAATCCGGAAACACTATCTTTTCGACTGAATTATCATCCTCAGACAGAGCAGGAGGTTTGACATGCTGGAAAAAGAGTCCGTCATGGTAGTGATGGTCGATGTCCAGGGCAACCTGGCGCAGGCCATGTATAAAAAAGATAAGCTGTTCGACAATCTGCGCATCCTGCTGCAAGGAGTACGGTTGTTTGGACTACCGGTCATCTGGATGGAGCAGACACCGGACAAACTGGGTCCCACCATTCCGGAACTGGCGGAACTGCTGCCGGATCTGGAGCCGATCAGCAAACGTTCCTTCAGTTGCTGTGGCGAGCCACGCTTCCTGGAACGGCTGAAAGCGGTCGACCGGCCTATGGTTTTGTTGTGCGGCATTGAAACGCATGTCTGCATTTACCAGACCGCTGTCGATCTGCAGCAGCGGGGTTACCAGGTCGAGGTGGTCGTCGATGCGGTCTCGTCACGAACAAAACTGAACAAAAAAATCGGTCTGGAGAAAATTGTCGCCGCCGGAGCCGGACTTACTTCGGTGGAAACCGCTCTTTTTGAATTGCAGCGCGGAGTGGATGACGGTACCTTCCGGCAGCTGGTTAAACTAGTGAAATGACCGTCCGGCGGAAGGCGGTCTGATTGGATTGAGTGGCGATACAAAAACAGTGATCCCGACGATCATGAAAATCAAGTTCCTATTGTGAACAAATTTTGTAAATTCCTCTACCGAGGTATGCAGGGAATGTCACACAAAGTATTGATTCGTTTACTTGTATTGCTGATCCTGCTGGGTGGCGGACCATCCAGTGGACAGGCGGTTTGGAAAACGGCCAAGGCCGCAGACCAGCCCGAGCAGAAGACCGCGACCACTAAAAAACGTCCGCCGCAAAAACAACCGACCTCTAATAAACCGGCGACGCCTCCGCCAACCGGTACCAAAACTACTACCGGCAAAACGGCAACCCGCCCGACTTCCGGTTCCAAGACTTCCGCCGGTAAATCGACAACTACCCGTCCATCGACAAAATCAGGCACCACCACTAAGAACCAACCTGCCAGGCAAACTGCCACCGGATCGAAGCAATCGACCAGGAAGCAACCGGCAGCGACTGCCAAAACCAGGAAACGCCCACCCGCAACGACACAAACAGCGCCGACCCGTAAAGCCAGTACCAGACCACGACCGACTACGGCGCCAGTGCCCACTGCTGCGGCAAAAGAAACAGTGATTATACCGTCGGTAAATGTCGTGAAAATGGCCGACGAAATCTATTCCCTGACCGATCAGTTGACCAGCAGCCAGCGCCAGATGCGACAGGCGGCGGCTTATCTGGAACCATTGCCGAAGCGTCAGATGGTGCGGCTTGAATCGCGACCCGCCGTCAATCTGGCCGACTTGGAAATGCAGGCAGCCGCCGACCCGGAAAATATCAAGCTGCAGCGCCAGTTGGCCCTGGAATATGAGAACCGGCAGGAGATCGCCAAGGCCAAGGATATTTATCTGCGGATGGTTTACAACCAGCCGGAGAATGCCGACGCCCACTATTTTCTGGGATCCTTTTACGCTGCCCGCAACGAATCCGACAAGGCGCGGCAGGCTTATGAAGAAGCTTTGATTTTCAATCCCGACCACCAGGCGACCTTGAACGCGCTGGCGGCATTTCCCGGTAACCGGCGGCAATTGAGCAGCTCCGTACCGACGGCACCGGCCAAATCCGATCCGGCACGAGATAAAGCGCTGTTCAAGATGAATGAAATCAAGCGCGAGCTCGATGCCGGAAACGCCCGGGCAGCGATTCAGCTGGCCAGCGTCGCCGAGGTGCAATTTCCCGACCAGAGCGGATTTGTTTTTCTCAAGGGCCGGGCCTACCAGACGCTGGGTGAGACCGATCTGGCCAAGGCGGAATATCATAAGACGCTGAAAATTAATCCCCGGCAAATTGAAGCACACCGGGCGCTGGCGGCGCTGTATTTCGATCAGGGGAATTATCTGTATGCGGCGCTTTCCTACCAGCAGGTAATTGCCCAGAATCCCCTGTCAACCGACGATCGTTACCGGTTGGGCCTGGCCTATTATCTGGCCGGCGAATGGGGTCATGCCGCCGCTGTCTGGGAGGATCTGCTGCATTACGCCCCCAATCATGTGGAAGCGCGCGGCTATCTGCCGCAGGCCTATTATGTACTGGCGATGGAGTATAACCGTTTGGGCGAATCGGGACTGGGAAGGACCGCCTTCAATAAGGCGCTCAGCGTGAATTCGGATGCCTATACCTGGCTGCCGGGAGCGCTGACGACCCTGGGCAAGCATTACCGCGATCGCGAAATGTACAAAGAATCGCTGGCCGCATTTCAGGAAGCGATCGAGTTACGGCCCAAGAGTGCTGACGTCTACACGGAAATCGGTGTGACCTACTGGAAGATGAACGAGAAGCGTCTGGCGCGGGCGGCCTGGCAACGCAGCCTGGAATTGAATCCCGGCAACAACACCGCCCAGGGCTGGTTGATCCTCAGCCGCCAGATCGGTTGAATCTGACCCGCCGTGCCGGGAACTATAACTGAATCATACATTGACCCATGAAACCAGGTATCAAATTTGGCATTTATCTTAGTCTGACCCTGACCGGCATTTTGACGGCCGCAGCACCTGGTGACAGCCTGATCTGGGCCGGGATCAATGCCTGGTACAATTACGAGACAGCGCAATCAGTAGCAATCCTGGATTCCGCCCGCCGGCTGTATCCGGAGCATCCCACCGTCCATCTGGTCTACGCCGCCGCCCGTTACCAGCACAGCCAGGCCAGCGCACCGGTGGAAGATAACTATCGCGTCCTGGCCGCAGATCTGGCCGAAATTATCCCGATCTATGAAAATTTAATCGAACGCTACCCGGAACTGCCGGTTTACCGGCTGTATTACGGTTCGGCCATCGGACTGAAAGCCCGCATTCATCTCGGCCGCAAGGAGTGGATCAGTACGCTCTGGTCAGCTTACCGGGGTTTTTCGATCATCCGCAAAGTCGCCCGGGATAATCCCGATCTGATCGATGCCCAACTCCCGATCGGAATCGTGGAATATTATTCGGGTCTCAGCGGCGGACTGGTCAAACTGGCGGCGGGCATGTTCGGTCTGGAGCCATCGGTGATGACCGGCCGGGAGGCCATTCTGCGGGCCGCCGATCAGGGGGAATTTGCCTGGATGGAAGCCAAGGGAATCATTATTTATCTGTACTTGTACATCGAAAATAATCCTGAAGCAGCGCTGCGGCATGCCCGGACGCTGGTCGCCACATTTCCCGGGAACTGGTACTATCACCAGCTTTTGACCCAGTGCTATCTGGCCGCCGGCGATGTTCAGAACGGCCGCCGGGCACTGGAATGGATCGCTGAGCACTTCGATGCCTTATCGGCGACCAATAAGACTAATTTCACCGGTTACCTGAATTACGAATGGGCCCATTTTTATTATCTGCAGGATGACTGGGGTCAGGCGCTGGTATACCTTGACCGGTCCATCGACGGTTATCGGGCCGAACTGGATGCGGTGCTGGCCGAGGCCCTGCTGCTGAAAGGCCGGATTTTGGATGCCCGCGGCGAGCGGGTAGGAGCAGTACAATGCTACCGGGAAGTGATCGCGCTGGATAATTTCTCCCACACCATCCGACTGGCCGAACAGCATCTGCGGATGCCCTACCGGCCGGATAATTAATTGAAGTTTCCAGTGTAAACCGCTAATTTCGACTGAATTCAATGATAAAACGGAGAAAGACACGGCAGGTCATGGTCGGGACGGTCCCAATCGGCGGGGACGCACCGATTCCGGTGCAGTCCATGACTACCACCAAAACCCACGATGTTCGGGCCACCCTGGCGCAGATCGAACGGCTGGAAACGGCCGGCTGCCAGATTATTCGCGTTACCGTTCCCGATCAGGCGGCCGCCGATGCCCTGGCGGAAATAAAAAAACATATGCAGGTGCCGCTGGTGGCTGATATTCATTTCAATTACCGGATGGCGCTGGCGGCGGTGGATGCCGGCGTGGATAAAATCCGGATCAATCCCGGCAACATCGGCAACCGCGAACGGGTGAAGCTGGTGCTGGATAAAGTCAAATCCGCCGGGCTGCCGATCCGGATCGGCGTAAATGCCGGCAGTCTGGAAAAGCATCTGCTGGAGAAATACGGGTACCCGACGGCGGAGGCGCTGGTGGAAAGCGCCCGGCTGCATATTGATATCTGCCGCGAACATGGATTTGAGAATATCATCGTGTCGCTTAAAGCTTCGGACGTAGGTCTGATGATCGCGGCCTACTGCTTATTTTCCCGGGAATTCGATTATCCGCTGCACCTGGGCGTCACCGAAGCCGGTCCGTCGCGCTCCGGGACGATCAAATCGGCGGTGGGAATCGGCGCTTTGCTGTCCCGCGGGATCGGCGATACGATCCGGGTCAGCCTGACGGACGATCCGGTCGAGGAGGTGCACGCCGGATACGAAATCCTGAAATCGCTGGGACTGGCCAGCCGCGGTGTAACGATTGTGGCCTGTCCGACCTGCGGCCGGTTGGAGGTCGACCTGTTTAAAATCGCCGGTGAAATGGAAGAACGGTTGAAACAAGTCAAGACACCGCTGTCGGTGGCCCTGATGGGTTGCGCCGTGAACGGACCCGGCGAGGCCAGTCATACCGATCTGGGGATAGCATTTGGAAAGGGTGGCGGTCAATTGTATTATAAGGGGCGAAATATCGGGCGTGTTCGGGAAGATGAGGCGATTGATCGTCTACTGGAACTGATCCGGCAATTTGAAGCAACGGAAGGGAAAAGTTAATGCGTTGGATAATTTGTCTGCTCAGCCTGGTGGTCCTGGTTAGTGCCCAGGAACCGCAACCGGAGAACAACCGGTCGCCGGTGGTCGTCTATTGGAAAACGCTGACACCCGCGGAGAAGGAGATTTTCCTCTTTTCCTACCTGACGCAGGTGTATGAGACGCACAGCAATATGAAAAAGCAGCTGGGATACAATGAAGTGACGACCTGGTACTACAATAATCTGGCGGAACTCGTCTACGGTGTTTTTGATTCCCTGGAAAGCACCAATATCAAGGAATTTGTCGGCTGGATCGACCAGTTTTACAACCATCAGGATTTCATGGACCGACCGTTCTACGAGGCGCTGGAATTCGCCTTCCGCTACCAGCAGGCCGCCGGGGAATCGATCTGGGAAAAATATCAGAATATGGAATTCGACCGGATCAAACCGGGCGACTGAGTTTCGTTCCCGCACCTGGGGATAAACGGGTGGCTGTCGGTAATTTCGAAGATGGTTTCATTTTAAACGGAGAGGTGGTAATTGTATTTTGTCGCGGTTTGTTCATTTATTCGGACCGGTAGGTCTGAGCCGGAAGGATCCCATCGGAGGGTGAGATTTTGATCGCCCGGGTCCTGAGTAGCGCCGTGTTGGGAATCGATGCCTATATCGTCGAAGTCGAGGCCAACCTGACCGGCGCCAACCTGCCTAAATTCATCACGGTCGGTCTGCCGGAAGGGGCGGTGCGGGAAAGCAAGGAACGGGTGCAGGCTGCGATCCGCAACAGCGGTTACCATTTTCCCTATTCCCATATTACCATCAATCTGGCGCCGGCGGATATCCGCAAGGAGGGCAGTGCCTTCGATCTGCCGATCGCGATCGGAATTCTGGCGGCCATGGGTATCGTCCGCCGGACCTACCTGGACAACCTGATCCTGCTGGGCGAGCTGGCCCTGGACGGCAGCCTGCGTCCGATCAAGGGCGCCCTGCCGCTGGCGATCGCCGCCAAACGGGAAGGCATCCGCGGGATAATCCTGCCGGTGGAAAACGCCCGCGAGGCCGGCATCGTCGATGGCGTGAAAGTCGCCGGCGTCAGGACACTGACGGAAGTGATCCGGATTCTGAATGGGGAAGTGGCCATCGAACCGGTCAAAGTCGATCGCAACGAGTTGTTCAATTCCAGTAGACACTATACTCAGGATTTCGCCGATGTGCGCAGCCAGGCACAGGTCAAGCGTGCCCTGGAAGTGGCCGCCGCCGGCGGACACAATGTCATCATGATCGGGCCGCCGGGGAGCGGCAAGACGATGCTTTCCAAGCGCCTGCCGACGATTCTGCCCGATCTGGTGCTGGATGAGGCGCTGGAGACCACCAAGATTCATTCCGTGGCCGGTCTGCTGCCGGATAACCAGGGATTGATCGCTATCAGGCCCTTCCGCTCGCCACACCATTCCATCAGTGATGCCGGCCTGATCGGCGGCGGCACGATCCCGCGACCCGGGGAAGTCAGCCTGGCTCACAACGGTGTCCTGTTCCTGGACGAATTGCCGGAATTCAAGAAAAACGTGCTGGAATTACTGCGGCAACCGCTTGAGAGCGGGGAAGTGACCATCGCCCGCGCCACCATGTCGCTCAGCTACCCGGCCCGTTTCATGCTGGTGGCGGCCATGAATCCCTGCCCCTGCGGTTATGCCACTGACGCCAACAATGAATGCACCTGCACGCCGCAATTGATTCAGCGTTATATGAGCCGCATCTCCGGTCCCCTGCTGGACCGGATCGATATTCATATTGAAGTACCGGCGGTGCCATTCAGCGAACTGGCCGAGCAGGAGCCGGGTGAGTCGTCGTCGCGGATTAAACAGCGGGTTCAACAGGCTCGGCAACGGCAACTGCAGCGGTTCAGCGTGACCACCGGCCGTTTCGCCAACGCCCAGATGGAGACCAAAGATTTGCAGGAATACTGCCAGATCGATAGTCAGGGTCACAATCTGCTGAAATCGGCCATGGATAAACTGGGTCTTTCGGCACGGGCCTATGACCGGATACTGAAAGTATCGCGGACGATCGCCGACCTGGAAGGCGTCGAGCGGATTCAGCCGCAGCACCTGAGTGAGGCGATTCAGTACCGCAGTTTGGATCGGCAGTTGTGGCTCGGTTGAACTGATCTGTATGATACGGGTTATACAGTCAGTCTATTTTCAGGTAAGTGATTGCCGTTGATTAACTGATTGAAAATTCACTGATTGTTGAGCAGAATAATACTATGCCGGCGGCATCGCTTGATTAAATTCCGTTGACGATAATTAAAACTATCAGGAGAGATTCATGAACACGACCGGGAAATTATTCAGCGGCTTGATTCTATTGTCGGTACTGGTGACTGCCCAGACAGTCTGGCAGAACCTGCAGGTTCTGCAATTCGAGTCCAAAGCGGAACTGAAACAATTCATGGAAGGTGTAGCCGCCGATCTTGGGGTTGAGTGCGTGTTTTGTCATGACCTGCGCGACAAGAGCAGCGATGAAAAGAAACATAAGCTGGTCGCCCGGGATATGTTAAAAATGACGGCCGGTATCAACGATCAGTATTTGAATTGGGAAGGTGCCGAAAAAGTCGGGTGCTGGTCCTGCCACCGCGGTCAGAAAGAACCGGAAAAGCGGAAATAAGCATTCCGGTGTATACGCTCTACAATATCCACCCGTTGTTGATTCATTTTCCAATTGCCCTGCTGGCAGTTGGGCTGGTACTTGATTTCGCCGGTGTATTTTTCCGGCGGAATGACCTGATATCAGCCGGGTGGTACAATCTGCAATTCGCCGTCGCGGCGGTCATATTTTCGATCGCCAGCGGTTTGCTGGCCGATACCAGATACGGCTCGCTGCAGGAACCATTTCCGCTACATACTGCCCACGGTCCCCTGATGCTGCTTGTGGGGCTTATGACCATAATTCTGATGCTGATACGCTTTAACAATAAAGGCGCCTACCCGCAAAACCGGAACCGACGATTAGCGATTTTGGCCGGCCAGTTGCTGCTGGTAGCGCTGTTGTTCTGGGGAGCACATCTGGGCGCCGTACTCGGTGATGGCCTTTGACCCAAACGGCGCTACTTTCGACTGTTAAAATAAACGGCGCGGTTCTATATTACGACCATGATCAATCCGAGAAAAGCGTAGGGAAAACCTAATAATGAAGACTTTAATTCAATCAAAACTGTTCTTTATAGCGCTGCTGTTTTTTGCCATTCCGAATCTGTTTGCGGTCAGTAAAAAAGAACTGGAGGCCAATCTGGCGACCTGTCAGGAGGAGAAAGCGTCGGTTCAGGCGATCCTTGACGCGACCGTTACAAAGTTCAACACCGCCGTTGGCGAAAAGGAAAAACTGACCAGTAAAGCGTTCGAGCTGAATAAAAAAGTTGCGGATTTACAGGCTAAATTGGAAGCGGCGCCGATCCGGGAATATGAAGACCTGAAACTGGAATTTTCGGAAATGCAAACCGTTAAAAACCGGATTATCAGCAACCTGGATGAACGGATGACCCTGAAAGACCAAGCCCTTGCGCAGCTGGCGGTCTACAAAACTGACCTGGAAGCCCGGATTCAGATGCTGGAGCAGGAACTCAAGCGCCTGGAAATGGAGAATGCTGCTT
This sequence comes from Fidelibacterota bacterium, assembly GCA_043822705.1. Lineage (GTDB taxonomy): Bacteria > Fidelibacterota > Marinisomatia > Marinisomatales > TCS56 > JBDRBK01. The sequence goes on from JBDRBK010000136.1 coordinate 24,265, forward strand.
TGAAATCCCGGTTACAGAAATCCGGCAGCGATAAATAAAGTCCGCCTGATAGAGCAATCCATCCAGCGTTTACAATTTTAACCCTACAGGATTATGAAAACATATACTATCGGCGATTCCGCAACTATTGAACATGTATTTCAGTCCCAGGATGTGGAAGTCTTTGCCCAATTAAGCGGCGATAATAATCCGATTCACCTGGACTCGGATTACGCCGCCACAACCCGCTTCAAAAGCCGGATCGTTCACGGCATGCTGGTCGGCAGTCTGTTCAGTACAATTTTCGGTACGGTCTTCCCCGGCGAAGGTGCCGTTTACCTTGGTCAGAGCCTGAAGTTCACCGCGCCGGTGTTTCTGGGCGAGAAAATCACTGCTACCGTGACTTTGATTTCCCTGCGTGAAGATAAACCGATCGGCACGTTTGAGACGATCTGCCGGAATGAATCAGGGACGCCGGTAATCAAAGGCGAAGCCACCCTGTTATTACCCTAATCGCGGCCGTGAATCATCGGGACGAACCGTACCGATGTCACTACACTGGTCGTAATCCTGCCGTGTTGGTCCTTGTCTACAACCAGCAGATCCTGAACCCACCACTGGCTGCCGCAGGGCAGAACCATTTTTCCCGAAGGCTTCAGTTGTTCGATTAACCGCGGCGGAATTTCTTCCGGGGCGGCCGTAACGATAATACGGTCAAATGGTGCCGCATCCGGCCAACCCCGATAACCATCACCAATTTTTACTGAGACATTTTTATATCCCAGACTATCCAGGCGGGCGGCGGCGCTTCTCCCTAATTCCGGAACAATCTCGATTGAATATACCTGTCGCGCCAGTCGGGCCAGGACAGCCGCCTGATAGCCGGAACCGGTGCCGATCTCCAGCACTTTATCCCCCGGACCCACATCCAGCAACTCGGTCATAAATGCCACAATGTATGGTTGGGAGATGGTCTGATCGTAACCGATTTGCAAAGGAGTATCGTCATAAGCATGACGACGTTCGGCCGCAGGAACGAACAAGTGCCGGGGAACGGCTGCCATAGCCTGCAGGACGGCTCGGTCTTCAACTCCCCGGCCGCTGATCTGTCGCCGGACCATTTGTTGCCGCATCGTGGTGAAATCGGGCGGACCGTCCTGTGCCGCAGCCGGGAGCGGTAAAGTCAAAGAAATAATGGAACAGATCGATAGCAGTTTCATTTTGTATTTTGGCGCAGGTTCGGCTGGTATGATCGGGCCGATTCCTGGCGACGTCGAATGTTACAATAGTCCAACCGTCATGTCAAATGAATCGTATCTTTTATCGTTTTACAAGTCTGAAAAATGTAAATTATTTTATTAAATCGGATACCGGAATAAGCTGATGATCAGGAAAATAATTTTGGTCGTTTTACTCGGCGGCGGGTTGCTGGCCCAGACCGATACGGAGAAACAGTTTCTCTGCGGCCGGGCCAAATCATTTTCCAAAATTCTGGCGCGGGGACTGACACCCACCATCGAGCAGCAGAAAATCGATGCACTGTACTACGGTATCAACCTGGAAATTGATCCTCTCAACAGCACTATCACCGGATCGGTCACCGGCCGGTTCCGGGTAATACAATTGCCGCTTAATTCGATCGACCTGGACTTTGCCGACAACATGACAATCTCAAACCTGACCGTGAACGGACTGGCGGCCAATTACGAGCGCTCCGATAATCTGTTGCGGATTTCGGTTCCGGTCGGTCTGGCTGTTGACGATCTGTTTTCGGTGACTGTCCACTACTCCGGGCAGCCGCAGCCGACGGGCTTTCTCTCATTTGTGTTCAGCGAACACAACGAGCAGCCCTGGATATCGACCCTGTCCGAGCCCTATGGCGCCCGCACCTGGTGGCCCTGCAAGGACGAACCAAGCGATAAGGCCGATTCGGTCGATATTACCATAACCGTTCCCCAGGATCTGATCGTCGCCTCCAACGGGGCCCTGGTGAAAACGACGAACAGCGGCAGCACCAAAACCTATTTTTGGCAGGAACGCTACCCGATTGTGACCTACCTGGTATCGCTGGCGATTCATCCGTATTACTTCTGGCAGGACCAGTATATTTCCGCCGCCAACGATACGATGCCGATTGAATTCTATGTACGACCCGACTACTATACCCTGGTCCAAAACAATTATATGAAGACCCGCAGCATGATCGAATTTTTCTCCGATGTATTCGGTGAATACCCGTTCATCAAAGAAAAATATGGCCATGCGGAATTTGACTGGGGTGGTGGGATGGAGCATCAGACGCTGACCAGTCTTGGCGGCTATGGTGAGGATCTGATCGTTCATGAACTGGCACACCAGTGGTGGGGTGACATGATCACCTGCGCCAGTTTTCATCATATCTGGTTAAACGAGGGCTTTGCCACCTACGCCGAAGCGTTGTGGTGGGAACATACCGGCGGAGCGGCCGCCTATAACGAGGATATGACGCGTAATGAGTATTTCGGCGATGGAACGATTTATGTCGGCAATCCCAATTCCACCAGTGTAATATTCAATTCCGGCCTCAGTTACCGGAAGGCATCCTGGGTATTGCACATGTTGCGGCATGTGGTGGGGGATACGACTTTTTTCGATATTCTTAAAGCGTATGGCAGCGATCCGGATCTGAAATTCGGAACGGTGACCACCGACAGTTTCCGTTCCTTATGTGAGGAAGTCAGCGGATTGGATCTTAACGATTTTTTCCAGCAATGGATTTATGGCTCCCATTTCCCGGTTTACGGCGTGTCCTGGGAACAGCGCCAGGACAGCCTGCAGGTAACCGTCGACCAGGAACAAGAAACGGGAACATTTTTTCACCTGCCGGTCGATCTGAAGATCGTCTGTGGCGATTCGGTGTTTATCCGAGTCGTCGACAATCAACAGCCCAGTGATCTATTCACGATTATTATTCCATCCGGGCGAGAAGTCGATTCGGTCATTCTTGATCCCGATAACTGGATCCTTAAAAATGTGCAGTATTACGATTTGGGGCACCCGGGCGGTTTGCCGGACCAGTATATATTACGACCAGCATATCCCAATCCGTTTAACTCATCGCTGACAATTCCTTTCCGGGTTCCATTACGCGGGACGGTTGAGTTAAGTATTATTGATTTACAGGGGAGACGAGTAAATTCCTTTGAGGGATTCTATGAACCTGGCGACCATTTTGTCATCTGGAACGGTCTGGACCGGAGCCAGCAACTGGTGGCGTCGGGAATTTATTTGATCCGCCTGAGCGCTCCCGAATCGTTTATAACAGAAAAGATCATTCTGCTGAAATAAATTGCTGCCGCTAATCCGGACGGTCGATAAACTGAAAAGAAACGAAGATGGATTTACTGATTAAACCCTATGATTCCGTTGTCCGCGGTTATTACCTGGATCATCAACATTTTCATCCGGGTGACGCGGGACTGGACCTGTTCGCGGTGGAACGCCAGGTTATTGCTCCACGGTCGACCGACTTCATCCATTTCCGGATCGCCTGCGAAAATCCGCAGCACCGCCCCTATCTGCTGCTGCCGCGCTCGAGTATATCCAGGACGCCCTTGCGCATGTGCAATTCTATCGGTCTGATCGACGGTGGTTACCGGGGTGAAATTATCGCCGCGATCGATAATATCCGCAACGAGGAGTATATTATCGAACCGGGGCAGCGGCTGTTCCAGTTGGTTGCCATGGATGGCTCGCCGATCAATTTTACACTAGTCGATGACCTGTCCGACACCAGCCGCGGTGGCGGTGGTTTCGGCAGCACCGGCCGATAAGGAACTTATTGTCCTGTTTTTAGTTTAGCACTCGACATTACCGAGTGCTAAATAGTAATTGTAAACAGCAGTCCGATTGGTCTAATTTTACTGCTGCAAATTATTAATCTAAAATTTGAATCATGAACTAAAATCAGGAGTATTAGTATGAGTCTTAAACTAAAACCGTTGGCGGATCGGGTCGTTGTCGAACCGGCTCCGGCCGACGAAAAATCCAAAGGTGGTATCATATTGCCGGACACGGCACAGGAAAAGCCCCAGCAGGGGACGGTAGCCGCAGTCGGTGAAGGTAAAATCAGCGATTCAGGCAGCCTGGTCAAGATGACGGTTAAGGTCGGAGATAAAATCCTTTACGGGAAATACTCCGGCACCGAAGTCGCAATTGACGGTACGGATTATCTGATCATGCGCGAGAGCGATATCCTCGCGATTTTATAGTAAGGAGAAAGTATAATGGCAAAAGAAATTACCTACGATCTGGATGCCCGGAATGGTCTTAAAGCCGGTGTGGACAAACTGGCCAATGCCGTCAAGGTCACCCTGGGACCGAAAGGTCGCAATGTTGTAATCGAGAAAAAATTCGGTGCCCCGACGATTACCAAAGACGGTGTCACTGTCGCCAAGGAAATTGATCTGGCGGACAAACTGGAAAATGTCGGCGCCCAGATGGTGCGCGAAGTTGCTTCGAAAACATCCGATGTAGCCGGCGATGGCACCACCACCGCAACGGTTCTGGCCCAGGCGATAATCGCCCAGGGGATTAAGAATGTTACTGCCGGTGCCAATCCCATGTCGATCAAACGTGGTATCGATGCCGCCACCAAACTGGTTGTCGAGGCGCTCAAAGCTCAGAGCCAGGATGTCGGTACCGATTTCGAGAAAGTCGCCCAGGTCGCCACGATTTCAGCTAATGACGATGCCGAAATCGGACAAAAAATCGCCGAAGCAATGGAAAAAGTCGGCAAAGATGGTGTGATCACTGTCGAAGAGAGCAAGACCGCCGAGACCTACCTGGAATTCGTCGAAGGCATGCAGTTCGATCGCGGTTACCTATCGCCCTATTTCGTGACCAATTCGGAAAATATGGAAGCTGAACTGGAAGACCCCTTCATTTTGATCCATGACAAGAAGATCAGCAACATGAAAGACCTGCTGCCGATCCTGGAGAAAGTTGTCCAGGCCGGTCGCAGCGTTGTTATCATCGCCGAAGATGTTGAAGGCGAAGCGCTGGCCACCCTGATCGTCAACCGGTTACGCGGCACTTTCAAGGTATTGTCCGTCAAAGCTCCCGGTTTCGGTGATCGGCGGAAAGCCATGCTGGAAGATATCGCCATTCTGACCGGCGGTACCGTGATTTCCGAAGAGCAGGGCTACAAACTGGAAAATGCTACGCTGCAGTATCTCGGTACCTGCAAACGGGTGGTCTCTGATAAGGATAATACCACCATCGTTGGCGGCGCCGGTAAAACCGATGCCATCAAAGCCCGGATCAATGAAATCAAGGTTCAGATCGATAAGACGACCTCTGATTACGACCGTGAAAAATTGCAGGAACGTCTGGCCAAACTGTCGGGCGGTGTCGCCGTGCTGTACGCCGGTGCCCCCACCGAAGTGGAAATGAAAGAGAAGAAAGCCCGCGTGGAAGATGCTCTGCATGCTACCCGGGCGGCCGTCGAAGAAGGCATTATTCCCGGTGGCGGTGTGGCCCTGTTGCGGTCCATCAAGGCGCTGGACAATGTTAATGTTTCCGCTAATCAGCAGGTTGGCGTCAACATCATGCGTCGCGCTCTGGAAGAACCGATCCGTCAGATCGTGGCCAACGCCGGTCTGGAGCCGTCGATCGTAGTCCAAAAAGTACTGGAACACGAAGGTGATTACGGTTTCGATGCTCGCAAGGAAGAATATACCCATATGTTCAAGGCCGGTATCATCGATCCGACCAAAGTCGCACGTGTGGCGGTTGAGAATGCCGCCTCCATCGCCGGTCTGCTGTTGACGACCGAAGCGGTCGTCACCGAGATTCCCGAGAAGGAACCGGCCGGCCACGGCATGCCCCCCGGCGGCATGGGCGGAATGGATTATTAATCCAGGCTGAGTACTAAATGATAAGAGCCCTTCGGTTGAAGGGCTCTTTTTTTTACCTGGAGTTTAAAAATTTACCGTTCGAACGACGGCGGTCGTTGATGGAAATGAATCAGCGCTGATATTGGACATTAAAAGCTTGTTATTTATTGTTCATGTTGAGTGTAGTTTTATTAAATTTTGTTGTCGGAAATGTGATTTGAATCAAATCAAGGTTAACCTAATAGCAGCTATGAGTAAAATTGATCTTCTAAAAACAGTCCCGATTTTTTCGGAATTGACCGAGAATGTCCTGGTAAAAATATCGGAACTGATGCAAGTTCGCAGCTATGTCAAAGAGCAGATGATCCTGATGGAGGAGGCCCTGGGGGACTCCTTTTTCGTGATTTCCAAAGGCAGCGTAAAAATTACCCGTTTAAGTGAAGATGGTCGGGAAGTTATTCTGGCTATGTTAGGCGAGGGCGAATTTTTCGGTGAAATGTCATTACTGGATGGTGAGACCCGCTCGGCCAACGTCGTGGCGATTGAGGATGCCGAAGTCATGGTGCTCAACCGGAATGATTTTCTCAGTCTGTTGGAACGCTATCCGCGGATCGCGATCAGTCTGTTGGAGGAATTGACCCGCCGGTTACGGAAGAGCGATCAGCAGATCGAAAGTCTGTCGCTGAGCGATGCCGAAAAACGGATTGCCATCACCCTGATTCGTCTTTCGGAGGAATTGGGAGTGATCCGGCACGGGGCCGTCACGATCAAGAATCTGCCTTATCAGCAGGATATCGCCAATATGGCCGGTACTTCCCGTGAGACCGTTTCCCGGACGCTGAAATTGCTGGAGGAAAAGGAATACATCCAGCGAACCGGAAAAATGCTGGTCGTCCACGATTTCAATCATTTTCGCCGCGTCTTTACCTGATCGCAGTTTTATCAGTTTAGCGCCTTCTCCAGCATGGAAGATCAGCTTCTGAACGGTATTCGTGCCAACAATCACCGCACGATTGCGCGGGTCATATCACAGATTGAAAACGATTACGAATTCCCGGCCAGCTTCTTCGCCGATCTGTATTCCGCCAGCAAGAAAGCACTGCGAATCGGCCTTACCGGACCGCCGGGGGCCGGCAAGAGCACCCTCACCAACCAGTTGATACAAACCCTGATCAACGACGGAAAATCGGTTGGCGTGGTGGCTGTAGATCCGACCAGCCCGTTCACCGGCGGCGCCCTGCTGGGCGATCGGGTACGGATGAACCAGTACATCTGGAACGATGCGGTCTATATCCGCAGCATGGGTTCGGGCGGCGATCTGGGGGGCTTGGCCCGTAAGGCTCAGGAAGTAGGGGACGTACTGGCCGCCAGCGGCAAGGATGTGGTCATTTTCGAAACGGTGGGCGTGGGCCAGGGCGAATATGATGTGGCCAAGGCCGTGGACGTGACGATCGTGATTCTGGTTCCGGAGTCCGGCGACGAGATCCAGTTGATGAAGGCCGGCCTGATCGAGATCGCCGATATTTTCGTGATCAACAAATCCGATCGTGAAGGCGCGGGGCGGCTGGCGCATCTACTGAAAAATATGTTACATTCTTCACAAGATCAGGAAAAAGTCGAGCCGGCGGTATTCAGCACGGTCGCCAGGAATGGTGAAGGTATCGACGCGTTGTACCGCGGTATTGCCGATTTCGTGCATACACAACGCACGAATAATCGACTGAAACGACGACGGCTTGAGCATCATCGCGACCGGGTTCTGGCACTGATCAGGGATCGGCTGGCCAGGGATTTCTGGACGAAAGCCCGGCTGGAAAAACTGGATCTGGCGATCAATGATCCGGACACGATCAAATCTTCGCCCTATCAATTGGCGCAGGATTTCTTAAACAGTAACGCCGATGGCTAAGACCAAAGATACGACGATGCCTTTTCTCGACCACCTGGAAGAGCTGCGCTGGCGGCTGGTGAAATCGCTGGCGGCGATTCTGGCGGGCGCCATAATCACATTTTTCTTCATCGATCAGATCTTCGCCTTGTTGATCGAACCGACCAGCCGGGTCGAGGGATTCATGCAGTTGCAGGTCCTGACCGTTCAGGGCATGTTCATGATCAAATGGGGTATCGCCCTGATCGGCGGCATCATCTTGGCGATTCCGGTCCTGACCTATCAGATCTGGCGGTTCGTGGCCCCCGGTCTGCATATCCATGAAAAGAAATACGTTGCGCCACTGATCATTTTCACCTTTCTGGCCTTTCTGGCCGGCGTGGCTTTCGCCTATCTGATCATCATCCCGTTTTCGATCCAGTTTTTTACCGGCATGGGCTATGAATTCGTCCAGAATAATTTTTCCATCAACTATTATTTCAGTTTCATCACTTGGCTGATGTTGGGCTCGGGAGCGATCTTCGAACTGCCGGTGCTGGTGTTCATCCTGTCGCTGATCGGAATCCTGACACCGGCCTTTTTAAACCATTATCGCCGGCACGCGATCGTCATCATCCTGATTATTTCGGCGGTAATAACGCCGCCGGATCCGGTCAGCCTGATCATCATGTCGATCCCCTTGTGGGGGCTTTACGAAATCAGCATCGGCGTTTCCTGGTTGGTCACACGCCGACAAAAATCAATCCGGGAAGCCGAGCCGGCCGGATAATCCGATGCGCCGACAAATTTCAAATCTGAAGGAAATTACCCAGCCGATCCTCGAGGATATGAAGCTGTTTCAGCACGAGCTGGACGAAGCGCTGCATTCCGAGATTCGCCTGATCAATATTGTCGGCCGCTACATCATGCGCCACCGCGGCAAGCATATCCGCCCGATTTTGACGATCCTGACCGCCCGCCTGTGCGGCAAGCCCAGCCTGAACAGTTACCGGGCGGCGGCTCTGATCGAGATCCTGCATATCGCGTCGCTGGTTCATGATGACGTGGTGGACGAGGCCCGCAAACGGCGCGGTTTTCCTTCTGTGAATCACATCTGGAAGAACCGGATTTCGGTCCTGATGGGTGATTTCCTGTTCAGCAAAGCATTGATCAACATGATCGGTCTCAAGGATTTTGAAGTGCTGGAATTGATTTCGAGCACCGCGGAACAGATGGCATCCGGCGAAATGCTGCAGATCGAAAAAAGTGCCACCCGTTCGTTCAACGAGAACAGTTATTTCGACATGATCTACCGCAAGACGGCCACCCTGATCGCCACCAGTTGCGAACTGGGCGCGCTGACCACGACCAAGAAAGACGCCGACCGGCAGGCGATGGGACAATACGGAACGAAATTAGGCATGGCATTTCAGATCAAGGACGATCTCTTTGACTTCCTCGGACTGGAAGCAACGACCGGCAAAGACAAGGGCGCCGACCTGAGGAAAAATCTGATAACGCTGCCGCTGATCCATTCCTATGGTGTCATGTCCAAACCGGAACGCAAGGAAGTCGACCGCCTGTTACGCCAGAAGAAAAAATCATCGGAAACCGTCGATACAATCGCCGATATCATTCGGAATGCCGGCGGATTCGAGTATGCCTACCAGAAAATTGATGAATATTCCCACCTGGCCTTGGAGGCCATCGATCCCTATCCCGATTCACCCTATAAAAAGGCTCTGACCGATTTGGTCCTGTTCAACACCCAGCGCTCGCGGTAACGTGAACAATAAAAAGTCCTTCCTGGTGCTGCGGTTCAGCTCCATCGGCGATATAATTCTGACGACTGCGGTGCTGCGGAACCTGCGCCAGGCCTATCCCGCTGCACGGATCGATTTCATGACCCTGACCGATTTTGCTCCGCTGCTGGAAGGGCATCCGGCCATCGATCGTGTGATCATGGTCGACCGGAAAGCGGGCTTCCGGATACTGAGCAGGATCGGGCGACGACTGCGGCTCGACGGATACGATTATCTGATCGATCTGCACAACACGCTGCGGGCAAAAATTATCCGGCTGCATAAGGGGCCGGTACCGGCGTTGGTGTTCCACAAACCGCGCTGGAAACGGTTTCTGCTCTTCCGGTTCTACCTGAATACTTTTCTGCCCGATTTCGGCATCATCCGCTCGCTCAAGGCGGTGGTGGAACCGCTGACCGGACCCGCCAATTCCCAACCGACCGAACTGTACGTTGCCCCGGTGGAACGGCAAGCCGTCCGGAACCTGCTGACATCCCGGAGGGGAAACGGCCGGTACGTCTGTATCGCTCCGGGGGCGGCCTGGCGTCAGAAACAATGGCGACCGGAATATTACAGTCAGGTTATTGCGCGGATTGTTAATAAATTCAAATTAGATATTGTATTATTGGGAAGCGCCAAAGACATTATCTGTGACGAAATCGGTGCCCGCTGTCCGACGGCAATCAATTTGCGCGGTGCGACGACACTGCGTGAGACGCTGGCGATCATAGCAGAGGCTGATTTGATAATTGGCAGCGATACCGGACTGACCCACGCCGGCGAGGCGCTGGGTGTCAGCGCGATAATGATCCTGGGACCGACATCGGTCGAAACCGGCGCCGGACCGAACCGGCCGGATTCGGTGGGTATCGGGTTGGATTTGTGGTGCCGACCCTGTTCGCAAAGCGGCAGTCGTCGTTGTTACCGCCGTGAACAATTCTGCATGACCGGAATCGGACCTGAAATGGTGATTCAAGAAGTGGAAAAGTTAATTACCGTATGACCGTAATCTGGAAGATTGTCTATAATCTGCTGGTACTGCCGGTACTGGTCGCCGTAGTCTATATAACCGCCCTGTTCAATTCCAAATTCCGCCAGGGCGTGAAGGGACGCTTTCTGACGTTGCGCCGGCTGCGCAAATTTTTCCGGACCGTCGATCGCAGCAATCACACCTACTGGTTCCATGCCGCCTCCCACGGCGAATATGAACAGGTGCGGCCGGTCATCAAAGGATTGAAGGAAATCATTCCCAACTGTGTCACCCTGGTTAGTTTTTTCTCGCCGTCCGGATATCACAATGTCATCGATGAAAATATCGACTGTAAAATATACTTGCCGATTGATTTCCCGCTGATCGTGAACCGCGCCCTGCGCGTCGTGCGACCGAAAAAAATAATTTTTGCGGCCTACGACGTCTGGCCGAATCTGATCTGGCAGGCCAGCCGGCAGGGGATTCACACCACGATATTTTCCGCCCGGTTCAGTGAAGGCACCACCAAGCTGTACCCGGTGATCAGGAGTTTTTACCGTAACGTATATTCCCATTTCTCGACCATTTATACCATTACGGACAACGACAATGAACGGCTGCACCGGATTCTGGACAAGCGCGATAAACCGCTGATCCGCGTGCTGGGTAATCCCCGCTACGACCAAGTCAAGCATTATGCCGACAAATTCACCACCGAGCGGACCGAGTCGGTGCTGAGCCGGGATCGCCGGCTGGTAGTCGGCAGCGTCTGGCCCGAGGATGAAAATATCATCCTGGAGCCAATCATCCGTTTATTGAATGAATATCCCGACCTGTCCCTGCTGTGGGTGCCCCATGAGCCGAACGGCAAATATATTTCACATTCCGTGGATACCTTCAGCAGCCATGGTTTTAAGACGGCCACTTATGTCAGCTGCGACGGCAATATCCGTAACGGCGCCCGCGTGATCGTCGTTGACATCGTCGGCACCCTGGCGAACCTGTACTGGCAGGGCCAGATTGCCTATGTCGGCGGCGGCTTTTCCACCGGCGTGCACAACGTCATGGAACCGGCCATTGCCCGTCTGCCGGTCCTGTTCGGTCCGCGCTACAGTAATTCTCAGGAAGCCGAACAGCTATTGGAATATCAGGGTGGCTTTACGATCGCCGATGGCGCTATGGCCTATGCCAAAATTCGGCAGTTGATGACCGAACGCGAATATTTCCTCGAAGCAAGTCTGGCGGCCACCGATGTCATCCATCGCAACCTGGGCTCGGCCACGCGGGTTGTCCGCGGTATTATTCGTGATTGAGAATCTGAAATTCACCATCAAATTCCCCAAATTCTCCGATCAGCCGGTCACGGCGGACTTCGGACCGGGGATTCATTTGATCTACGGTGAAAGCGGGGTCGGTAAATCGGATCTGATCCGGCAACTGGTCGGTCTGCCGCCCTTCAACCGGCATAATTACCAGTTAATTAATAAATCCGTGCCCGGCGCCTGCCGCGTGCTGTTCCAGAATCCTGACAATCAAATCATCTGCTCGACCGTAGGCCGCGAACTGGCCTTTTCGGTGGAATGCGTCGAGCAGGACCCGAAAATCCTGCGGGATCGGATTGCTCGGATGCAGACGGTCCTGCCGCCGTCGATCGGCCTGAACCGCCATCCGGTGACCCTGAGCGGCGGCGAAAAAGAAATCCTGAACCTGGTCAACGCCGCCGCCAGCGCCCCCCGGGTAATTCTGATCGACGACGGTCTGTCGTTCCTGGCGGAACACAACAAGGCCGCCATGGCCGCCCTGCTGCGGGAACTGGCGACCGACGGTAAAGCGATTATCCTGTGGTTCTCCTCCGATCTGAACGACGGCCGGCTGGCCGACACGGTCAGCGAGCTGAATCTGGCACAATTCCGGACCGGCGTCAGTCTGCGGGATCCGGGTTACCCGCACCAGCCGCTCAGGCCGGGCAAGCTGACCCTGACGATCGGTAACCTGCATTTTGGGTACGATCACCAAACATTATTCGATAATTATTGCCGAACGCTGACCGGTTGTCGTTCCCTGGGGATCAACGGCCGGAACGGCAGCGGCAAGACGACACTGGCAAAATTGTTGACCGGCGTCTATCACGGCAGCCGGGGCCGGTTGTCGTTGACCATCGACGATATCGATCAACCGCTGATCGGTTACCTGGATCAGTTCCCGGAGCGGATGATCGGTTCGGCCAGCCTGGATGATTTCGTTGCCGGTCTGGTGAGGAATTCATTTATCGCCGCCGGAAATCTGCGGCAGTGCTGCCGGCGGCTGCAGGAATATCAGATCAACTGGGACCTGATCCGCCGGCGGAATGCCGGCGCCATCTCTTGGTCGACCTTGCGGTTTACGCTGGTTTTGCTGCTGGCCCATTGCCATTATGATCTCCTGATCCTGGATGAACCGACATTCGGTCTGGGCGGCGAACAACGCCGGCGCCTGATCGGCTTCCTGCAGGAATATTTGCAGCAGAAGCATTTGATACTGATTTCCCACGACCCGGAATTGATTGACTGTCTGTGCGATCGGACAATTGATCTGAATCCGGCCCACCGGGCCAAAAAAAGTGAGCTCGAAATTGGCTGAACCACAGAAAAAAGTAAAAATTACCGATCCGTCGCGGATTTATACGCTGGCCAACGGAATCAGCGTCTTGCGGGCCTTCCTGGCTTTTCCGCTGATCTACACCCTGACCCGTCCCGATCTGCTGTGGGCGACACTGCTGCTGATCATTATCAGCGTGCTGTCCGATGCCCTTGACGGATATTTCGCCCGCCGCGCCAACGAGGTTACCCATTTCGGCAAGTTGCTGGATCCCCTGGCCGATTCGGTGGTGATCATCGCCGTGACCTTTTTTCTGGTACTCGATCCCGGCCGTAATTTCCCGCTCTGGTACCTGCTGCTGTTCATCCTGCGTTACCTGTCGATCGCCCTGTTCGCCCTGTACCTGATGAACCACACCAGCCACCAGTTCGGCGCCAATAAGATCGGCAAGGTCTCGGTGAATTTCGCCGCCCTGACGATTGCCCTGTACATCTTCAATTACCCGGTCCTGGACTGGCTGCGGCTGGCCTCCATGAGCTGCTCGGTCCTGCTGCTGGTGCTGAGCTGGGTTATGTACCTCTACGAATATATCAAAGTATTGAAACGGAATTAAAATAGCATGGCACTTGCTGGTAAACTGTTTCAGGCCCTGGGTCGGACCCGGGCTTCGCTGGCCGGTGTTTTTTCCACACTGCGGAGTCGCCGCATTACAACCGAGCAGGTCGAGGAACTGGAAGAAACGCTGCTGAAGGCCGATATCGGGCTGCCGACCGTGGAAAGTATCACCGCCGAGCTGCAGCGGCAGGGTGGCGGCACTGCCGTCGCTGTCATCAAACAAGTGTTGTTGAAGCTCCTGCCGGACACCGCTGATGGCTTTACGCTCCCCGCCGGACCGACGGTGCTGATGGTCGTCGGTGTCAACGGTACCGGCAAGACCACATCGGTGGCGAAACTGGCGGCTCATTACCGGCGGCTGGGCCGGGACATTCTGCTGGTGGGCGCCGATACCTACCGCGCTGCGGCCGTCGAGCAGTTGCATATCTGGAGCGAACGGCTGGGTATCCGGCTGATCTGCAACGAACGCTCCACCGATCCCTCGGCGGTGCTCTATGATGGTCTGATGGCCGCCGAAGCCGCCGGCAGCGGACTGGTCATCGTCGATACAGCCGGCCGCCTGCACACTTACGCCCATCTGATGACGGAACTTGCCAAAATGTACGGCGTAATCGAAAAGCGTTTCGGTCATTTCACCCTGCGTACGCTAATCACTATCGACGCCAACCTGGGGCAGAATTCGATCCAGCAGGCCAAATCGTTCGCCCGGCAGATTAAACTGGACGGTGCCATTCTGACCAAACTGGACGGTACCGCCAAGGGCGGCATCGTCTTCCCGCTGTACCGGGAACTGGGCTTGGCCACCGCCTTTATCGGCGTCGGCGAACAGTTGGACGACCTGTATCCGTTCGATCCGGTGGAATATATCGATTCGCTGTTCGGAACCGCCAACGGTCAGCCGGACTAAATTTGAATCGGCAGGGAGGAAGCATTCCCCGGGAGCGGGCGGCGTAAAAAATTTGACGACGATATGGAACAATCGAAAAAAGTAAATCTGATCAGCCTGGGTTGCGCCAAAAATCTGGTGGACTCGGAAATTGTAATCGGCGGTCTGAAACAGGCTTCCGTGGAGATTGTCGACGATCCCAAAGTCGCCGATACGATCATCATCAACACCTGCGGTTTTCTGGACGTGGCCCGCGAGGAATCGATCGATGCCATCCTGCAGGCCGGTGAATTGAAGAAGACCGGCCGCTTGCGGGAACTGGTGGTGATGGGCTGCCTGTCGCAGCGCTACCCGGAGGACCTGGCCCGGGAGCTGCCGGAAGTGGACCACTTTTTCGGCACCAGCGACCACCGCCAGGTGGTGGCGTTCGTCACCGGCGATCCCCATCACCAGGATGACCCGCTCTACCTGCGGTCGCTGCTGACGCCGCGCCACTACGCCTACCTGAAAATCGCCGAGGGCTGTGATAATGAATGTTCGTTCTGCAGTATTCCGCTGATGCGCGGCCGCCAGCACAGCCGCTCGATCCCGGCGATAATGGCCGAGGCCCGGCAACTGGCCGACCGCGGGGTGCGCGAGCTGTTAATCATCGCCCAGGATACCACCAGCTATGGCTGGGACCTTAAGCCCAAACTTCATTTAGACGACCTGATCCGGGAACTGGACGGCCTGCCCGATAACATCGCCTGGCTGCGGCTGCATTACGCCCACCCGGCCCATCTTTCACCACGGATCGTTGAAGCTCTGGCACATGCCCGGAAATTTTGCCGCTACCTGGATATTCCGGTCCAGCATGCCTCGGACCGGATTCTTGATTCCATGCGCCGGGGGCTCAACTCCGCCGGAATCCGTGAGCGCATTCGTCGCCTGCGGGAGGCGATTCCTGACATTCGGCTGCGAACGACCCTGATTGTGGGCTATCCCGACGAGACCGAGGGCGATTTCCGGCGCCTGTACGATTTCATCGAGGAATTGCAGTTTGATCGACTGGGGGTATTCACCTATTCGGAGGAGGATGACACCATTGCCGCCAATCTCCCGGATAATGTACCACGCCAAGTGAAAGACGACCGCAAGGCGGCCATCATGGACCTGCAGAACGAAATCAGCGCCGCCAAAAACCAGGCCTTGGTGGGCCGGGTGCTTAAAGTACTGGTGGATGAGTCCGGGGCCGAAGAAGCGCAGGGCCGCACCGAATTCGATTCGCCGGAGATTGATAATGTTGTGAAGATCAGCGGCCGGCACGCTGTGGGGCAATTCGTCGACGTAAAAATCACCGCCGCCGGTGATTACGAACTGTTCGGCACCCCGGTGTAATTGTATTTGCAGGGACAACACAGGTGTTGTCCCTACCGCCATTTTCTTTTTCAAACTTGATACCGAACCGACCTACGTGCCGGCGAACTTGTCCGTCCTTTGTAGGATTCTAACTGACATTATTTAGTAGTTATAACTCCCGTTGATTATTCTTTGTCACTCTGAGCTTGCCTGCCTGTGGTAACGAAGTGTAGACTGGTCAAAGGGTGCTTAGTTATTTCGACTTCGATCAGCCAATATTTTCCCTTGCCGCCAGCTCGGCAACTAATGTAAAATCAGCCATTGTTACCGGATACGGGAGCCGTGCCTGCTGCGTTTTATTGTTGATTGTTACCGGGAGAGGATGGTCAATTAATTTGGAGCCGTATTTTTTGGCAATAACCACAGGATAACCGGGGAAATCAGATTAGTCTATAGGGAGGTAATGAAATATCGACTGTATATTGATGAGGTCGGACATCATCGTGATTTCAAGGATGTAGGTGATATCGGTCAACGGTATTTAAGTTTGACCGGTGTGATCTTTGATTTGAAATATGTTGCTGAAGAAGTTTCACCGGCAATAGAAAGCTTTAAATCGGAGTTTTTCAGTTCGCATCCTGATGAACCTGTCATTTTGCATCGAAAGGAAATTGTAAATAAAAAACCACCCTTTCATATTCTTAGGGATGAGAAAGTAGAAGAAAATTTCAACCAAAAAATATTATCATTATTTGAGAATCTGAATTATACGGTTATCACGGTGGTTCTGGATAAAAAACAGCACAAAGAACAGTATCTGGTTTGGCATTTCAATCCTTATCATTATTGCCTGCAAGTTATGATAGAACGCTTTGTGTATTTTCTCGAATCAATAGACAAGGTCGGTGACGTAATGTGTGAAAGCCGTGGGGGAAAGGAAGACAAACAATTGAAACAATCATTCCACCGATTATGGGAAACCGGCACAGATTATATCCCTGCTGAAAAGTTTCAAAAATATCTCACGAGTTCGCAATTAAAGGTAAAACCAAAACAGAATAATATTGCCGGTTTACAAATTGCAGATTTACTGGCACATCCTAGTATGAAAAGGATTTTATTTCAGAAAAATTGTCTGGAAAAAGTGCGCGATACATTTGGCGAAAATATTGTCGATATTCTTGAAAAGGATAAATATTATCGAGGCGTCAATAATAGATTATGGGGATTTGGGAAAAAATGGTTACCCTGAAAAAAGAAAACCCCGATTGTAACACCGGGGTCGAAGGTTAAACCTTCCACCTCCAAATTAATTGGATTGATGAAATTTACAGGTAGAGAAATTTAACAACAAACAATAATGTATATTACACACTGGTCAATCCCGGATCAGCAGCCGAAAAATTATTATAGGAGCGCCCATTCCGGGCGCTCCTCTTGATTGCTAGCGTTTGGCGGTGATGCCGAACTCGACCCAGCGTTCCTTGTCCATGATCAGTTTGACGATCGTGGCTGCTTCGCTCAGTTGTTTTTTGATCACGGCCAACTGACCATCCAGTTCGGCGGTCTTGGCTTTCAGGCCGGCTTTGAGGGCCTCCTGTTCGTTGTTCAGCGTTTCGGCGCCGACCAGGGCGGTTTGCAGGCCCGGCGATGAATTCGGCGCTGATGCCCCGGGCCGCCACCGTCGCGGCATTGGCCTGCAGGCCCGCCGTCATTACCTTACCGTTGTTGATCACTTCGGCAAATGATTGTCTTCCCATTTTATATTCCTTTCCGTTTAACATTGTATTGATAGTCCATTCTCTCTCCGTGTTTGACCAGGGCAAGCGACGGACCGGCCGCCGAGCCCGGCACGAGAAAGTCTTGTGCCGCTGCCCTACCGGCAGTCAAAGCTGAATTATCTGATAAATCGGTCGGGTAGGTGTGCGAATCAGGCGTACCGCGGTCCGAATTAACTGGGGAACGGTATAAATGAGCTGTACCGGAGCCTGCCCCAGATGTACCGAAGGTTGCCCCAGATGTACCGAAGGTTGCCCCAGGTGTACCGGAGTTCGCCCCAGGTGTACGGTGGCCGGTGCCGGCCGGATAGGTTGTGAAAACAGGTGTTTTATGTCTGAGATCGAGTAGGGGGATGTCCGCCCGGAACGTAACGCCCCGATCGCATACGATACCAATATATTCCCGGGTAAATGACGACATGGTATGCACCCTCGCAACCGAAATTCCGGCCTAATTTACTGTTCCCCAAGGCAAAATACATGAATAATCCGGGTCTGGTGACTGGAATGATGCCAGTCATCCCAATTAATACGGTAGACATTCAACCGCTGCGCGGTTACTGCGATTTGGTCGGCGCTGTTTGCTATTCACATTAAATCCCTGTGGGATTGGAAGAAACAGACTTGTCCGCCCTCTGGCGGGCTTGTCCGCCCTCTTGCGGGCTTGTCCGTCCTCTGGCGGACGCAGGCAGGCTCACATTTCTCACAGGCGAAGCAATCGCTCTCGCCAAGCGCATCAGCGCACCCACGGCCGCAGGCAACTCACTCATTACTAATTACTGCTCACTTTTTAAAATGATCTGCCAAAATGTATTCCACCGGCCCAAACCGGTATCGCCGCGGCACAGAAGAATTATCATCGATGATTCGTTGCCCTGAATCGATTTATTCGGGTAAATTTGGACAATATGGCAGAGTTTAAAATCCACAGTGACTTCGAACCCCGCGGCGATCAGCCCCAGGCGATCCGGGAACTGGTCGAGAACCTGAACCAGGGGATCGAACACCAGACCCTGCTGGGCGTCACCGGCAGCGGCAAGACTTATACCATGGCCAAGGTGATCGAGGCCGTCCGGCGCCCGACCCTGATTATTTCCCACAACAAGACCCTGGCGGCCCAGCTTTTCAGCGAATTCCGGCAGCTCTTCCCGGAAAACGCCGTCGAATATTTCATCAGTTACTACGATTATTATCAGCCCGAAGCCTACCTGCCGGTGACCGACACCTTTATCGAGAAGGATTCATCGATCAACGATGAGATCGACCGCCTGCGCCTCAAGGCTACCAGCTCGCTGCTGCACCGGCGGGACGTGATCGTGGTCAGTTCCGTCTCCTGCATCTACGGGATCGGTTCCCCCGGTGAATACAAGAAACAGGTGATCGGCATCAGTCGCGGCGAAACGCTGTCGCGGCGGACCTTGTTGTCGCGCCTGATCAATATTCATTATCTGCGCAACGATCTAGTGCTGGAGCGCGGGAATTTCCGCGTCCGCGGTGACGTAATCGAAATCTTTCCTGCCTACGATGAAATCTGCGTCCGCATCGAAATGTTCGGCGCGACGGTGGAATCCATCTGCCGCTTCGATCCCCTCACCGGCGAAATCGCCGGCGAGCTCGACCACGTCGATATTTACCCGGCCAAGCATTTCGTCACCGAAAAAGCGGTGATCGAGCAGGTCATCCCGGAGATACGCAATGACCTTGAAACCCGCCTGGAGGAACTGCGCGGCGCCAACAAACTGCTGGAAGCCCAGCGCCTGGAGCAGCGCACCAATTTCGACATCGAAATGCTGCGCGAGGTGGGCTACTGTTCCGGGATCGAGAATTATTCGCGCTATTTTTCCAACCGCGTCGCCGGCGAGCGGCCCTGGACCCTGATCGATTTTTTCCCGGATGATTTCATGACCATCATAGATGAATCGCACGTGACGATTCCCCAGATACAGGCCATGTACAACGGCGACCGGGCCCGCAAGGAAGTGCTGGTGGAGTACGGCTTCCGGCTGCCCAGCGCCCTCGACAACCGGCCGCTGCGTTTCCCGGAATTCATGGCCCTGCAGAAGCAACTGCTGTACGCCTCGGCCACGCCGGCGGAACGGGAACTGGAACTCTGCCAGGGGGTGGTGGTGGAGCAGTTGATCCGGCCCACGGGCCTGCTGGACCCGCAGGTGGAGGTGCATCAGACCGAAGGGCAGATCGACGACCTGATCGGCGAAATCAATCTGCGCACCGCCCGTAATGAACGGGTGCTGGTGACGACCCTGACCAAACGGATGTCGGAAAATCTCAGCGAATACTTGCGCGGGATCAACCTGCGGGTGCGCTACCTGCATTCGGAGATCGACACCCTGGAACGGGTGAAAATCCTGCGCGACCTGCGCCTGGCCGAATTCGATGTGCTGGTGGGGATCAACCTGCTGCGGGAAGGACTGGACCTGCCGGAAGTATCGCTGGTGGCCGTCCTCGATGCCGACAAGCAGGGTTTTCTGCGCTCGAAGAGTTCGCTGATGCAGGTGGCCGGCCGGGCCGCCCGCCATGCCAACGGTAAAGTGATTCTGTACGGCGACCGTGTGACCGATGCGATGCAGCACCTGATCGACGAATCCAACCGGCGGCGGAAACTGCAGGAGAATTACAACCGGCAGCATGGCATCACACCCACCACGATCTACAAATCAATGGACGAGATCAGGTTTTCCACTTCGGTGGCCGATTCCCTGCGCGAGAAGGTGGAAAAGCCGCGTTACGACCGCCGTGGAATAGATTTCGATATTCAGGACAAGACTATGGTGCTGGACCTGATGCGGCGCGAGATGCAGCAGGCGGCGGAAAAACTGCAATTCGAGCAGGCCGCCCGGTTGCGCGATGAAATTCAAAAGCTGGAAAAAGAACTGGCGGGAGGAGTAAACGCTTGAGAGTACTGGTTACCGGCGGATCAGGTTATATCGGCTCCCATGTCGTGAAAGAATTGTTCGATAGCGGCCATCAGGTGGTGATCCTCGACGACATGTCGCTGGGGGTGGCCGAGAATATCGATGACCGGGCGGATTTCATCCGCGGCAGTATCCTGAACCGGTCCGATTTGGATCAGGCCCTGGCCGGCGGGGTGGAGGCGATTTTCCATTTTGCCGCCTTCAAGGCCGCCGGTGAATCGATGCTGAACCCGGCCAAATACGCCACCACCAACCTGGGGGGAACGATCAGCCTGCTGAACGCCGCCCTCGATCACGGCGTGCCCAATTTCATCTTTTCCTCATCGGCGGCGATTTACGGTTTCCCGGAATACCTGCCGGTGGATGAATCGCACCCGCTGCGGCCGGCCAATTTTTACGGGTATACCAAACTGGAAATCGAACGACTGCTGGAATGGTACGGGCAATTGCAGGGCCTGCGGTTTGCGGCCCTGCGCTATTTCAATGCCGCCGGGTATGACGTTCAGGGCCGCATCCACGGCCGCGAGCGGAACCCCGCCAACCTGCTGCCGCTGGTGCTGGAAGTCGCCGCCGGAATCCGCCCCCGGCTCCAGGTATTCGGAGACGATTACGCCACCCGCGACGGCACCGGCGTGCGCGATTACATTCATGTCAATGACTTGGCCGGCGCCCACCTCTTGGCGCTGGATTACCTGCATACTCATCCCGATAATCTGGTCTTGAACCTGGCCACCGGCGTCGGTTATTCGGTGCTGGAAGTGATTGCTATGGCCCGGCAGGTCAGCGGCCGGCCGATCGAATATGAAATCGTCGGTCGCCGCCCCGGAGATCCCGCCGAACTGTATGCCGTGTCGCCGATTGCCGCCGAAAAACTGGGCTGGCAGCCATGCTATTCGGACCTGGAAACGCTGTTGCGGTCAATGTGGGAAATCTATAAATAGGTTCGGGGACAAAGCGAGGTAGCGAGTCATGATAAATATCGAGCGCATCCAACAGACCAGTGGAATCATCGGCAATTCCGGCGCCGTCCGCCAGGTGATCGAAATGATCGCCCAGGTGGCGGAGGTGGATATTTCGGTCATGATCACCGGCGAATCGGGTACCGGCAAGGAAATGGTGGCCAAGGCGATCCATAAATTCAGCAAACGCGGCAACGCGGCGCTGGTGACGGTCAACTGCGGGGCGATCCCGTCGGGGATCATCGAAAGCGAGCTGTTCGGCCACAAGAAAGGCGCCTATACCGGCGCTTCCGAGGACCGCCGGGGCTATTTCGAATACGCCCACAAGGGGACGATCTTCCTGGATGAAATCGGTGAAACACCCCTGGCCACCCAAGTGAAACTGCTGCGGGTCCTGGAGAGCGGTGAATTCATGCGCGTCGGCGATTCCAAGATGCTCTATTCCGACGTGCGCGTGATCGCCGCCACCAACCGCGACCTGGAGGGCGCCGCCCGCAAGGGCGAATTCCGCGAGGATTTGTACTACCGTCTGAAAACGGTGACGATTAATGTGCCGTCGCTGCGCCACCGGATCGAAGACCTGTCGCTGCTGGTGGAGCGTTTCGCCCTGGAATTCACCCGCGGCAACGACATCCCCTACCGCGGTTTCATGCCGGAGGCGACCCGGCTGATGAAGCAGTACGACTGGCCCGGCAACGTCCGCGAACTGAAAAATTTCGTCGAGAGTATCCTGGTGCTGGAAAAAGGGGAGCGGATTTCCGCCGACATGGTCGCCCGCCAGTTACGCCCGGGGCAGCCGCAGCGCAATCCGATGTTGCCGATGGTGATCGACCGTTCTCCGGAACAGGCCGAGCGCGAGCTGATGCTGCGGCAACTGTTCCTGATGCGCCAGGATTTGCAGGATATCAAGGAATTCCTAGGCGCCAAGAGCGGCTTCCATTCGGCCCGGGAAGTGCCGGTACTGCCGCATGACAGCCGCGAAATTCCCCTGAACCAGTATCACGCGACCGATGAAGAACCGCAGATGATCCGCGGCGAGGCGATCGGCGACATGGCCCTGGAGGATTTGGAAAAGGAAGCGATTACGCGCACCCTGCAGCATTTTAACAACAACCGCCGGGCCGCCGCCAAATCACTGGGCATGAGCGAGCGGACGCTCTACCGTAAGATCACCCAGTACGGACTGGATCGCAAGATCAAGGGTTATAAGTCATGAAAAAAATATTGGTATCAGCGGCGGCATTGCTGGTCCTGGCCGGGTGCGGTTATTATTCCCTGGCCGGTTCGATACCGCCCCACATCAGGAACATCGCCATCCCGCTGGTGGAAAATCAGACCGCCGAATTCGGCATGGCCGAGGCGGTGACCGACAACTTGCAGACCAGTTTCACACGCGAGAATATTCTGCGTCTGGTGGACGAGGACCAGTCCGACTCGGTCCTGCGCGGTACGATCACGCGCGTCGAAGACAAGGCCCAGACCTTCACCGGCACCGAAGTGGTGACCGAGTACCGTTTCACCGTGACTATGAAAGTGGTTTGGTACGACGTAAAAATGGATAAGGCGCTGCTGGATAAAACCTATTCCGGCTGGGGCGCTTACGGCCTCAGCGGCGACATCGCCAACGACGGCATCGACAATGACGGCGACGGGCTGGTGGACGGCGACGACGACGATGAATTCGGCGAGCCGCGGACTTATGCCACCCGAATCGCCGTCGATAAAATCGCCGAGCAGGTGCTCAACGATATTATGACTACTTGGTAAAATTAGGGTTAATATTGGCAGCCAATTTTTAAACGGAGACGATTGATTAATGAAGCATATTTATATTTCCGACATAGCGGAATACGACGGGCAGGAAGTGACTCTGCACGGCTGGGTCTACAACATCCGGTCAATCGGCAAGGTCTGGTTCATGATTTTCCGCGATGGTACCGGAATGATCCAGTGCGTGGTGGTAAAATCGGAGGTCAGTCCCGAGATTTTCGGCCTGGAAGGCACGCTGACCCAGGAATCGTCGGTGTCGGTGGTGGGGACGGTGCGTAAGGATGACCGTTCCATCGGTGGTTATGAGCTGGGCGTTAAAGTGATCGAAGTGCACCAGGTCGCCGACGAATATCCGATCACCCCCAAGGAGCACGGCACCGCCTTTCTGATGGACCACCGCCACCTGTGGCTGCGTTCCAAACGGCAGCACGCCATCATCCGGATTCGCCACCAGGTCATCAAGGCCGCCCGCGATTTCTTCGATAACCACGGCTTTACCCTGGTGGATACGCCGATTTTTACCGCCAATGCCTGCGAGGGCACTTCGAACCTGTTCAACGTGCAGTATTTCGACACCACCGCCTACCTGACCCAGAGCGGTCAGCTCTACAGCGAAGCATCGATCGGCGCCCACGGCAAGGTTTACACTTTCGGACCGACCTTCCGGGCCGAGAAGTCCAAGACCCGCCGCCACCTGACCGAATTCTGGATGGTGGAGCCGGAAATGGCCTACTGCGACCTCGATGAAAACATGGAATGGGCGGAGCAGTTCATCTCCTATATCGTCCGCTGGTGTCTGGATCATTGCCGCAGCGAGCTGGAAATCCTGGAGCGGGACACGTCACGTCTGGAAAAAGTCGTGCCGCCATTCCCGCGGATCAGCTACGACGAGGCGGTGGAAATTCTGAAGCGGAACGGCACGGATTTCCAATATGGCAGCGATTTCGGTGCCGGCGACGAGACGATCCTGTCGGACCAGTTCGATCGTCCGGTGATGGTCCATCGCTGGCCGGCCGATACCAAAGCTTTTTACATGAAGCGCGATCCCCATAACGCCACGCTGGCTCTGGGCGTCGATGTGCTGGCGCCGGAGGGTTACGGTGAAATTATCGGCGGCGGGCAGCGCGAGGATGATTACGAAGAGTTGGTGAACCGGATCCGGCATCACGATTTGCCGATGAAACCATTTCAGTGGTATCTGGACCTGCGCCGCTACGGTTCCGTACCACACTCCGGTTTCGGTATGGGGATCGAGCGCTGCGTTGCCTGGATCACCGGCAGCCAGCATATCCGGGAGACGATTCCGTTCCCGCGGACCATGTCGCGTCTGGAACCGTAATGCAACGACCGGCGCGCATCGCCGTGTTCGGCGGCCGCGAGATACCGCCGCAAATTTATGACGACGCCCGGGAAATCGGGCGGCTGCTGGCGGCGGAAGGCTGGCTGGTGTATTGCGGCGGCGGCGATGGCGTGATGGAGGCGATCTGCCGCGGCGTCAGCGAAGGCGGCGGCACGACGGTAGGTATCCTGAAAGGACGTGATTTGAGCGAAGCCAATCCCTGGGTGACGATTCCGGTGGCGACCGCCATGGGCATCAGCCGCAACGCCCTGCTGGCTTACAATGGCGACGTGGCGCTGGCCATCGACGGCAAATACGGCACATTATCGGAAATCGCCTATGCCGCCCAATTGCAGATTCCGGTGATCGGCTACCATACCTGGGACCTGCCGATGGTGTTGCCGGCGACTACCCCGGCGGAAGTGATTCAAAAAATCAGGGAGAACTTGTGATGGACTGGGAATTACCGAAAACCGATAACACCGGTGCTACGATTAAAATCACCGGCCGGGTTCAGAAAGTGGGTTTCCGCTGGTTCGCCGTGCAGTGGGCCCAGGACATGGAACTGGGTGGCTTCGTGCGCAACCTGCATGACGGTTCGGTCTTCGTGGAAGTTGAGGGCAAGCGCAACCGGATCGAGTCATTTATCAAGGAACTGAAACAGGGTCCCAAGGGATCGCAGGTGGACAAGGTAACCGTCACCTGGAAAGATTTTGAGCATAAATTCCGGGACTTTGAAATCCGGTATTAACTTATTTGCCACCGTGGAAGTATACCGATGACAGTGGAAGCACCAGCCGGCCCGATCCGGATTGCCCTCTGTCAGGTCAATCCCACCGTCGGTGCACTATCCGCCAACCTGGAACTGCTGCTGACCTGGTATCGCCGGGCACTGGCGGCCGGCGCCCAACTGGTGGTTTTCCCTGAGCTGGTGATCACCGGGTATCCGCCTTCCGACCTGTTGTATGAAGGCGGCTTCGTGGTCGCCAACCAGAAAATTCTGCAAACCCTGGCCCGGCAAGTGACCACGCCGGCAATTGTCGGTTATGTCCGCGCCGACGGGGAGAAACTGTTCAACAGCGCCGCCCTGCTGCGGGATGGGAAAATCATCGGC
>JBDRBK010000137.1:0-8580 GCA_043822705.1 Fidelibacterota bacterium
TCGCGGATCAGCCGGCGGGCGGTGGTTCGGTCAAGCATCGGAACTCACCGCCGGCAAGGGGCACCGCGCGCAACCGCCCGACCGGCAGTATCTCTTGACGACCATCAGACCACCCTGGGCGAAACAAAAATTCTTCAGATCCGCAGTGGCGAACAGGTGGCCGAAGCGACGCTGCAGCACACCGTAAGTGCCGGGCAGACGCAGCCGCTCCCAACTGGCTTGCCAGTGTGCCAGCAAAATAAAATCGCGGCGGACCAGCGCCCGCGCGCCCAGCCAGGGATAAAAAACATTGCCAAGTAATTCCACCAGTAAACCCGGACCGATTGCCGGTTTGAGCTGACGGTCGAGCGCCGCCTGAAAAGCGCGATCGTCACTCCTGCTCAGAACTGCCACGGACAGCAGAAATTCCAGCAGATGGGCCGCCGCAGGCAGACGATTTTCGATCCGGTTGGCTGGCCGGACACTGCAGCGTTGCCACTGGAGTTCGGGTAATGCGGCCAGGCGCTGCAATTCCGTTAATAGTATCGCAAATGTTTGTCCGGGATACAACCGTGGTAAAATCCGGTCGGCCAGCCGGCCGAAGGTTTCCCGGTTGCCGCCGTAGCCGCAGGCTTCCAGCGCCCGCCGTATGATTCCGGTACCGGCCGTCGTGCTGTCATCGGTTAATGAGATAAATTGTTCGACTTTTTCCTGCCAGCGCCGCCGCCCCAGGTTTCGTAGCTGTTGCTGGGCGATTTCAGATCGTGACGACAACCGGCAGCCGGGCGGGTGGGGTAATTCCGGTTTAAGTACGACGGTCGGAAACGGCAGGATCGGCACGCTTGGCCGCCACTGCCGGACCACATGCAAGATTACCGGGGAATAGTTAGTATCGGATTGATGTCGGTGGTGCCACCAGTCCATTGCCGTCCGATGACATTCAACGGCGCCACTGATAAATTCACCATGGCGGAAAATCCGGGCGCCGCTGATGTCGGGACCGGCATGGCGATTGTGCCGACCGGGTGCCAGCACCATGATCGTTGCGCCGTTGGTATCGGTTAGTCGTGTTCCCGGTGGCAGCCGTAACCATTGATCGACCAGCGTTCGTTCCTGCTCCGGTTCGCTGATAAGTCCGTCGTGACTGTCGCCGGACCATTCCGGTATGCTGTAACGCATCATCGGGCGGCGGCCTGTTCCGCCCGCCATTCAGCTTTCAGGTCCAGCACGCTCTGGTAGACCCGACGGGTCAACTCTTCCCGGTCCTTATACTCCATTCCGGCGGTCTCGATCGGCTCCCCCAGTCGCAGCTCCACCAGGCGCGGATGAATTTTCCAGTTGTCCTTGCGGATCACCTCGCCGGTGCCGCACATGGCCATGGGAACGATCGGCATTCCCAGCGATAGTGCCAGTACGATTCCGCCTTTTTTGAACTGGTGGATCTCACCGTCCAGCGAGCGCGTTCCCTCCGGGTAAATCAGGATCGAGCGCGGATTCCGGACCAAGGACTTCCGCGTTTTCTCCAACGCTGCCAGGGCCCGCTGATGATTCTTACGATCGACGAAAATGTGGCCGGCCATCAGCATCGCCCAGCCCAGAACCGGAATTTTTCGCAGTTCAATCTTGGCCAGCGCCACGATCTGCTGCGGAATCGCCGCGAAGCACAACGGAATATCGAATTCCGATTCATGATTACCGGCAAAGACGTAATGGCGGTTGCGGTCTAACCGGTCGGCGCCGATCAGGCGGTAGGGCACGCCCGCGGTCAGTAAGATTAATTTAGCCCAGATTCGGGCGATCTCCCGGATCGCTCGACCACGCCACTCCACCAGCCCCACCAGGATCACGCTCAGACCGCAGACCGTGGTCCACAGGACGACATTGAACAGGACCCAGGCCAGACGCATCTATTTCATTTCCCGCAAGCCGACATATGGTTGCAGGGCGGCCGGTAAAATCACCGTGCCGTCTTCGGTCTGATAACTTTCCAGCAGCGCCACCAGCAGTCGCGGAGTGGCCACACCCGAGCCGTTCAAGGTGTGCACGAAATCAACCTTGCGGTCACTCTCACGGCGATAGCGAATATTGCCGCGCCGGGCCTGGAAGGCCTCGAAATTGCTGCAGGAAGATACTTCCAGCCATTTTTCCTCGCCCGGTGCCCAAACTTCCAGGTCGTAACACTTGGCAGCGGAAAAACTCAGGTCGCCGCTGCACAGTTCCAGTACCCGGTAATGCAGCCCCAAGGCCTGCAGCACCGATTCAGCCTGCCGCGTTAGCGATTCCAACTCGGCATAGGAATCTTCCGGTTTGACGAATTTAACCAATTCGACCTTGTTGAATTGATGCAGCCGCAGGAAGCCCCGCGTATCCTTGCCATAGGAACCGGCCTCACGCCGGAAACAGGCCGAATAGGCGGCGTAACGCAGCGGCAGATCGGCCTCCGCCAGAATCTCATCGCGATGTATATTGGTCACTGGTACTTCGGCCGTGGGGATCAGGTATAAATCGTCCAATTCGGTACGGTACATATCTTCGGCGAATTTTGGCAGTTGCCCGGTGGTGCGATTGGATTCCGGGCGGGTCAGAAACGGCGGGAAAATCTCGGTGTAACCATATTTCTCACAATGATGGTCAAGCATGAAATTGATCATTCCCCGTTCCAGGCGTGCTCCTTTGCCGATATACAGGGGGAAGCCACTGCCGGCGATTTTCGATCCGCGATTAAAATCGAACAGGTTCAGGGCACTGCCCAGATCCAGATGATTCTTCGGCTTGAAATCGAACTGCGGCGGCTCGCCCCATTCCCGCGCGACTACATTATCGGCGGCTGACCGACCGACCGGCACCGTGCAGTGCGGCAGGTTGGGGTAGTAATAAAGTTCGGCCTCGATTGTTGCCAGCACCGCAGCCGCTTCGGTTTCCAGTACCTTGATTGTTTCCGATACCAGCCGCATGGCGGCGATGGCAGCGCTGGCATCACGGCCGGAGCGCTTGTATTCGGCAATCTGCTCCGAATTCTGGTTGCGTTCGGCCCGTCGATCATTGAGTTCGGTCAGCAGGCTGCGATAGCGATTATCTTTCTCAATCAAACCATCGATATCGGCCGTTTCGCCCTTGGCGCTTAGCCCCGCCCGGACGGCTTGCGGATCGTTTCTGAATAGCGTAATTGGCAACACGGTCAATTTCCTGAAATTATTATCGGTGAAAGTATAATACTGTCGAATGATTTACAAATACTGAAAAAATTTGGCGGTCGGCGAATCGGCGTCTTGGCGGTCAGCGACCTTTGCCGGAAATCACGACCCAGATCGTGTTCAGGATGATCGTCAAATCAAACATGAAACCGATGCTCTCGATATAGTAGAAATCATATTTCAATTTCTGCCGCACGTCCTCAATGTCGTTGTCGTAGGGATGTTTAATCTGCGACCAGCCGGAAATCCCCGGTCGCACCCGGTGCCGGCGGTGATAGAACGGGTACTCCTGTATCAGGCGGTCGACGAAGTGCGGCCGTTCCGGGCGCGGTCCGACCAGACTCATATCACCCTGCAGGACATTCAGCAATTGCGGTACTTCATCAATCCGGAAGCGGCGCATCCAGCGCCCGATCTTCGTGATCCGGTCGTCATCTTCCGCCGCCCAGACCGGTCCCGTATGCGCCTCGGCATTCTGGACCATCGATCGGAATTTATAAATCTTAAATTGCCGGTTATGCAGACCGATTCTGGTTTGCTGATACAACACGGGACCGGGCGAATCAAGTTTTATCGCAGCCGCCAGGATGGCCCAGAAGGGTGCCAATACGATCAGTCCGATCACGGCCGCAATCGCGTCCAAGGTCCGTTTGAAGATACGGTGGTAGACGGTATTCAGGTTGGGATTAACCGCGATCAGCGGCAGACCATACAATTGTCTGGTGCGAGCCAGGCCGCTGATCACCTCGTACAGGTCCGGCACAATCTTGATCGATACCGGCGTACCATTTATCCGGTCAATTGCCGTCATCAACTGAAAATGCTCCGGTTTGGCAAAAGCCAGAACTACTTCCGCCACCTGATTTTCCAGAATAACCCGGTTCAGTTCATTTTCCGAGCCCAGAACGGTAATCCCGGCCGGTGGGGGCTGATCCGGGTCGTCACTGCAACGGATAAACCCGATTACCTCATAGCCCTGCTGATCATGGTTGACGATTTCCCGATTTGCTTTCAATCCACGGGGATTAATACCGACGATTACCGTCCGGCGCCGGCCGATGCCTTTTCGCAACAAGCGCTTCTGAAATGTCCGGAACTGCAACCGCAACGGCGTTGCGATTGCCATGAATATCAGCCAGTAACGGAACAGTACATCGGCGGGAGCAGGATTGTAATGGGGCCAAACCGCGCCGGTGAATACGATCAACACTACGGCTGTAAATGTGATCCGGAATAGTTTTTGGATTTCCGAAAAGCGCGGTGAAGTCGGGTCGCCCGAGTAAAGACCACTGAAGAACAGCACCAGTCCCCAGCCGCCCTGAATCACGGCGAAAAGAAATAAACCGGAAATCGTATTCAGGCCAGTTACCAGAAAGAAAGGCCGCAGGATCGAATGAAAAGCGATAAAACCAGCCAGACAGTCTAATAATAACAGTATCCAGGAACTCAGCCAAAGCGGCATCTGGGTCTTAATGGCGTGGAAAGTATAATTCTGCATGGTCTATACTAACAAAGTACAATCATCCAACAAATGAATCAGCTCACAAACAGGTCTATCAAATGAGCCCACCAGATTATCCATGTACTATTCCCTTGATTTGGTTGATGGATTAACTGGTAGCTTTATTTTCTAATACATTCTCCCGGTGTTTTGGGTAATTTACAGTTAATTGACAAACCGGACAAGTGCAATTACTGTGGTTTTAGCGATCACTATTATGCGTAGCCGGTTTTGATTGAACACAATCTAATAGGTGATATTTTTTCTTTACCTACGTAAAATACTACCATGAATATCAAGCGCTCATCAAGTTGATGCCACAAAAATGAAATCGATCACCGGAATTATTTTATCAGTAATCCTGCTCACCGTTACCTCCGGACAGAATGTACCGATTTCACCGGATCACCCGGTGAATGGTTTTATATATCGACAGGTCATTCTAGGCAACATTCCGGTCGCAAACATCGGTACACGACCATTTAAGATTACTGCTATTCGATCCACATTAACTGAATTATCGAAAATTAAGTCCACCTTGGGAATAACCGACCAGAAACTATTGATTGCCTATCTGAATGAATTCAATATCGATTTCAATCGGGGTGTTTCGTCATTTTTTACACCTAACAGTCTGGGCAATACCATAAAATCCTTGTTGATTAAATATGATCCGGCCATTCCTCATCGACCGTTGTTCAGTTTCCACGATGATTCGACGGTGATCTGGATTAACTGGAATGAATCTTTGATCAGTACGA
This sequence comes from Fidelibacterota bacterium, assembly GCA_043822705.1. Classification (GTDB taxonomy): domain Bacteria; phylum Fidelibacterota; class Marinisomatia; order Marinisomatales; family TCS56; genus JBDRBK01. The sequence continues at coordinate 5,436 of JBDRBK010000137.1, forward strand.
TTTCGAGTGATTCAAAATCGGTTTTTACCGATCAACTCCGGTTCAATTTATATGCGGATAATCAATTGACCGTCTACAGTGATTTTTTGATGTATCGTTTCCTGGGTGACCAGTCGGAAGTCAACAGATCAGAGTTTTATCATAACGATTGGACCAAATACGTACCGGATCTGGACTGGACCTTCTGGTACCGAACCCTGGCCACCGTCTCAATAAACAGTAATCTTGCTGACGTTGAAATCAGCAAAATGCCGGTTGTCTGGGGTTACTCGCAAGCAAGCTCCCCCATCCTGTCGGGCAGTGCGCCCAATTTTCCCTTTATTGGTCTATCGAAAAGTCTGGATCGCATCCGCGTCAGTTGGATACATGGCGCGCTATCATCCAACACTTCACCAGATAATACCAGACAACAATTCAAAGCGAAATTCATATCGGCACATCGGGTGGAATTCGACTTTAGTAATGATCTGACGGTCTCTTTTAATGAAATGGTAGTATATGGAAACAGAGCAATCGAATTGGAATACCTGATCCCGGTAAATTTTTACTGGGCCGCCGAACATAACCTTGGGGATCGTGATAACATCCTCATGGCCCTTGATATGTTCTGGCGGATCAGACCGGGATTGGCCTGGTACAACACTTTTCTTTGGGATGAACTGGATTGGCTCAAAATATTCCAGCCCTGGTGGGGCAACAAATTCATATTCCAGACCGGTGTACACTGGATGTCAACTACCTGTAATATGCCGGATGTGACTGTGGAATACACATTGGCCCGACCATGGGTATACAGTCATAAAGATACTGTTAACACTTATACCAGTGCCAGTATCGGGCTCGGTTTACCGGCAGGACCTAATTCACAATCGCTGTCATGTGAATTATTTTGGCCAATTAATGCGAGCATTAGCTTTAATATTAATTACTTGCTAAGCATTTGTGGCTCTGGTCCCGGTTCGTCTCCAAATGATAATTATTTATCACGGGACTTTTCCATGGACCAAAACACTCCAGCTTTAATCGGGGTCATAAATCACTATTCAGCTCTGCAATTTGGATGGCACTATAATATTTCTAATGTTTTATCCCTAACTGGAACGATTGAACCGAAGTTAAAAAGCAACAACAGCAATAGATTGATCATTGAAATAAAATCTAAATTATAGAATACCAAGCTGATCAAATCCAAAATTTCCTGCTCCGAAGATATTCCTTAGGTGCAAAATTGGTCAGGTGGCAACGATCTCCGGTCGTTTTGATTTAATGGTAATTTTATAATTTTACCCCTATTTAAAAGTGCAAACAATTATGGATACAACTATGTTATTTAAGATACAGAAAAAAAGGCAAGACCGGTCTATTGTATAACTTTAACTACTGTATTAATTACTTCATTCATTCGAGCTGTCAATCTGTCGCGTGTGTATGACTCTACAATAAATTTATATCCTTTTTGACCATATTCTGTTCGTAATCGTTTATTCACTGATAATTCCAGGATCGCATTGGATAACATTTCGACATCGCCAGGAGATATCGTAATACCACCACCTGATTCTTCTACCAGTTTCCTGGCTTCGCCCCCAGCAATTAAAATAACTGGAAGCTCACACCCCCAGGCTTCCATTAATTTTGATGGTATTGCATCGGCGATATTGGCATTAGCAAGTGGGATCAAGGCTGTATCAGCCTTTTTCAAATACGAGGGAATCATAGTTCTTGATATGCTGGGTAAAAAGGAAATATTCGCGAGATTATATGATTCGGTTAATTTGATTAAATGTTTCTTATGGAATCCATCACCAATAATGACAAAATGTATATTATTTTCATCCTGTAATTTTTTGGCTGCTTCAATAATTATATCTAACCCCTGAGCAATACCGATCAGACCCGCATAGATTAGAATAATTTTACCTTGTTGTTTTAGTTCATCAAGGGGAGTTGTGTGTTGTTCAAGATTAATAATATCAATATCGATTCCATTATGAACGACAGTGATTTTATGTGTCTGTATCCCCTGCAATACTAGTTTCTCTTTTTTAGACTCTGTTACTGGTGTCAAATGGTTCGCGCTAATATGAATGTGATCTGCAATGATTCGACTTAATTTTACAATTAAAGAGTTTGATTTAAATTCACCTGTTTCGACTGCAATATCGGGCCATAAATCCCGAATATCAAAAATCCATGGAATGTGAAATATCTTTGCTAATGTCCAACCGGAGATACCGACAAACAAAGGTGGTGAGCTAGCAATTATTATATCAAACTTGCCTTTGCATATTATCCCTGCAATCACAGACATAACCATGAAATTTAGATAGTTAAGAATTCTCAATAATGATGATTTTTTAGTACTACAGAGCGACCAAGTTCTGATAATATCAACATTATCAATCCGTTCAAATTGTAAAAATCTATTAGTAAATGTTGGATAAATTTTACCTTGGGGATAATTAGGCACACCTGTAACAACCGTTACTTCATGGCCAAATCTATGTAACCATTTGGCAGTCCCGCTTAACCTTGCAGCAGCGCCACCCATCTCAGGTGGGTAAAAATGTGCCAGAATCAGAATTCTCATTATGCCAGATTTCCTAAATACTATATCGGAATGTACTCAATCTAAATTAATAATACATAAAGCTCGGCTGCCAGTATGCGAAGAATCAAAACATACAGCCGTGCCAGTCCTGTTCCAACGGGGATGCAAATCACAGCGGATATCACCACGATATTTTAAAGGCGATTTTATTTTCGCGATAGTCGTATAAGTATTATGATCTAAATTGTAGTTAATCAGCTTTTGAATTCTATTACGATCAGGATAACTATCGGTAATTATTTCTTTTCCATCAGGTGAGAACTGCGGATGCCCATCGGCTTTGAAAAATTCCTTTCCGACTATAGAAAATTGATCGGTTTTATCTTGAAATAAATAATAGTGATCGCCTAATTCCTTTTTATAGGCATAGGCTAGAAGCTCCGAATCATTTCTCCAGGCCGTGTGCGTCACTACACCGGAAGAATTGAATAGATGCAATTCACTTCCATCTTTATTACAGGTAAACATCCGTGTCCATGTGCGGTGGCGCTGGTCAATCCAGCGATGGTAAAATGAAAATCGCTCTCCGCTGGG
>JBDRBK010000138.1:0-6456 GCA_043822705.1 Fidelibacterota bacterium
ACAGGCCGAAGGCGCTGCCGCGGCGGCCTTCCGCCACCAGATCGGCCACGAAGGCTTTTTCCGTTCCCTCGGTGAAGGCGTAAAACAGGGCGTAAACGGCGAACAGCAGCAGGGTGGCGGCGATCTGCCACCGGGCGGGAACGAATACCAGCAGGGCAAAGGCGAAATAGACGAAAGCATAGATGCCCCAGCCGATATTGATCACCAGCTTGCGGCCGATCCGGTCCGACAGGGCTCCCAGCGGCGTCGACAACACTGCCTTGATGACATGGAAAAAAGACCAGACCAGCGGCAGAAATAAGATATTGATCACCCGGGTCTGGGTCTCAACAGCAGCAAATCCATTCAGCAGCGCCTGCAGCGGCGGGATGCCACCGACGATCCGGAGCAGCGCACCACTGTGGTGCAGCGATTCCTCAACCCGGAAGAGCAAGAAGGCATCCGAAGAATTGCCCAGGGTGAACAGGATCATAATGAACAGATAGTGTATGAAATTTTTATCAAAATTTTTCAGAGAAAATTCAAAGTCCCGGTTTGCGGTTGGCGCCGGCTTTACGTCCTTCACAAAAAACACAATCAGCAACACCGCCAGCAGGCCGGGTATAATCGCCGCCAGGAACGTCCAGCGCAACACCTGCAGCGGATCGTCCATTTTGAAGCCGATGAACAAAACCAGCAACACGGCGATGGCGAGCAGCGGACCCGCCACCGCTCCGGCGTGATCCAGGGCGCGGTGGAAGCCGTAGGCCTTGCCGCGGATGCGCTCATTCACGGCGGCGGCGATCAGGGCGTTCCGCGGGGCCGTGCGGATGCCTTTGCCCACGCGATCGAACATCCGGACCAGCACGATTTGCCCGGCGGCGGTCACCAGTCCGGTCAGCGGCCGGACAAAACTCGAAATCGCATAACCGATCAGCACCAGCAGTTTCCGTTTGCCCAGCTTATCCGATAGAATCCCGCTGAACAGTTTCAGCAGGGCCGCCGTCGTTTCGGCCACGCCCTCGATCACACCCAGCACGATTGCGCCCGAGCCCAGGGCGGCCACAAACACCGGCACCAGCGGATAAATCATTTCCGAGGCGGCATCGGTGAAAAAGCTGACGATGCCCAGCATGATGACGGGAAAAGGGATTTTCCGGGATCGGCTATTGCTCATCTGCCAATGCCTGACCGCTACAGCACAGTCGTTTTACAGCCCGAACAACCGCCGGGTGTTCTGCCGCGTGACGGCGGCGATTTCATCAAATTCCACCCCTTTGACGGCCGCCAGTTTCAGGGCCACGAAACGGGTGCGACCCGGTTCATTGATTTTACCACGAAACGGCGCCGGACTCAAAAACGGTGCGTCGGTTTCCACTAATAAACGGTCCCTTGGAATATTCTGCGCCACGATCGGCAAATCGCTGTTCTTGTAGGTCAGGTTGCCGGCGAATGAAATATAGAAGCCCAACTCCAGAAATTGTCCAGCCAAGGTCAGGCCGCCGGAAAAACAGTGGGCCACCCCTTTTTTAATACCGGATTCCTTCAAAATTGCGATCACGTCGGCATCGGCATTGCGGTTGTGGATGATCACCGGCCGGTCCAGTTCCAGCGCCAGCTCCAGCTGCCGGAGGAAGATTTCCTGCTGGCGCTGCGGCGGACAGTAATCGCGGTAATAGTCCAGGCCGATCTCGCCGATGGCCACGACGCCGGGCCCTGTGGCCAGAGCACGCAATTGCTGGTGCCAGTCCGGTGGCAAGTCCTGACCGTGGTTGGGGTGAATCCCCACCGCCGCAGTGACTGTTGGGTGATCGTCGGCAATTTCGACACAACACCCGCTGCTGACCAGATCGATGCCGGGACAAATCACACCGGTCACACCCTGGTTGGCGGCCCGTTCCAGCACCGCCGGCAGATCGGCGTCCAGCTCCTTCAGGTACAGATGGCAGTGGGAATCGATCAGCACATTTATTTTCCCAGAATCCGGTACAGTTCCAGATTCAGATAATAGTGATGACCGCCCAGTATTCTTTTCTCCAGTATCCCTAAATCGCACAACTGATTCAGATAATTCCGGGCGGTATTTTCGGCATATATTTTTTTACCGGTAAAGTGTGCGACTTTGCTGAATGGTTGTGTAAAAAGCATATTGACCAATGCTTCCGGTCGACGCAGGTTGGGAACGGTCGCGACTGTTTTCAGGATTGCGTCCCGCGCATCCAAAATGTCATTAATTTTGTGATAGGTGTTATTCGCGGTAATTTCCACCGCTTTAAGCATGTACTTTATCCACGTCAGCCAATCGCCAGCCTGGGCGACATTATCCAACAAACGATAATATTCCCTTTTGTTATCGATAATATAGCGGCTTAAAAATAACAGCGGCCAATCCAGCAGACCTGTTTTCACCAGATAATGGATATTGAAAATTCGTCCCGTTCGGCCGTTGCCATCACGAAATGGATGAATTGCCTCGAATTGAAAATGGCCGATCGCCATTTTGAGAAGCGGATCGACAGCCATTTCATCAGCATTCAGAAAAATTAACAGATTATCCAGTTTGGCCTCAATGATTCCGGCCCCGCGGGGAGGTGTATATATAATCTGTTCGCGACCGGATTCAACATCCACTTGTTTAATGACCGTCCGTAAAAAGGGGGGACGAATTCCATCCGTGGTTTGCTTGACCTGGCGATAAATATTTATCAAATAATCCTGGTCAAATTTCGGCAGACCTTGAATCAATGCATGCCCGTGCCAAAGCGCCTCGCGGTAACGGAGCACCTCTTTGGCCGGCCCCGATGCTGACTCTGAATTAAGATCACTGAAAGCCTTATACAAATCATCATCAGTCGTCAAAATATTCTCAATTGCACTGGAAGCCTTGGCTTCCTGTAAACTAATCGTATTAATTAACACTCCCGGATTGGGAATGGCAGCACTTCTACCCTGCAACCGGCCGAGGGCAGCCTTGGCGGCCCCTAATTGCTCCAGTATTTCAAGCTGATAGTATAACTGTTTTTCAATTGGCAGCGCCGGCAAAGCATTCCAGGGAATGCTCCGATCGGGGTTAATTTGATATTTTGGATCAGACATTAATACACCTGCATTTTAATATCTACCTTGGTTCACCAGTTAAAATTAATCCGAAAAGCCCAGCAAACATTAAATTATTTTAATATTGCGGTTTGCCTGGACGATCGCCCTCAAAATTAAGGTCTGTTCTCCAATAAACATTAAATAATTCGATTTTTGCAATGCAACCTACTTTTTCACTGCTAAAATTTGCCTGTGCCGTAGCGAGTTTTTTTTCGGGGTAATATGTTCGTTTCACCAATAGACCCGCATACTGCCGTTACACAGCCGGCAGCCGTGTTTTTCAGCGAAATATTTGCCCGGCAGCAATTTCCGGCTTAACTTCGCCGCCGTAAATACATATTCAAAACCAATGAACCGCATACTACAGCATCTGCATCACCATTTAAACTTCTCTGGAGCAGCCGGAAGAGGGTGATGCCGTAGTATCCGAAACAGATAAAGTTTCAAAGGCCCGCCGAATCACGGCGGGCCTTTTTTTTACAAAAAGGTGAACGATGGAAGCAATACTCAGAATTGCCCTGCAAAAAAGCGGTCGCTTGAACGAACGCAGCCAGTCGCTGCTGCGCGAATGCGGCATTGATCTCAGCAATGGTCACTCACGCCTGAAGGCGCGCGCCAGTAATTTTCCGCTGGACGTGCTGTTTCTGCGGGACGACGATATCCCCCAGTACGTGGCCGACCGGGTGGCGGATGTGGGCATCCTCGGCGAAAACGTGGTGGCCGAGAAGGGTCGCCCGGTGCGGGTGGTCGAGCCGCTGGGTTTCGCCCGCTGCCGGCTAAGTCTCGCGATCCGCCATGAAGATGAGTACAGCGGCACGGCCTGGTTCAGCGGTAAAAAAATCGCCACCAGTTATCCCAACATTCTGAACCGGCACCTGCTGGCCGCCGGTGTGAGTGCCGCCGTGGAAGAGATCAGCGGCAGCGTCGAGATCGCACCGGGCATCGGTCTGGCCGACGGCATCTGCGATATCGTTTCCAGCGGCAGCACCCTGTTCAGCAACGGATTGAAAGAAGTCGAAACGGTAATGGAAAGCCAGGCCGTGCTGATCGCCAATCCCGAATTGAGTCCGGCCAAACAGGCCCTGCTGGATAAGCTGGTCTTCCGCATCCGGGCCGCGCGTAACGCCCGCGACAATAAGTATATTCTGCTGAACGCGCCCAACAGCGCCCTGGAAAATATCTGCCGCATCCTGCCGGGGATGAAAAGTCCCACCGTCCTGCCCCTGGCTGAGGCAGGCTGGAGCAGCATCCACAGCGTTGTACGGGAGGAAAAATTCTGGGAAGTGATCGACCAGTTGAAAGACTTGGGCGCCCAGGGAATTCTGGTGATACCGATCGAAAAAATGGTGGTATGATGGAAATAATCGAATATCCGAATCCGAACCAGTGGAACGAGCTGATCCGGCGACCGGCTTCCGATTCGGGGAAAATCAGCGCGTCGGTGGCGGCCATCCTGGCGGCGGTCCGGTCCGGAGGCGACCGGAAACTGCGTGAATTCACAGCCCGTTTCGACGGCTTCGACGCTCCGGTCCGACCGGTCCCGGTTGTGGAAATCCAAGCCGCCAGCGTGTCTGCCGGGCTGGCCGGTGCCATCGACCAGGCCCGGAATAATATCGAACGCTTCCACCGTCCCCAGATTGAAAAACCGCTGCTGGTGGAAGTCGAGGCGGGTGTCGTCTGCTGGCGCGAGAGCCGGCCGATCGAAAAGGTGGGACTGTATATCCCCGGCGGCAGCGCTCCGCTGTTTTCGACCCTGCTGATGCTGGGAATCCCGGCCCGGTTGGCGGGCTGCCGGGAGATTGTCGTCTGTACCCCGGCCGGTGCCGGCGGCCGTGTGCCGGCGGTGATTCTATACACCGCCCGGTTGCTGGGCCTGGATAAAATCTTCCCGCTGGGGGGCGCCCAGGCGATTGCGGCTTTAGCCTATGGCACTGAATCGGTGCCCCGGGTCGACAAGATTTTTGGTCCGGGAAACCAGTATGTCACCGCCGCCAAACAACTGGTTCAGCAGGATGGTGTAGCGATCGATATGCCCGCAGGACCCAGCGAGGTGCTGGTGCTGGCGGATGAGTCCGGCGATGCGGAATTCATCGCCGCCGATCTCCTCTCCCAGGCCGAGCACGGACCGGACAGCCAAGTGCTGCTGGTAACCGACAGTTTTTATCTGGCTGACCGCACCCGGGCGGAAATCTGGCGACAGTTGGAGGAGTTACCCCGTCAATCCACTGCCCGTCAGTCCCTGGCTCACAGCCGGATCATCGTCCTGGGCGATCTGGCCGCAGCACTGGAATTCAGCAACCGCTACGCCCCGGAGCACCTGATCATCGCTACCGCCGACGCGGATCAAGTGGCCCTGCAGGTGCAAAATGCCGGCAGCGTCTTCATCGGCAATTACAGTTGCGAAAGCGCCGGCGATTATGCCAGCGGCACCAACCACACCCTGCCTACCGACGGCTGGGCGCGCAGTTACAGTGGCCTGTCAGTGGACAGTTTCGTCAAGAAAATCAGCTTCCAGCGGATCGAGCCGGCGGGACTCAAAAACATCGGTCCCGCCATCGAAATCATGGCCGCCGCCGAGGGACTGGACGCCCACCGCCTGGCGGTGACCCGGCGCCTGCGGAGAATCAACAATGTTTGACCTGGAACGGCTGGTGCGACCCAACATCCGCCGGCTGCAACCCTACCGCAGCGCCCGCTCCGAGTTCTCGGGGCAGGCCCGCATCTGGCTGGACGCCAACGAGAATCCCTACGACAACGGCCTGAACCGCTATCCCGATCCACTGCAAAGGGAATTGAAACTGGCGCTGGCCGGGATCAAAAACCTGCCGCCGGAGAGCATCTTCCTCGGCAACGGCAGCGACGAGGCCATCGACCTGCTGATCCGGGCCTTCTGCGAACCGGGCCGGGATAAAATCCTGATCATGCCCCCCACCTACGATATGTATGCCGTCAGCGCCGCCATCAATAATGTGGCGGTCGTGCAGGTACCGCTGGACCGGGATTTCGGGATCGACCGCCAAAAACTGCTGCCGTTTCTGGAAGATCCGCTGCTGAAACTGGTATTCATCTGCTCCCCCAATAACCCCACCGGCAACCTGCCGGACCGGCGGGAGATACTGGAAATCGCCATGAAATTCAACGGTCTGGTAGTGCTGGATGAGGCCTACCAGGATTTTGCCACTGCCGACAGTCTCGCCATGGAATTGGAGCGCCACCCCAACCTAGTGGTGCTCCAGACCTTCAGCAAGGCCCGCGCCCTGGCCGGCGCCCGCCTGGGGATGGCATTTGCCCAGCCGGCGGTGATTGACCTGCTGAACCGGATCAAACCGCCGTATAACATCAACCAGTTGACCCAAAAAGCCGCCCTGGATTGTCTGG
>JBDRBK010000139.1:0-9965 GCA_043822705.1 Fidelibacterota bacterium
CAGGCCGACGGGATGAAAATTTTATGTCCGGCCAAGGCTGACAACAAGGTCGAACCGGGCCGCACTTTAACGCTTTTTTCTTTATCGTCATTGATCAGGATTTCCACATCACCCTGCGGCAGCAGCTTCTTCTCGGCGAGATTGAGCAGCAGTACCAGGATCAGGATGACGACGGTAAAGACAATGACGCCAGTAATCGCTGTGACCATAATAAGTCCTTATAAATCGATGCCTGAAAAGGCCATGAAGGTCATTGACAACAAGCCCGTCAGCAGCATGGTGATCCCCAGGCCGCGCAGGGCCGGCGGCACGTTGGAATAACGCAGGCGATGCCGGATGGCCGCCATTGTGGTGATCGCCAGGAAGAAGCCGACACCGGACCCGAAACCGAACACGACTGACTCACCCAGGTTATAATTGCGCTCCACCAGAAACAGGGACCCGCCCAAGATGGCGCAGTTGACCGCGATCAACGGCAGAAAGATACCCAGACTCTGGTACAGGGCCGGCGCGAACCGGTCCATGATCATCTCGACCAGCTGGACCATGGCGGCAATCGTGGCGATGAATACGATGAAATTAAGGTAGCTCAGGTCCAGGTCCGGCAGGCCCGCCCAGGCCAGCGCCCCCTCTTTCAGCAAATAGGTGTGCAGCAGCCAGTTGACCGGAGCGGTGATCGATAAAACGAATACTACCGCCAGTCCCAGCCCGATGGATGTCTCTACCTTCTTGGAAATCGCCAGGAACGAGCACATTCCCAGGAAGTAGGCCAGCAGGATATTTTCGATGAAGATCGACTTGACCGCCAGACTCAGATAATGTTCCAACATCTCAGGCCTCCTCTTCCACTTTGGTAATCAGGCGCTGGACCCAGATAATCAACCCCAGGATGATAAATGCACCGGGTGACAGGACCATCAGTCCCACGTTCTCATATCCGGCGGCATAAAAGGATTCCGGTATGACGCTGAATCCTAGGATCGAGCCGCTCCCCAGGAGTTCGCGGAAAAATGATACCGTGATCAGTATCAGTCCGTAGCCCAGGGCGTTGCCGACGCCGTCCAGGAAGGCCTTCCCCGGCGTGTTCTGCAGGGCGAAAGCCTCGGCCCGGCCCAGCACGATACAATTGGTGATGATCAGACCGACGAATACCGACAACTGCTTGCTCATCGTGTAGGCGTAGGCGCGCAGAATCTGGTCGGTCAGGATCACCAGCGAGGCGATAATCGCCAGCATTACAATGATCCGCACCCGGCCCGGGATGAAATTCCGCAATGATGAAATGATCATGTTGGACATGGACAGCACAAACACCACCGCCAATGTCATAACGATGGCAGTATCCATTTTGACCGTCACCGCCAGGGCCGAACAGATACCCAGAATCTGGAAGGCGATCGGATTGTTACTCATCAACGGGTCGGTCAGGACCTGCTGCGACTTCTTGCTTAACAAACTCATTATTCCTTCCTCCGCTTAGTGCGCCTGTTTGAAGAACGGCAGGTAGTCGTTCAAATCTTGTTCAATGAATATGTTCAGCCCCTTACCGGTCAGGGTGGCCCCGGAAATGCCGTCCACCTGATGGTAGGCCTCGGGACTGTTGGGATTGACCGCTCCCTTGACAATCTGGATACTGACCAGCTCGCCCTGGGGATCGAAAATTTGCTTGCCGATGAAATTGGACGTGAACCATTCTTTTTCAATCTCCCCGCCCAGGCCCGGTGTTTCACCGTGCTGGTAGAAGGTGATCCCCATGATCGTCCGGCAATCCTTTTCCAGCGCCAGGTAACCGTAGCAGGTCGACCAGAGACCTTTGCCGGAGATCGGAACCGCATAACCGGCGATTTCGCCGTCGACAATTTTCTCGTAGACCGGAAAATACCCGCTCATTGTTTTCGGATCGATGTTTTCCGGCAGCATGCCGGCCACCGGACTGCCTTCCCGGTCGACCACCAGACTGCGGACTTTTTCGTCGAACAGGACCTGAATATCGGCGGCGCCGGGCTTGGCCGCAGGGCTGCTGATGTTCATGGCACTGAGGATATTCTTCTTGATATCCAATTCCACATTCAACCGTTGCCGGTCCTTCAACGAAGTGGCCGCCGCCGACAACATGATCCCGAGGATGATTGTCACCAGGGCCGTGAATCCCAGGGTATAACTGTTACTGCGCATAACGGGCAACTCGCTTTTTAATGTTTGATTGGACGACAAAATAATCGATCAGCGGCGCGAAGGCATTCATCAGCAGGATCGCCAGCATCGTGCCTTCCGGATAGGCCGGATTGATCGACCGGATCACCACCGTCAGAACGCCGATCATGATGCCGTAAATCCAGCGCCCCGTATCGGTGTGGGCGGCGGAAACCGGGTCGGTCGCCATGAAGGTGATGCCGAACAGGAAGCCCCCCATGACCAGGTGATAATGGGGCGGCAATGTCAGCATCGTGTTGGTGGAGGCACCGGCGAAAATATTGGTCAGGAAGGCCGTCCCCACCAGACCCAGCACACCGCCGGCCATGATCCGCCAGGAACCGATCTTGGTCAGGATCAGAAACAACGCGCCGATCAAAATTGCCAGGGCGCTGGTTTCGGCGATCGAACCGGGAATCAGCCCGTAAAACATATTCGACCAGGAATAATCAAACTGGGTTACGCCGTTCAACAGTTCGACTGCATTGCCGCCGGTAACGGTGGTGGGAACCGCCAAGGGCGTGGCCCCGGTAAAGCCGTCCGGTCCCATGACCCAGACACCGTCGCCGGAAATCTTGCCGGGATAGGCGAAAAACAGAAAAGCCCGGGTGGTCAGCGCCGGATTAAAAATATTCATGCCGGTGCCGCCGAACACCATCTTGCCGATGATCATTCCAAAAGACGTGGCCACCGCCACCTGCCACAGCGGGATGGTAGGCGGCACGATCATCGGAATCAGCAGTCCGGTGACCAGAAAACCTTCGTCCACTTCATGCTTGCGGACGATGGCGAACAGTACTTCCCAGACCGCCCCGGAAGCATAGGAGACAATCACGATCGGCAGCATGACCTTGAGACCGAACCACAGGTGGGCCAGCCAGCTCCGCTCCAGACCGAAAGCGTGGGCCTGCTGGTAGCCGATATTGAACAGACCGAAGAAGAATGCCGGCAGCAGGGCGAAAATTACGATCGTCATTATGCGCTTGAGGTCGGCGCTGTCGCGGATGAAGGGCGCCTGATCGTTTTCCTTGTCGGTATTGAACATCAGCGTATCGAGCATCTCGTAAAGCGGGTAAAACAATTTCAACTTACCCTCTTCCTCGAAAGCCGGTTTTACCCGATCACTTAATTTTCTGAGAAATTGCATGATTAAATTTCCTTTTCCATGAGATCGAGACCTTGACGGATCACGGCGCTGAGTTCGGTCTTGCTGGGACAGGCAAACGTCGCCAGTGCGAAATCTTCCGGATCGCATTCCAGAATCCCCAGCTTCTCCATTTCTTCCACATCCTGCGCCAGGATACTGCGATACAGGGGATTGGGCAGGATGTCCATCGGCAGGACACTTTCCCAGGCATTGATCGGGACCATGGCCCGGTGTGCGCCGTTGCGTTTCGAGCTGAAATTGAAATCCGGCTTACCGGTTTTCAGATAGGCGTTGGTCAGGGTGTACTGGTCGCGGCTGCTGCCGATCCGCGCCCAACCCAGGAACGGCCGGCGCTGGTCGATCGGCAGAACCGATACGGCGCTATGATAAAATCCCAGGAAATCCTCGCCGTCGACGGCCCGGCCGGTGAGCACATTGCCGCTGATTACCCGGGCGGCGCCGGGGTTGAGACGGTCCTTGACCAAACCTGTCAAATCCGCGCCGATGCGCGTGGTCACAAAACCCGGTTCGGTCACGGCCGGCCCGGCGACCGCAATGACGACCGCAGGATCGAAGCGACCCGTCAGGAACAGTTGTCCCAGGGTCGCCACCTGCTGGGCGCTGACGGTCCAGATTACGGCCCCCGGTTTCAGCGGTTCGATATGGTGAATCTGAATTCCCACGTTGCCGGCCGGATGGGGACCGCTGATGCTGTGCACCGTTACCTCCGGCAGGTCTTTGAAGATTTCCGCCTGGGAACCGGCGGGAATTGTCAGATGCAAAGCATCACCGCTCAATTTCTTTAATACCGCCATTCCGGTCCGGAAGGCTGCTTCGCGACCGGTCAATGCCAGGGCCGGATCCACCGCCAGCGGCGCCGTATCCAGTCCCGATACGAAAATCGAGCGGGGCGTTACCCCGGGGTCGGCAGTTTTGTTGAACGGGCGCTGCCGGATCAGCGGCCAGAGGTTGGCCCTCAGAATATAGTCGATCACTTGCTGCCGGCTGGCACTGGCCACCGCCAGCGGTTCCTGACTCAGGACTGCTTCGGTCTCATCGACGGCAATCACGATCTTGCGGATAATCCGCCGTTCGCCGTATACAATCTCTTTGACGGTGCCGCCCGCCGGTGCCGGATAATGGACCTGCGGAAAATTTTTATCCAGAAATAAGGCCGTCCCCAACTGCACCCGGTCACCCTGCTTGACCACCAGTTTGGGTTTGATTCCCTGAAAGTCGGCGGGAACCAATCCCACTTCCTGCGGCCTCGCCGCCGGTTGGACGGCGCCGCCGGGGATACCGGATATACAGATGTTGTGACCTTTTTTAATCTTAATATTCATTGGTTGCTCATTTATGAATTGATGGATACAAATTTCTAAGGCAGTAAAAAAGTTTTCGGTTTTGTTGCCTGTTTGCCGTTCATTTTCACTGAAATATGGTGATTCCCCCCAGAATCCGAAGCCGGAGTTTACATACCCTGTGTAAATATCATCAAGGAGTAGCGTACCCAATCTGCCAGTGGCGTCCAGTAAATACCCAGGATCAGGGTGGGCAGGGCCAGCAGCACCGCCAGCACGGTGATAAACGACGGCTTCAAACTGCTGCGGCGCTGGCCGGTTTGTTCGAAATACATCATTTTCACCACCCGCAGATAATAATACAATGAGACCACACTGTTGAGAACGCCCACGATCGCCAGCCAGTAAAAACCGGGCCCGGCCTTGATCACCGCCGCGAACAGGTAGAATTTGCCGATAAAACCGGCTGTCGGTGGAATTCCGGTCAGCGAAAACATGAACAGCGTCATCAGCAGCGCCGGCAGGGGCGCCCGTGCGCCAAGGCCGGCAAACGCCTCGAAATCTTCACTGCCGGTCTGGTTGTAGACGTTGAGAACGATATAGAATGCCCCCAGATTCATGCACAGATAGACCACGGCGTAGATCATGATGCCGTTGATACCCTGCAACGACAGTACCGGCAGCCCCATCATCAGGTAACCGGCGTGGGCGATGCTGGAATAGGCCAGCATCCGTTTTACGCTGTCCTGGCGCAGCGCGATTAGATTGCCCAGAGTCATGGTCGCCACCGCCAGCACCGCCAGCAACTGGATCCAGGGTACGGCGGAAAAACTGGTCCATTCGCTGGCAATAAAAGTAGTCGGATCGCCCAGCAGGCTGTTAAAAAAGCGGATCAGCAGCGCGAAGCCGGCGGCCTTGGGCGCCACCGACAGATAGGCCGTGATCGACGTCGGCGCACCTTCGTAAACATCGGGCGTCCAGTAGTGGAACGGCACGGCGGATATCTTGTAGCCGAAACCGGTCATGATGAACAGCACTGCCAGAATCAGGGCCAGATCGGCGCCGTTACCCAGCATCGCCAGCGCATTACGGATTTCATAAATCCGCGTCGTTCCGGTAACACCGAACAGAATGCTGAGTCCGAACAGCATAATGCCCGAAGAGAAGGCCCCGTAAATGATGTATTTCAGGGACGCTTCGCCGGACCGCTGGTCACCTTTCAGATAACCGGCCAGCACGAAGGATGTAATCGAGACGACCTCGATCGACAGGTAAACCATGATCAAATCCACCGCCGCGACCATCAGGAACAGGCCCAGAACCATGATTACCAGCAGGATGTAATATTCCCCCCGGCGTTGATTGCGCAGGTCGTTCTCGTGACGGGAAACGGCAACGGTGAAAACCGTAGCAGCAAGGATCACCAGTTTGAAAAAGGCGCCGAAGGGATCGTCCGCAATCGCCCCCAGAAACAGCGGCACCGGAACCCGGGCGCCGGTCAGGATAACCGCGCCGCCGGCCAAAATCAAACCGGTCAGGACCCACCAGCCCACGCGCCCGGAACGATCGGCGGAATAGAACAGATCGGCCAGAATCGCCGCCAGGATGGTACCGGTCAGGATTAATTCCGGTACGAAATAGCTCAGGCTTTCAAGATTAGTCATGGCTGGTTACGATCAGAACAGACCGGTGGCTCCGTTGAAGGCGGTTACCTGTTCGATCAGCAGATTGACGGTTTCCCGGATCGTGTTCAGGAACGGCGCCGGGTAAACGCCGAACAGCAGGGTGATCGCCGCCAGCGGTATCAGCGTGAATAATTCCCGTCCGTTGATCTCGGGGAGATTGGCATATTTTTCATTCAGCGGGCCGAAAAACATCCGCTGAAAGGCCCACAGGAAATAGGCGGCATTCAGCAGGATGCCCAGCGTCGACAGGACTACGATCAGGCGGAATACCGAAAAGCCGCCGATCAGGCACAGCGCTTCGCTGACAAAGCCGGACAGACCCGGCAGGCCCAGCCCGGCAAAGAAGGCCACCATCGTAACCCCGGCATAGATCGGCATCCGGCCGGCCAGACCGCCGAACCCGGCAATCTCCCGATGATGGGCGCGATCGTAGATCACGCCGACCAAAATAAACAGCATTGCCGAGATCGTGCCGTGGTTGAACATCTGGAAGATCGCGCCGTTCATCCCGGCCTGCGCCGAAGTCAGGTTGCTGCCGTTCATGATTCCGGCGGCGACCACGGCCGACATGCCCACCAGAGCGAACCCCATGTGGTTGATGCTGGAATAGGCCACCAGCCGCTTCAGATCGGTCTGGGCCAGGGCGCACAGCGCCCCCCAGATGATATTCACCAGGCCCAGCAACGCCAGGGCGCCGACGAACCACCAGACCGCCTCCGGCAGCATGCTGTAATTGACCCGCAGCAGACCGTACAGGCCCATCTTCAGCAGCACCCCGGCCAGGATCACGGAAATCGCCGTCGGCGCTTCCACGTGGGCCAGCGGCAGCCAGGTATGGAACGGAAAGATCGGGACCTTGATGGCAAATCCGATAAACAACAGAATCCAGATTACTTTGATTGCGCTCATCCCCCACCAGAGCACGCCCCCCAGAGCAACCGGCGCCACCTCCATCAGCTCGACCATGTTGAAAGTGTAGCCGCAATTGAAATACAAGGCCAGAATCGCCACCAGAATCAATACCGACCCGAACAGGGTGTACAGAAAGAACTTGATGGCCGCATACTCGCGCTGTGGTCCGCCCCACACCCCGATCAGGAAATACATCGGCAGCAGCATGACTTCCCAGAAAACGTAGAACAGGAAGAAATCCAGGGCGGTGAAAACGCCCATCATCCCGGTGTCCAACAACAGGAACAGGGCGAAGTAACCTTTGACGGCCTTATCGGTTTTCCAGCTGACGATGACGCCGATGAACGACAGCAGCGCCGTCAGCAGCACCATCGGCAGGCTCAGGCCGTCCACGCCGAGGCGGTAAAAGATGTTGAACGACGGTATCCAGGTCGCCAGCTCGCTGAACTGGAATGCTCCCGTCGAACGGTCGAAGATGAACCACAAAACCAGCGCCAGCGCCAACTGGATTCCGGTGGCGACGGCTGCGGTTACTTTAATAGCCGTGGTCAGGCGGCCGGGCAGGAACAGGATGACCGCCATCCCGAGCACCGGCAGCCAGATCAGCCAACTGAGGATATGGAGAGCCATATCGATCCTTTCACCAAAATTCTCAATTTCAATGTAGCTGCCCGCCGGTCCATCAGATAACCTGAATAATCAGAATCAGCACGATTCCCAGCAGGGCGAACAGTAAATAATTCTGCAACTGGCCGGTCTGGACCTGTCGCAGCGATTGACCGGCGCGCTGCGTCCAGCGGCCGATCCCGTTGACGATTACCCGGTCCAGCCCTTCCCAGTCCAGGTTTCCGGACAGTTTCGCCAGCCGGTCGGTGATCCGGCCGAAGCCGTCGATAAAGCGCTGGTCGTACAGGTCCCAGTCGCCGTAACCGACCCGGCCGGTCAATTTCAGGAACGGCCGGTAAATGAACCGGTCGTATAATTCGTCCACATAATACTTGTTGAATGACAGCCGGTACAGCGCCCCGCTTTTCTCGGCCCAGGTGGCGGCCGACAGTTTATGCCGCAGATACATCAGCCAGGCGAACAGCAGACCCAACCCGGCCAGCGAAACCGACAGCAGGATTGTAGTCAGGTGATTGTGATGCAGGCCTTCGGCGATTTCCGCCGCGGTGCGCGCCAGATCGCCGGGCACGACCGAGTCCCGGGCGACGACCAGCTCGCTGAACCAGCCTGCTTCCGCGACCGGATTGAAATTCGGCAGGGTGTAAAAAACAAATACCGTCAGGGTGCTCAGGATAATCATCGGCACGGTCATTTCCCGTGGCGATTCCTGAATTCCCCGGAAGACCCGCGGCAACTGCGGTTTATTATGGAAAGTAGTGAAAATCAGCCGGAACATGTAAAACGGCGTGATCAGGGCGGCGGCGAAGCCGAAAAACGGAATCAGAAAATGTTCGGGTGCGTGCCGGGCGAAGGCCAGCGAGCCGGCCAGGATCGCATCCTTGGAGAGAAAACCGGACAGCAGCGGCACTCCCGAAATCGCCAGGGTGCTGACCAGCATGGCCCAGTAGGTCACGGGCATTTTCGTCTTGAGTCCGCCCATATTGCGCATATCCTGGGCGTCGGTATCATGATCGTGCAGCTTGTGCAGGGACTGGTGCATCGCATGGATCACGCTGCCGGCGCCGTAAAACAGGCAGGCCTTGAACATGGCATGGGTCACCAGATGAAAGAAACCGGCGGTGTAGGCGCCGGTACCCACCGCCATCACCATATAACCCAGCTGGCTCAGGGTCGAATAGGCCAGTACGCGCTTGATGTCGTTCTGGGTGATGGCGATCGTGGCGGCGAAAAGGGCGGTAAAGCCGCCCACATAGGCGATGATCGTCAGCACGTCCGGGGTCAGGATCGGGAACAGCCGCACCAGCAGGTAGACCCCGGCGGCTACCATCGTGGCGGCATGGATCAGTGCCGAAACCGGTGTGGGACCTTCCATGGCGTCGGGCAGCCAGATATGCAGCGGCACCTGGGCCGACTTGCCCACCGCCCCGCAGAACAGTCCCAGCCCGGCCAGGGTCAGCAGCAGTCCTTCGATCCGGCCCTCGGCCACACCGGCAAAGAGGGACTGATAATCGAACGCTCCGATGGCCGTGAAGAACAGCATGATGCCGATGAAGAAACCCAGGTCGCCGACGCGGTTGGCCAGAAAAGCTTTTTTGCCGGCGTCCGCGGCGGCGGGCCGCTGGAACCAGAATCCGATCAGCAGGTAGGAACTGAGTCCCACCAGTTCCCAGGACATGTATAACGAAACCAGGTTGTCGGCCAGCACGATCCCGTTCATGCTGAAGGTGAACAGGCCCAGATAGGCGTAATAGCGTGAATACAGCGGATCGCCGGCCATGTACTTGATCGAGAATATATGCGACATGGTGGAAATCAGGGCCACCACCACCAGCATGATCACGGTAATGTTATCGATCAGGAAGCCCAGTTCGATCTTGAAGGCCCCCAGATCGAACCAGGTGAAAGCGGCCTGCAGCCGGAAGTCGGGATCGCCTTCCAGCAGAATAAAAACCAGCATTCCCAGCGCCAGCCCCAGGGTCGTCAGCACCGCCGCAATCGAGACGAAATCGCCCTGGCGCGGCAGCCGCTTGCCGAAGAAAATCTGGATTACGAAGGCCAGCAGCGGCAGGAACAGGATTAGCAGGGCGATGGTAATCATTG
>JBDRBK010000140.1:0-8656 GCA_043822705.1 Fidelibacterota bacterium
GAACAAATCAAATGATGAAATCTGGTTATAAGTACTGGATTTATTTCAGTCTGATAAGTCTGATAATCTGCAATACAGCTTTGAGTCAAAATACCGGTTTGAGCGATGAACAAATTCGCCAGCAGGCCCGCAGTGATGCCGTCGATGATTTCAAGGTCAAACCCTGGCTCACACGCTGTGGCGGATTCGAGTTCTGCACCCTGTTCCTGACCGGATCGAGTCTGATGCCGGACTATCCTTATCGCAGTCGTGCTCTGGAAGTAGCCCTTCTAGTCGGTGTACCGTCGTATTTTGCCTACAAGAAAAAAGTCGACCTGCCGGTCAACCGCCGCAATCATCTGCGCCTCCAGACTATCGAATATCAGAATATTTATCTACAGGAGTATCTGACATCCACCAAGCAGTTGCGCCTGTTCAACACCTTCAGCGGCGCAGGAATATTTGCCCTGTCCTTTATGGCGTTAATATCAATTTTACCGAGTTGACCGTAGCGGTACGATTGTTCAACAGACTTCCATGGATCGCCGATAAACCAATGACCCTGAAGTTCGATGAATAAAACACAATCAGTAAAACGCCGGGGCGGGCTGTCAGTATTATCGCTGGCAATTATAGTGCTGCTGCCGGTCGTTATGACCGGCCAGTTTTATTTCGGCCGCAATAAGATACAATACGAGGATTTTGATTGGCAGGTGCTGGAAACCGAGCATTTTTATCTCTACTATTACACCGGTGAAGAGCAGTTGGGGCAGGTGGCCGCCTATTTTGCCGAGGAGGCGTTTGGTGAACTGGAATTGAAATTCAATTGTACGTTCAGTCGAAAAATTCCGCTGGTGGTTTACAGCAATCATATTCATTTCAAGCAGACAAATATCCTGCCCTATCATATACCGGCGGGGGTGGGGGGCTTCATCGAGTATATCAAGAAACGAGTGGTCATTCCTTTCAACGGTAATATGTTTGATTTCCGCAAGGTGATCCGCCATGAAATGGTGCATGCCTTCACGCACGCCAAAATTTCCTACGTTTCCAGCGACATCGGCATGTGGGAATCGCCCAATTTCCCGTTGTGGTTTACCGAGGGACTGGCCGATCTGTGGTCCGGCAACTGGGATTCCCAGGCCGAAATGGTGATTCGGGACGCGTTGCTGTACGATCATTTATATCCGCTGGACAGCGAAGCATTGTACCGGGCCGGGTTTTTACTGTACAAGGAAGGCCAGTCTTTTATGGGATATTTCGAGGAAACCTATGGAACCGACGCTATCCGCCGGCTGATGGAGGATTACTGGCGCTACGAAAATTTTCAGGAAACAATCAAAGGTGTGACCGGCAAGGAATTTACTACGCTCATGCTGGATTGGCGCCTGGCGCTTAAAAAACAGATGGCCGAACCGCTGCAGCAGGATTTCGTCATCGGCAACGGCGAGAACCAGCTGACCAAAACCGGCACCAATGTCAGTCCCGCCCTGTATTACGACCATCTGGGCAATCAACACCTGGTCTACTTATCAAGTCGGAGTGGTTACACCGATATTCTTTCGCAGAGTCTGGATGTCGATGACAGGAAAAAGAAGACTGTGTTAAAGGGTGAGCGTGGGGCCGAATTCGAATCGCTGCATATCACCCAGTCCGGGTTGAATGTCAGTCGGGACGGGAAGCTGGCTTATGTGACCAAATCTGGTCACCAGGACGTAATCCGGGTCGTGGACCTGGCCACCCGCAAGGAAATCACTTCTTTCAGTCACCCGCAGATTATTTCGATCCGCACGCCGGTCTGGTCCCACGACAACGCTAAAATCGTGTTCAGCGCCCAGAATTTCAATGGCTTGGCCGACCTGTACATCTGGACCGTCGACAGCAGCACCGCCGTTCGTCTGACAGCTGATATCTATTCCGACAGCGATCCTGCTTTCAGTCCCGATGACGGTGCGGTCGTTTTCGTATCGGACCGCGGCCGGGAAATTCTCGATGGCGGAACCGACCTGTTTATCCTCGATCTGGCAACGCGGCAGCTGAAAATGCTGTTCAAGGATGAATACCAGGAAAAATATCCGCGCTGGTCCAAGGCCGATAAACAATTGATATATTTTATCTCGGACCGGTCCGGGACGCCCAATATCTGGTCGGTTCGGATCAACGACAACGAACCGCTTCATATCGTGCAATTGCAGCAGTTGACGAACGTTCATACCGGGATTCATGATATCGTACCGCTGGGGGCTGATTCTTTGCTGGTGAGTTCCTTTCAGGAATACAATTTTCAGATTCACCGTCTGCCGCTGAGTGAATTTTCCGTGACCACACCGATCGATACGACCTTCAGCCGTTCGACAGTGAAGGGCTGGGTTCCGCCCACCATCCCGACGACGAGCAGCCGTAAAAAGGAACCATACAAACTGCGTTACAGTCTCGATCTGGCCCAGACCGCGGTGGCCTACGATCCGATCTACGGTGTGCTGGGGGGCGCCCAGCTCAGCATTTCCGATTTGCTGGGTAATCGCTATTATCATTTCCTGTTGACCAATACCGCCCAGACTTCCGGCGATTTTCTGGGGCGCTTCAATTTTGCGGTGACGATGGTGGATCTGACCGGCCGCTCCAACCTGGCGCTGGGTATCTTTCATTTCGCCAATGACTATTTTGACCCCTACCAGGCCTTTTATTTCGAGCGGACGTACGGAATCCGTGGCGGCATCAATTACCCGCTGGATGTTTTCCGGCGGCTGGAATTCAGCGGTACTTTCTGGTACTCCTACAAGGATTTCTATTTTAATAATACCCGGTCGACGGTCCTGATATCCAATTTCGTATCTTTCATCCACGATAATTCCCTCTGGTATTACACCGGGCCGATCGACGGCTGGCGCCTGCGCCTGACGATCGGTCCGACGATCGACCTGAAAAAGAGCCGGCTCCACAATCTGACAGGACTGATCGATTCGCGCTATTATCTGCGAATCCGGCAATTTGTCACTTTCGCCCAGCGGACGATGATCTGGATCAATGACGGCGAGGATATCCGGCGCTACTACATCGGTGGCAGTTGGGGCATCCGCGGCTATAACCTGTATGATATTTACGGCAGTAAGTACATGATGTTCAACCAGGAGCTGCGCTTCCCGCTGGCCCACAGTCTGATGCTTAATTTCAGCCGCGGCGGGATCGGTG
Organism: Fidelibacterota bacterium; assembly: GCA_043822705.1. Lineage (GTDB taxonomy): Bacteria > Fidelibacterota > Marinisomatia > Marinisomatales > TCS56 > JBDRBK01. Next base: position 3,172 of record JBDRBK010000140.1, read on the forward strand.
TCAGTCCGATCCGTGGCGCCCTGTTCCTGGATGCCGGTAATGCCTGGGATAATGAAAGGCCGGACCTGATCGGCAGTTTGGGCTTTGGTTTGCGCGGGCTGTTTCTGGGCGGGGTGGTGCTGCGCCTGGATATCGGGCGCCATACCGATTTCAAAACAATCGACCGCGACTGGTTTGTGCAGTTCTTCTTCGGCTGGGATTATTGACGATGACGCGCGCGAAACAGGATATTATTCGAATGACCGGAGCCCTGCTGTGCATGGCGCTGGTGCTGGCAGTTACCGGGTGTGTCGGCAAACTGCAGTACGGTATCGACCTGAGTGAAGAACCGCTGAGCACCGGCGGGGATTTATCAAGGCCGCCGGAACTGCAATGGAGCGCGAAAATGATTTCGCCGCCGGTGGCGATCGAAGTGTTGAACCGGGATCAGGCATTGATATTATCATATCGCGGCGAAATTTATTTGTGGGACCTGAATCAGGGGCAACGCCAGGGCCGGGTCTGGCAACCCTATCGCCAGCCGATCTCAAATCACTGTATCGACGGTAACCGGCTGTATTTCAGTTCTGTCATCGACGGCCTGATTTCAGCCTACGATTTCAGTCTGCAGAAAAGACTGTGGCGCAACCGCAAGCTCAAAGCCCCCGGGGCAATCGCCGTGATCGAAAATCTGGTTTTTTATCAGGAGCAGCGGAATATCGTCGTTGGTAACGCCGCCACCGGAAAATTTATCGCACGGCGCGCCCTGCCGGACGATTTCGCCAGCGAATTTTTCACTTTCGGTGGGACGCTGGCAGTTTTTTCCACGGCCGGTAACCTGCACCGGTTTACCACCGGGCTCGAGCCGCTGGAACCATTGTCGCTGAATCTGGACCAATCACTCTCGGCGGCAATATCCGGCGACCGGATCGCCGCCGGCGATGCCAACGGCCGGCTGGTGGTCGTGGACCTGACGGCGGGCCAACTGATGTTTGAAACAAAACTGGATGGCCCGATCTATACCAGTCCGTTGATCGATGACGAACTGCTAATTTGCGCTCACGGCAGCGGATTTGTATCCGCGATAAATCCGGACAGCGGGGAAGAGCAGTGGCGGTTCCAGGGGCAGGGACTGGTCAACCAGCCTCTGCTGATCGCTGACAATGTAATCATCGTGCCATTCGCCCGTGGTCGGATCGTCGCGCTGGACCGCCTGACCGGCCGTGAATTATGGCATCACGATACCGAATATGTGATCCGGTCGCTCGATCTCACCCGCGACGGGTTGCTGATCGCCGATCGCCGCAACCGGCTGCATTATCTGAGGTAGGTCGATTTGAAAATACCGGCCCCGGCCATTGCCATCGCGATCACCTGCACGCTGGTCTTGGCCCGAAACGAACCCGAACAATTCGACCGCCCGGCAGCGATCGATTCGACATTCACCACCAATACCACCGTTTATGACACCTTCAAAGTCGATTGCGCCCCGCGACCGCACCTGACCTGGAACCGACAGCGCAGCGCCGGGCTGACAATGATGACAGTGTTCGGTTTGCTGGCCTATCATTACAGCCGCCAGGCGGAAAACAGCTACCAGGATTACCTCGTTTCCGGCAGTGTCGAGAATATGGACCGGTTATTCCGGGAGACCGCGCGCTACGACCGCTACGCCGGATTAGCTTTCATCCTGGCCGAGGCCGGTCTGCTGATCGTGGTCAAATCATTCAATTCCGAGTAACATGCGGGCAGTACTTCTATTTACCGCCATGGTTGTACTTTACGGCTGTTCGGAGCGGGAACGGTTGAACCCGTTCGATCCGGCCAATCCGCTGACCGGCGGCGCGCCCTCCGGCCTGCAAATCGTGTCCGACCGGGCGACCGTAACGCTGTCCTGGAATCCGATCGCAGTGGAGGATCTGTTGGGCTACCGTATATTCCGGCAATGCGGGAATTCCGCCTGGGTACTGTATGATTCGGTAGCCGAACCAACCATCCGGTTCAGCGATAGCGCAATCGAATATGATACCACTTACCGTTATTGTCTGCAGGCGCAGACCAGTTTTGATCTTGGCACCGTATCGGATACGGTCACGATCATCCCCGGACCGCTGAACATCTGGATCGCCGATTTCTATGATATGGCCGTTCACCGCCTGACCTACGACGGACGCTACGCCCTGGGCAGCGCCCAGGTGACGGCGCCGATCGCACTGGAATACCTGGCGGCTGTCCGGCGGGCGATCGTGGCCGACTATTGGAACCGGTCGCTGCTGGTTTTTGACGACAGCCTGGAAATTCAGGCGGAAATCCGGCTTGATGGCTATCCCGTGGCGCTGGCGCAGGATCGGCAAAACGACCGCTTTTTCGTGTTGCTGACCGGCGATCCCGGCTCAATCGTGGTTTTTTCCAACACCGGCGCGGAATTGCAGAGCTTTAATCTGCTCGATCCGGTTTCCAGCTGGCATACGCTGACCTTCGATCCGGTGACTAATGCGGTCTGGCTGACGGCCGGCAGCGACCAGGTGCTGGCCTATCGTCTGGGCGATAGCGCTAATCCGCAGCGCTGGAGCGGCATCGCCGGCGTCGCCGAACTTGAGGCCGATCCAATTAACGGCGGTTGCTGGGTCGGCGGTGATTCCGTCCTGGCAATGATTAACGCCGACAACGAACTGTCGATCAGGCGCAATAATTTCAAAGTCTACGATCTCAGCGTCAATCCGGTTACCGGCGACTGTTACTACACCGGTTATGACCGGACGACCGGCGAATGGGAAACCGGGTTTTTCAGCGCCGGTGCGGAAACGATATTGCTGGGAGATGAATACCGTCATTTGAACGGGATCCAGGTTTTGCCGGGCATTGGCCAACAGGCTTTTGTCGTGAATCAGGTTTATTCCTGGAAATTGCTGCGATTTGATAATCAGGCGCGCCTGATCGGCGAACGGGAGGGAGTAAATTCCCGGTTGGATTATGCCATCGAATAAAATCCATAGCGACTACCTGATCCTGGTGCCGGTTTATAACGGCGCCGACTACATCCGCCGCTTCCATCAGCGGATCGCCCCTGAATTTCGCCCGCAGCTGCTGTTTATCGATGACGGCAGTACCGATGCCGGGCGGGACATACTTTGTGCCCTGGGCACCCGTTTTATCAGCCATGACGGCAATCGTGGCAAAGGCGCGGCCATCCGCAGCGGTCTGGAGTACGCCCGCAGCCACGGTATCGGGCAGGTGATCGTCATCGACGTGGATCTGCAGCACCCCCCGGAGTACCTGCGCGATTTCCTGGATTTCCAGCCGCGCCGGATTCAGATCGGTTATCGCCGGGACAGAAAAACCATGCCCGTGCATCGTAAAATTTCTAATTTCCTGACCAGTTTATTCATATCTGTCAGGACCAACAGCGTTATCAAGGATTCCCAATGCGGCTTCCGGGCCTTTCCAGTGGCGTTGTTTCGGGAACTGCCGTTTGTCAGCGGCGGCTTCCAGTTTGAGAGCGAAATGCTGATCCGGGCGGCGCTGCACGGCTACCGGATCGTCCACCGCCCGATTCCTGCCGTTTACGGGGATGAACCGACGCAGATGAATAATTCCAAGGATACGCTGCGATTCATTAAACTCTGGTTTAGGAGCTTCTTCTGGACATGAAGATTTTTCGGAAATTGTACGACTGGGTATTGAGCTGGGCGGAGTCGCCCTACGGACCGCTGGCGTTGTTTATTCTGGCTTTTGCCGAGGCTTCCTTTTTCCCGGTGCCGCCGGACGCCCTGCTGATCGCCCTGTGCCTGGGGGCGCTGACGAAATCATTCCGCTTCGCCCTGAATTGCGCCGCCGCCTCGGTGCTGGGGGCAATCTTCGGCTACCTGATCGGCCAGTTCGCCTGGTGGACCAACGGCGCGGAATTCTCGGCGCTGGCGCAGTTCTTTTTCGCCCACATCCCCGGCTTTACCGAGACGCTGTTTTACAGCATCCAGGATAAATACAACGAATGGAATTTCTGGATCATCTTCACCGCCGGTTTCACGCCGATCCCCTATAAAGTATTTACCATCACCGCCGGCGCCTTCGATATTAATTTCATCATGTTCCTGATTGCGTCGATCATCAGTCGCTCGGCGCGTTTTTTCCTGGTGGCGGGACTGATCCGGAAATTCGGCGAACCGATCCGCAGTTTCATCGATAAATACTTCAACCTGGTGGTGATCGTTTTCACTATTTTATTGGTCGGCGGCTTTGTGCTGATTAAGTATCTGGTCTGATGAGTGTTCCTTAAACGCTGATATTCCTTTTGCTTTACTGATGTCGGCTATATAACTTTCGATTAACAGGGAGTTAAGGTATTTTGCGATGGAATGTTATCAAATTGAAAGCCTCGTCTATAAGCTATTACTCAACCGGAAGTGCCTACGGGATCCCAGACCGGTAAGAATATGTCAGGCGGCCCAGCCAATGCTATCCTTTTCAAATTGAGGCTTATATAAATATTTCCTACATATTCACTCTTTATCGAGTGGTCAGATTTAGTCCTTCTGCCTTATGTTTCATAATAGCTATACTTGGATTTACCGGGCTTCGTGGTCAGCCACGAGAAGGCAGAATTGCGAATGGCTATTATTTTACTGTACAACAATCAATATACTCTAGTGTTTCATACCCGGCACAATATGAAGTGCACCTTGCTACCGGAAACGCTATCGTTAATGGTTCTTCCTTTTTCCCACAGGGCTTTAACAGTCCTCAGCCAGCGCCGGGGTTGGGATGTGCGGTCGGGTGGCAGACGCATTTGGACTGGTTCCTGGCCGCTCTTGAAGGCACCTACGGCCAGATTTCTCATCCCGACGGTTCGGAACAATTTGAGGGATCACATCACAACGTCGACACGGTCAACGGCGACTGGTATGCAACGCATGCTATTTTGGACCTGAGTTTTCCCCAGACAGAACGCCAGAATTCGGAGTGGGAAATCAGATTGATCCTCGGCGTTCTTCCCTTCAAAGATCTTAATCTCTGTTTGTACGGATCGTTTGGCATCGGCCATGGCCGACAGTCTTTTCATTCTGCGGCAACCGAATATGGTGATAGCATGGGCTACGCTGTTACTTTGGCGAGTACGGCAACCTGGTATGACATGGGTGAATATAAAGGAGCCGGAGATTGGAGTCGCAGTTCCTCAACACATTCTTTTGGGTTAGGGGCGGAGTTGTTTCTCTTTAAACGAACCAGTCTGAAGTTGGACTATAAGGCAATAAAAGCTTCGTACACACGGTACGATGTTCCGGTTATGGGTAATTTTTATGTAGTCTACTATAAAGATCAGGTGGATTACAAATATACATTTGCCAATGTTATTTCGCTCGGCATCACTTATTATTTAGGTATGTGACAGTACGGTCGCAAGTACGATACACGATAAGTAATCTGGATTCCATCATAACTCCCGCCGGAAAATTCTACGACTGTATTGAATTGTTTTTCGACATTCTACAATATGTGGATGATGAGA
>JBDRBK010000141.1:5000-14175 GCA_043822705.1 Fidelibacterota bacterium
GTCTCTGCTAAGTCGCAAGACGAAATATAGGGACTGACACCTGCCCGGTGCTGGAAGGTTAAATGGAGGGGTCATCTTGACAAGCAATTGTCGGGAGAAGCTCTGAAATGAAGCCCCAGTAAACGGCGGCCGTAACTATAACGGTCCTAAGGTAGCGAAATTCCTTGTCGGGTAAGTTCCGACCTGCACGAATGGTGTAACGATTTGGGCACTGTCTCTACCTGGAGCTCAGCGAAATTGAAGTGTCGGTGAAGATACCGGCTACCCGCGGCAGGACGAAAAGACCCCGTGAACCTTTACTATAACCTGGCATTGGATTCTGGTTCTGCATGTGTAGGATAGGTGGGAGGCGATGAAGCTCCGACGCTAGTCGGGGTGGAGCCATCCTTGAAATACCACCCTTGTTTTGCTAGAGTTCTAATTCCGGCCCTTGAATCAGGGCGGAAGACATTGTCAGGCGGGTAGTTTGACTGGGGCGGTCTCCTCCTAAAAGGTAACGGAGGAGCCCAAAGGTTCCCTCAGCACGGTCGGTAATCGTGCGTAGAGCGCAAAAGCATAAGGGAGCTTGACTGCGAGGTCGACGGACCGAGCAGGTACGAAAGTAGGGTTTAGTGATCTGGTGGTTCCGAATGGAAGGGCCATCACTCAACGGATAAAAGGTACTCCGGGGATAACAGGCTTATCTCCCCCAAGAGTTCATATCGACGGGGAGGTTTGGCACCTCGATGTCGGCTCATCACATCCTGGGGCTGGAGAAGGTCCCAAGGGTTGGGCTGTTCGCCCATTAAAGTGGTACGTGAGCTGGGTTTAGAACGTCGTGAGACAGTTCGGTCTCTATCCGCCGTGGGCGCAGGAGATTTGAGGAAATCTGCTTCTAGTACGAGAGGACCGAAGTGGACGAACCTCTAGTGCACCAGTTGTCTCATCAGAGGCATCGCTGGGTAGCTATGTTCGGTCAGGATAAGCGCTGAAAGCATATAAGCGCGAAACCTATTCCAAGATAAGATCTCCCTACCGTAAGGTAATAAGGCTCGTTGTAGACTACGACGTTGATAGGCCATAGGTATAAGTACAGTAATGTATTAAGCCGAGTGGTACTAATAAGCCGAAGGGCTTTATCAAAACATTATTTTTAGCGAATTCCGCCTTCTCAATCCCATAAATTTATCCCGGTAACTATGGCGTAGGGGTCACACCCGTTCCCATTTCGAACACGGAAGTTAAGCCCTACTGCGCCGATGGTACTGCGCGGGAGACCAGCGTGGGAGAGTAGGTCGTTGCCGGGTAACTTTTTAAAGGGACCGTCTTAAACAGATGGTCCTTTTTTTTTATTCTGGAACCAGGCCTTTGGTGCCATTTCTGCATTAGTTAAGTCGGTGTGACAGTTCTCACGCTGACGCGCGGCCGTTTTCTAATGGCGATCATTTGTATTGTAAATACTTTGAACAACTTATAAATTGGGACGCGGAGGTTTAATGCAAATGCAGTCAAGCAGAGTTAGAATCAACAGTAAAGTGAACTTCACTCTGATCCTGATGGTCATGTCCTGTTGTCTGACCGGCCAGGATGTCCGGGTGACGCTCAATCCACCAGACGATTCAGGGTTCATCGAATACGTGACTTATTACATATCCGGGTTCGATATCCAGGCCGGTGCATCCAACTTTCAATTTTTCCAGTATACCCTGCAATCAAATATTTATCCTGCCGATGCTAAAATTGAATTCACCATGGCGGTTCGATCCCCGGCTCTGGGTCTGAATTCCGCCGAAGAACTGATGCGGCTGGAGTCCAACCGCTTTCGCATGCCCAGCCACCCCATTCGGCTCGATAACCGGGATTTGTCGGCTAATACCTCTTTCCTCTATGATCAGGCCAGTCCCCCCAATGCCATCCCGATCCAGGTCACCACGACCCTGGATGCCACCAAGTTCGACGCCCTGATCAGTTCGGTACTCACCAGCGGTAAGATTGTCGACGGTGAATATCGATTTAATATCAAGATCCGGTCCGGCAATCCCGGCGGGAGCTTGTCGTCGATTTATGAGATATCCAAATCGATAACGGTGCGTACACCGACCTCGATCCAGTTGCAATCACCAGGCGGCGCACTGGCGGACACGGCGCAGAATCTGGTATACACCACTTATCCGTTGTTCATGTGGAACAGCGGTATCTGTAGCGGTTGTGAATTCTTCATCCGAATTGCCGAGTTCAATCCGGAAATTCATTCGTCACCGAATGAAGCAATCGAAGATGAAACAATGGTTCCATTGAGCCAGAGCCAGCCCTGGGCCGCGATCGGGGCCGGCACGAGTTATCAATACCCGCCGACGGGCGCCAGACCGTTGCAACCGGATCGGATTTATGTCTGGCAGGTGCGAAAAACGTTTCAGACCACCTCCGGCACGAACGAGATTCTTTCATCGATCTATTGTTTCAAGATCGGTGATGCGGGTGCTCCAGCAGAAATATCCAATCTACCCGATCCGATCGTGCAGGCATTGATGAATTCGCTGGGTACCGCACAGTATGAGGCATTATTCGGCGACAACGGTGTTCTGAAAGATTATCGACTGCGCGGCAATTTCAGTCTGAACGGCACCAATATCAATGCATCAACCGTGGCCTACATTCTTTCCCAAATCGTCAACCAGAATGTGACCGTCACAGGGGTGCGGGTAGAATGAAAAATATACGACACTACACATTGATCTGGTTATTATCATTGCTGGTAATCGGCATGGGTCGGGCAGCGGAAAAAGTGGCTGTTGCCACCAAGGTGTCCGGATTGGTCAACCTGACCAAGAGCGCGAAAGCCAAGTCTAAATCCAGTACCCTCCAGCCAGGAGCCATCCTGGAAGATGGTGATTTCATCAAGACCGGCGGCGACGGTTTCGTCGCCCTGGTTTTTATAGACGATAAATCGAGTTTGAAAATCAAAGAAAATACGGAACTGGAAATCACCGGCAAACGCCAGGCCGCCAGCATTGCCAAAAAGATCAATCTGGATCATGGTACGCTGCGGGCCCAGGTAACCAAACAGGTCAAAGGTGATTTCATCGTGGCCACACCGACTTCGGTGGCGTCGGTCAAGGGCACCGATTTCTGGATGATTTCCGATCCGATTCAAGGCGACCAGTTGATCGGTCTGAACGGGGTGGTCGAGTTGATGAATGTTTTCAGCGGCATGGCAATGGACATCACCGGTGGTTTCACCGGGAATTCGCTGGCGGATGGCGGGCTTACCAGCGACGTGACCATACCCGAGACGATACCGGATGATCCCGATGAAGAAACCGAGCAAAGTAAAAAATCTATTTTAAAGATCCAATTCCAGGGACCCGACAATACTGTCAAAACCCTGATTATTGAATATCAATAGCTCTTTCATCGCGCATTAAAAACTGCTAAAATTGCCGACGTGACAAGCAGTTATCGAATGCGAGTTCTCCCGAAACGGTGGCTCCTGTTGGGGCCTGTTCTGTTATTGTCCATGATCTGTTCGCAACCTGCCGGTGTATTATACCATAATCCGCCGGAGTCGGTAAAAATGGATGAGGACCTGTTGATCAGCGCCGGCCTGTTAGTTGAGCTGCCGGTGGCCGAGGTCACCCTGTTTTTCCGACCGGCGCATAGTCAAAGCTATTATGAGCGGCGGATGCAGTATCAGACCGGCGAATGGAGCGCAACAATCGTACCCGGCGAACTCAGCGCCGGTGGCATCGAATATTTGATTGTCATGCGCACCACCGACGGCCGGTTTTACGCCACACCCACTGATACACCTTTTGAAACACCCCACTTCGTAACAGTCAAGCCGGCCGGCCCGGCCGGCCGGCGCTTCCCCGGTTCCGACAAGGTGGCGGCCGCCGGGACGGTCAGTGCCGACATCCTGATCCTGTCGCCACAGGTCGGCGAACTGCTGGCGCCGGAGGATGTGGTGATCGCCCTATCACTGTTTAATGCCGATAATATTGACACCAGCTCGATCAGGATCGAGGTCGATGGCGTCGATTATACCGATCAAGCCCTGATTACAGCCGATATCATCAGTCTGCATCCCCCCGAAATGGCCTCTGGACTGCACACGGTGCGGGTATATTTAGCGACCATCTATGGCATCTCGGTAACGCCGGTAGTGTGGTCTTTCGGGACCAGCAGCGATTATGTAGACCCGGAAGAACGCCTGGCTTATTCCGGTGAGATCGGCGCCCGGATCGCCAGCGACCGGATCGAATCGCAGGTGCTGAATATTTCGGAAATGACCGCCAAAGCGGAGGCCGGCGTCAGTTGGATCAAATCCCGCAGTTCCCTGCGGCTGACCAGCCGCGAATCCAGCTACCTGCAACCGCTGAACCGTTATTCGACCGAAGTCGAATTCGGTAACTATCTGAAGATCCAAGCCGGTGATTTTTATCCCCTGCTCACACCCTTCATAATGGATGGCAAGCGCGTTCGCGGCGTGGGCGTCGATCTTGAATTAAAGTGGTTCCATTTTCAGGCGGTCAGCGGAACTTCGGAACGACAAGTTCAGCATCGCAACCGACTGGATAATGGCTATTATCTGGCCGGCGTCGATCAGGATTCCACCGGCGCCAGTATCTATACGCTGGACCGAAACGGCTATACTTTTAAAAGGCAGGTCAACGCCTACCGGCTGGCACTCGACATCAAATCCAAATATAATATCGGTCTGGCGGTACTGAAATCCAAGGATGTCATCAGCAGTGTCGATAAGTTCATTGCCGGCGGAGTATTTTCCATCGATTCGACTAATACCGGCGGGATTTCAACCGTTCCTTATCAGAATTATACTTATGATGAGTTCGCCAGCGCCATCAGCGGCTCCGGTGCTAAACTGAATTTCGCCGATCTTAACTGGGGCGGCGACAGTCCCGAGGAGAACCTGGTGGCCGGTCTCGAATTAGGGGGCGCATTCGATGATGATCGCTTACGGGTCGAGGCCAATTGGTACATCAGCCTGCGCAACCGCAATATCTGGGAGGGCACGATGACCCGGGCCCAGATGGATACGGCCCTCGATGACAGTCTGGACGGACTAATCGGCGTGCAATATGATGAATTCGGCCTGATCGTCGGGAAACCGCTGATGATCGATACATTGAAAATATTCGATCCGGTCAAATACGAGAATATTTTTACCATCAACATCAACATGGTACCACTGTTGCCGTTCGACTATTTCGCTTATGAGGATGCGCCCCTGCGCGCGATTCTCAACATGCCGTCGACGGCCTATAACCTGAAAATCCGGGGTAATTATTTCAAGAATAATTTCAGCGCCGAATACCGGCAGGTCGGCCCGGAATACGTTTCATTCGGCAATCCGTATCTGACCAGTAATATCCGCGAATTCATTCTGGCCGACCGGGTGCTGCTGCTGGACAACAAATTGCTGATCAACGGCAGCTACAAGTACCAGAGCAACCGGATTCTCAGCACCACCGTTGATCCCTACCGGACGAATACAATGCAGGCCAATATTACCCTGGCCCCCGGTCCCGATGTGCCTTCGATTACGGTGAATTTCCAGTCCATGGCAAAATCCAATGTAATGGCCGGCAGCGATACGGTCGGTACCAGTGAGTCCGATGTCCGTGAAAGTACCTTGACCAGAAACTCGCTGATGTCGATTAATTTTCCCTTCAGGCTCAGTGGAATGACCAGCAATCTGGTGGTCAACCGTTACCAGATTGATAATTTTGATCTGCTGGCTGATGAACGTCGCTACGATTTTGTTTTTAACAGCACCGACTCGCGGTCGATGGCGCTGACGCTGACCAGCAAATTCACCAACATACCACTGCGCACGATCATTAACCTGAGCCAGACGACCCTGAACGCGGCGGGCTTTGATTACAACTGGATCATCATCGGTTTCCGCGGAATGTATTCGGTCAATGAAGATAAGACCCGGATCAATGCCGGATTGAATTACCTGCGCAGCAGCGGTTTTACTATCGCCAACGTGTATAATACAACCACCGGTATGGAATATTATCTGTTGAAGAATCTGTTGCTGGCCGGTACATTTCAGTTTCAAATCGCCCACACTCCCAGTTGGAAAAACGATAAGGCCGATAATGATGGCAATGGCAAGACCGATGAATTTCTAGAAGCAGTCAAACTAAATTCATCTTCAATTAATTTAACCGTTAACTACCGGTTTTAAACATGTTAGAAAAAATATACAAATTATTCAAACAGAATCTCCCTGGTATCCTGATTACTATTGGCTCAATTCTGCTGGTTTCGTTTCTGCACTGGCTGGGTGTTTTCGATACCTTCGAGTTAAAATTGTACGATTACCGCTTTAATACCGTTCGTGGTCCCCTGACCGGCTGGACCGCCCGTGATTCCAGTTACATCAAAATGGGAACCGACGTGGTGCTGGTCGAGGTCGACGATGAAGCCTGGCGGTTGATGCCGGAAGCCTGGCCGTACCCGCGCGGTACGGTCTGGGCCCGGGTAATCAATAATCTTTCCCAGGCCGGTGCCAAAGTGATCACCTTCGATATTCAATTCGATGTGCCGGAGACAAAATCAGAATTTTTGTACGATTTTGCCCGGGAAGTACAATCAGAAGAATTGATGGCCTTCCTGCCACGCCACGGTGACGAAGTCCTGGCCGAAGCGATCACCGAAGCCCAGGCCTACGGCACTGAAATCGTGATTAATGTAAAAATGGTTACTGAGCCCTCCCGGCAACCGTCCCAGTATATTGCCATGCCGGTGGCGGAATTGATGAAAAGTAATCCGGAGACCGGCCTGATTAACGATTATCTGGACGAGGATGGTTTTTCAAGGCGCTATTCGATCGCCGGTTATCTGGATCATGAACCGGAGAAGGCTTACCTTACTTTGGGAATGAAGAGCGTCAAGGCATTTTCCGGTATTTCCGATACATTGGTACCGCAACATAATGTTGAAAACAATACCTGGTCTTATGGCCCCTATGAAATAAAGGTGCTGAAACGCAGCAATACATTTCTGGTCAATTATTACGGTCCGGCTTCCGGCTATAAATTGCGCGAAGGTAATTTCCCGAAATGGGGAACCTTTCCCCAATACTCACTGGCCTATATCATTGATACCGAAGATATCACACTACGCGACCCGATGGAGGATATCGACTGGATGGACCAGTTCCTGCCGGGCAAAATACCAGATTGGATTTCGGAAATGGAAGATCCCGCCGAGCGGCAGGAAATGCTCGAGGTGATGGGTATCGGTGATGAGTTTGATATTACCAACTCGCCCTTTTACAATAAAATCGTGCTGATTGGCATCTCCGTGGAGATCATTCACGACGTGAAATCGACACCATTTTATAATTATCTGGGTGTGCCGCAACTGATGCCAGGAGTCGAGACCCACGCCAATGCCATCCAGACCATTCTGCATGGTAATTATCTGCAGGTGCTGGGTGACCGTTTGGTGGATGTGATCAGTGTCGGTTTCCCCGCCAGTCATGGTTGGCTGCTGGCATTGATCTGCACGATCGCGTTTCTATTGCTGGCATTTGTCAATCCGGTTATCGCCGGCGGGCTGGTGCTGATCGAAGCAATGATCTATTTCGGTATCGCCTGCGGACTTTTTGTCAATGACGGCTGGTGGTTCCTCAAGACCCTGGTGGCAAAAATTCTACCATCTTCATTTGTGGCCAATAATAGTGATTGGTTATCATCGCCACTGCCCGGGATAGGTGAAAGCCTGGTCATACCGATCGCCATGCCGATTGCCGGCATCCTGTTGACTTATACCAGCAATGTGATCTATAAATTCCTGAATGAGCAGAAGGATAAAAAATTCCTGAAAAGCACTTTTGGGACCTACATATCGCCGGAACTGATCGAACAGATGTACGCGAATAAAAAGGAACCAGCTCTCGGTGGTGAGGTTGGTTACCACACCGCTTTTTTCTCGGATATTCAAAGTTTTTCATCCTTTTCGGAAGTGTTGACACCGGAACGGATGGTCGCCCTGATGAATGAGTATCTCACTGAAATGACCACGGTTCTGCTTGACCGTCAGGGAACACTCGATAAATACATCGGTGACTCGATCGTGGCATTCTATGGGTCGCCCATGCCGGTGGAAAATCATGAGTACCAGGCCTGCATGACCGCCCTCGATATGGGTGTCAAGCTGGTTGAACTGCGGAAAAAATGGAAATCGGAAGAGGGGTGGCCGGAGATCGTTCACAATATGCAGCATCGCATCGGATTAGGCTCCGGCGAGATCGTCACCGGTAATATGGGCTCGACCATGCGCATGAATTATACCATGATGGGCGACACGGTGAATATCGCCTCGCGGCTGGAATCCTCCGCCAAACAGTACGGGGTCTATATTCAGGTGATGGAAACGACCTACAATGCCGTAAAGGATCAGTTCGAGTGGCGGTTTCTGGATTATGTGCGGGTCAAGGGGAAGAAGGTACCGGTCAAGGTCTACGAATTACTGGCCGAAAAAGGGAAAATGGATGCCAAAAACAGCCAGGCTGTGGCCGCTTTTCACGCTGCCCAGGAGCTGTATTTCAACCAGGATTGGGACAAGGCAATCAAGGCTTTCCGGGAAGCGGAAGCACTCGAGGATATGTTCCCGGGACGCAACACCAATCCATCGGCGATCTATATCCCGCGCTGCGAGTACTTGAAGCAAAATCCGCCGGCAAAGGATTGGGACGGCGTCTGGACGCTGACCGCCAAATGATCCAGTGGCGCATCGGGCATGGTAGTTGCGGTATTTTGTGATAATAATCACGCTACTGCTCGTCGGAGATAACTATTTTTGGTAAATTAATGCGAATCGCCATGCCCAAACCGTTTGTCACCTTCATTTCGGTATTGCTCCTGACACTGTCAGGGGGATTGCTGCTCCAGTCCTGCGGCGACATTTTCGGTGATTTAAATAATCGGTTCGATCCCGATAGTCCCAATTATATTCCGCCCGACACGGAGATTTTCACCGGACCGGCCGAAGGTGCCACTATCGATACCGCCGATGTAATCTTTGCCTGGCGCCACAGCAATGAATTGATGTGGCCCGATACGGCCTACGACTATTCCAGCCGGATTCTGTATTCGTTCCGCTTCGGTTACAGCGCCTGGACCGACTGGATGTCGGGTGAAATGCTGCCGGATTACAA